>DATIYQ010000238.1:0-15837 GCA_035517515.1 Binatia bacterium
CGCCGGCTGGACGGAAGAGGAGAATCGCCGCGTCTACGGGAAATGCGCCAACCCGCACGGCCACGGCCACAATTACGTGCTGGACGTGGCCGTTTCCGGCCCGGTGGATCCAGCCACGGGGATGATTACCAACCTGGCGGAGCTGGACGGATTTGTGGAGCGGGAAATCCTGGCGGAGTTCGACCACGTGTATCTGAACGAGCAGGTGCCGGCGTTCCGGGAGACCGTGCCCACCACCGAAAATATCTGCCGGGAGGTTTTCAGCCGGCTGCGAGGCTATCCGCACGCGCGGCTGGAGTACATTGGAATTGAAGAGACCGGCGCGAACAGTTTTGAATATGCGGGCGAGGCGGCATGAGGCTGATCGTTCCAGATCCCGGTGATCCCGAATCCCGACGTTTCGGGATGAGGGCGCTGCTTTTCATCCGGAACAAGCAAGTTCTTCACCCCGGCAGGAATCGCCGGGGTTCGGAATGACCGAGATCGGCAGGGAAATCGAGGGGGCCACAAATGGCGCGAGCGACTGAGGAAGATCTGGTGAAGGAACTGAAGCAGGAGACGATCGCCGAGGCCATGCGGACGATTCTCGGGCGGCTGGGCGAGGACGTTGAGCGCGAGGGATTGCGCGGCACCCCGGAACGGTTTGAAAAAGTGCTGCGCCACCTGACCAGCGGCTACCACCAGGACGTGAAAAAGCTGCTGAACGGCGCGCTCTTTGACGTGGCCTACGACGAGATGGTGATCGTGAAGGACATCGAGATGTTCAGCCTGTGCGAACACCACCTGCTGCCGTTTTTCGGCACCTGCCACGTGGCCTACCTGCCGGACCGCAAAGTAGTAGGGCTGAGCAAGATTCCGCGGCTGGTGAATATGTTCGCGCGGCGGCTGCAAGTGCAGGAGCGGCTGACCAGCCAGATTGCCCAGGCGCTGATGGAGCAACTGGAACCGCGCGGCGTGGGTGTGATCATCGAAGCGCGGCACCTGTGCATGGCCATGCGCGGGGTGGAAAAGCAGCATTCGCACACGGTGACCAGCGCCATGCTGGGCGAATTCCGCGAGAATGCGCGGGCGCGCGGAGAGTTTCTCGCGCTGGTGGGAAGGGAGAAGTCCGGCCAGATGGCCTGAAGCGGATTCGGGGGCAACACCCAGAGCCGATGCGCGTGGGCAGCCGGAGGGCGCAGCAAGCAGCGCCCCTACGGTTGTGGAGAGGGGCGTGCGGATCGCGCCACACGCTGCTACACCCGGGTTAGCGATTGAAGGGAAATTCCTGGATCCAGTGGAAGCCCCGGGTCGCCAGAACGAATTTGGTGTGGTCCACCAGGCGGCACTCGATGTGCGTGGCGTGACCGTCCATATCACCGTCCAGGGTGAGATGGTCGGCAGGTTCGCGCGAGAGCCGGAAGGTGGCCTTCCAATCCTTGTTTCCCCCTTTGGTGAGGACCAGGCTCTTCTCGTTCAGGTTGATGGCCGCGCCGTAACCCACGAAGGTGTCGTCCATGCGCTGAAAAGCCACGCCCGCGGGGAAATTGAAAATCGCACGGCGCCAGCGGCTTGTGTCGGTCAGCAGGGGAGGACGCGGCTCTCCATCCACGGAAAGCTGCTCAACGTTCCAGATGCCGTAGAGGACGGATTTCGGGCGCCCTTCGCCGTATTGGTGCCATGCGGAGCGCGTCCCCAAGGAGTTTACCCCCAGGAGCCAAACTCCCAGGGCCAGTTGCGCGGCGACGGCGATGCGAGTGCCGCGGGCCGTGGCGCAAAGCGGAGGCAGCGAAGAGGGCGGGGTGGCGCGCGTGGAGAAGAAAAAGGCGGCCAAGCGTGAACGCTCCGGCGCGAGCAGGAATACTGTCATCAGAATCAGGTGAAACGAAAGCAGCTTGACCGGCACGTCGTAGGTCATGTTGAGCATGAAGACCTGGATCACATCCGCAAGGCACACCAGCGCCCCCAGAAGCGCCGTTCGCGGGAGAATCAGCAGCACCCCGGCGAGCATTTCCGCGCTCCCTGCAAATCTCTCGTATGCCGGCGAAGCGCCGATGGACGCCCAGAGCACTCCCATCGGGGAGAAATTGCCGAAGGGCTCAACCAGTTTGGTCAGAAAAGGGAAGGGCATTTGCATGGGCACTACTTTGACGAATCCGTAGGCCAGCATCTGGCCGGCCAGCGCAAAGCGCAGGAACACGCGGAACCAGTTATGCAGCGAGAGATAGCTGCGCCGCCGCGAATCCACCAGGGACCAGATCCCCGCCCCCAGGGCGGCGATGGCCAGGAGGCAAGCGACCAGCACCCAGTCAAACATCCGGTCTCCGCTTCCGGTATCTCCAAACGCCAGGGGCGCGGTGATGCGGAAGAGGTGCGTCGCCGCCCACTGGGGAACCAGTCGCAACGGCCAGCGGGTGGCCAGATCCGGGATCTCCTGGTCGGGAAGCTGAATAAAGCCGGTGAGAATCTGCGTGAGGAGGCAGTAGAGGCCGAAGTAGAGGAAGCAGAAGCGAAACGCCAGGCGCGTGGCCGGGCTCCAGTAAGGAATCCCGGGCTCGCCCGGGGCTTGCGCCGTGCCGGCTCCGCTCGCCATCAGCGTCCTCCGTGGAAAGTTTCGCGGGCACTCTAGCGGGAGCTAGCGGGAGATTCAAGCGTGCGCGGCGGAGGACGACCCGGCCCGGAATCCGCCTGCGGCCGGCAGCGATTCGAAGCTCCGGCCGCCGGGAGAAGAAAGGTTTTCCGTACCGGGGAATTGGGGCTAGAATCAGGCCTCTCTTGAGGACCCAGCCCCGGGAGATTTGCGTAGGCAGGAAGTAAGCAAGAACGTGAACATCCAGCCTACTCTGGCGTCACTCATTGACGCCGCCGAACGCGGGGACAGTTCGGCCGCCGACGCGCTGTTCAGCGCGCTGTACGCGGAACTGCACCGGCTGGCCAGGCGCGAACTGGCGCGGAAAGGCTTTCCGGTAAGCCTCGGCGCGACCACGCTTCTTCATCAAGCCTACATCGAGATTGCGGAAAAGGAAGGCGTGACGTTTCCGGATCGCCCGCGGTTCATGGGGTATGCCGCGCGGGTGATGCGCGGGCTGATCATCGACTATGCGCGCAACCGCAGCGCGCAAAAACGCGGCGGCCAATTTGAGATCACTTCCAGCGACACGGAAATGGAGAATGCGCCGGACGCGCGGGAATTGAGCCGGATCGGCGAGGCCCTGGAGGAACTGGCCAAAGCGGAGCCCGCGCTGGCGGAAGTGGTGGACCTGAAATTTTTCTGCGGCTTCACGTTCGGCGAGATTGCGGCGATGAAAGGTGTCTCCGAGCGGACCACCCAGCGGGAGTGGGAAAAGGCGCGCATTTATCTCTACCGCAGCATCCGCGCGGATCTGCAGGTTTGAACGAGCATGTCCACACTGAGTCCAGAGCGCTGGCGGGAAGTGAGCCCTCAACTGGATCACGCGCTTTCCCTGCCTGAGCGGGAACGCGCGGCCTGGCTGGCGGCGCTCCGGGCGGACCAGCCGGAATTGGCCCAGCTTCTCGAAACCCTGCTGGCGGAACACCACGCGCTGTCCCAGGGAAAATTTATGGAGCGCGGACCGGCGGCGGCGCCGGGCGCGGCGCCTGTGGCGGGCAAGGCCATCGGCGCGTACCGGCTGCTTTCTTTGATCGGCCAGGGCGGGATGGGCAGCGTGTGGCTGGCCGAGCGCAGCGACGGGCGCTTCCAGCGCCGCGTGGCCGTAAAGGTGCTGCGCCTGGCGGTGACTCCCCAGGACGCGGAGCGGTTCAAGCGCGAGGGAGACATCCTGGCCCGGTTTGCGGACCCGCATATCGCGGAACTGCTCGATGCGGGCGTCACTCCCGACGGCGAGCCCTATCTGGTGCTCGAACACGTGGAGGGAGAACGCATTGATGAGTACTGCGACCGGCAGATGCTGGACGTGGAGGCGCGCATCCGGCTGTTCCTGGATGTGCTGAGCGCGGTGGCCCAGGCGCATGCGCACTTGATTGTGCATCGGGACATCAAGCCGCCCAACGTGCTGGTGCGCAACGACGGCCAGGTGAAGCTGCTGGATTTCGGGATTGCCAAGTTGCTGGAGGACGAAGGGGGATCCGCGGCGGCAACCCGGCTGACGCTGGAGGGCGGAGTGGCGCTCACTCCAAAATTCGCGGCGCCGGAGCAGGTGATGGGCGGGGCGGTGACCACGGCCACCGATGTGTACGCACTCGGGGTGCTGCTGTACCTGCTGCTCACCGGACAACATCCCGCGGGCCGGGGCCCGCATTCGCCGGCGGAGCTGGTGAAGGCGATTACCGAGACGGAGCCGCCGCGCGCATCCGACGCGATTCCCTCCACCGATTTCAAGGAGGTTGCGGAGCGCCGGGCACTTTCGCCGGAGAGACTCCGCCGCCTGCTTCGCGGCGACCTGGACACCATCGTGGCCAAGGCGCTGAAGAAGAAGCCGGCGGAGCGCTACGCTTCGGTGACCGCGTTTGCCGAGGATCTGCGCCGGTATCTGAAACACCAGCCGATCAGCGCGCGGCCGGAGACGCTGGCCTACCGCGCGGTCAAATTTGTCCGCAGGAACCGGACGCCGGTGGCGCTGGCGAGCCTGACGTTTGCGGCCCTGGTGGCGGGCGTCACCGGCACGCTGATCCAGGCGCACCGCGCGGAGGTGCAGCGCGACTTTGCGTTCCGGCAGCTTTCCCGGGCGGAGGCGGTGAACGATCTGAACAGTTACGTGCTGTCGGATGTGGCCCAGGTGGGAAAAACCTTCACCGTAAACGACCTGCTGGCGGGGGCCGAGCGCATCGTGCAGCGGCAACAGGAGGGCGAGATTTCGCGCGCGGAGCTGCTGATTTCCATTGGGCGGCAGCATGCTGCGCTGGACGAGTACCAGAAAGCCCGGGAACTGATGGAGGAGGCTCACGGGCTTTCGCGCAAGTTTCCCGATGCGGCGACGCGCGCGCGAGCTTCCTGTGATTTGGGCGAGGTGCTCTCCCGGACCGGGGATGTGGAGCGTGGCGAGGCCATGATCCAGGAGGGGCTGGGGGAACTTCCGGAGGACCCGCTCTACGTGGTGGAACGAGTGACCTGCCTGCTGCGCGGGAGCGAAGTCGCCGCCACGGCCGGCCGCGAGCAAGATGCCGTGACGCGGGCCCAGGCCGGACAACGCCTGGTGCAGGAATCCTCCTTTCATTCCGATTCGCTGGAACTCGACAGCCTGATCGTGCTGGCGCGCGCCGAAAACTCTGCCGGCCAACGCGGGGAGGCAGACGGGGTGTACCGGAGGCTGGTGGGGCGGCTGGAAGCGCTGGGGCGTGATGAGACGCGGCTGGCGGCATCGATGTTCAACAATTGGGGCGCGATGCTGAACCGCGCCGGACGGCCGCTCGACGCGGAGCGGGTGCTGCGCCGAACCATCGAGATCGGCCGGAAGGGGCCGGGAGAGGACGCCGTTTCCCTTACGACGCTCGCCAACTACGGCCAGGCGCTGTACGAACTGGGGCGGCTGGAGGAGGCGGACAGTTTCTGCGCGCGGGCTTATGAAAAGGCGAAGCAAAACGGCGATGACATTGCGCTGAGCCAGACCGGGTTGCACCGCGCGCGAATTTATCGCGCCCAGGGCAACCTGGCGCGGGCAGATGCCATGCTGGCGGAGGTGGAACCGCTGCTCCGCAAAAGCGTTCCGGCGGGCCACATTGCTTTCGCCATATTGGCGCTGGACCGGGCACAGAACGCACAGGCCCGGGGAGACCTGGAGAAAGCCGTGACGCTGGCCGGGCAGACGATGGAGATGATGGAGGCCCTGGCCAAGAAGGGCCGGGCATCCGCCGATTACCAGGGGAAATCGCTGGTGCGCATCTCCGGAATCGAGCTGCAAGCGGGCCACACGGAAGAGGCGCTGGCCGATGCCTCCGGTGCGTTGCCGCTGCTGCAGAAGGCCGCGCTGCCGGGGAGGTTCTCGGCGGACGTGGGCGAGGCGTACCTGGCGAAGGGGCGGGCGCTCCAGGGGCAGGGGAAAAGTGAAGAAGCGCATGCCGCCTTCCGGTCCGCGGCCGCCAACCTGGAAGACGCCCTAGGCCCGGATCACCCCGATTCCCGTGCCGCCCGCCAGCTCGCCGGACCCAACCTGCAATAATTTTTCATCCCACCTGTCGTCTTTCGCCCCCCGATTTCGATTCTCTGGATAGAGGCCGGCAGCAGGTTTCCGCTGGAGGCCAAACTCTGATGCCGGCGAAGAGATCCCGCCCCAGTGTGCTGGAGCCAGCCGTGGAGGCGGGAATCCGGAGGAGGTATTTGAAATGACGCGCACAAGAAAACCCAAGAGAGAGCAGCAGAGGCTGAAGAAGGCCAAGAAGCTGGGGGCGGTCAAGCCGCCAACCAGTTTCTTCAAGAACTGCGTAGTGGGAGCCCACTACAAACAGATCAGCCTGTAATTCCATTCACCGGTACCTCGATGGGCCGCAGCGCTCAATCGGTATTCTTCTCCCCTGTCGTCTTTTGCCCGCCGTTTTCGATTACTGGAATAGAAGGCCGGGAGACTCGAGCGCATTCCTGAGCGAGTTTCTGGTTCCTGAACGGGAAACGGGGCCGAATCCCAGCTCGGCGCGATCTGAAAGGAGAAGTACATGACCAAGAGACTCAGGTTCGGATTGCTTGTTTGTGGGACCGCATCCCTGCTTCCGGTCTTGCCGGCTGCGCGGAGCGTGGTGGCCAAGCATTCGGCCAGCGTGGAAGCGGCGCGGGGTGCGATTCCGGTGGAGGAAGTAAGAAAGCAACGGATTCAGCACACCGCGAGGTTCGCAACTACGGCCGCATATTTCGACGGAGTGTTCCAAGGGCAACTGACGGCTTCGCAGTACATGGATCGCCGTGCGCCGCTGGGGCGCTGGTCCGCACCGGCGGACAGGGATGCCTTCGCGACCGGCTACCTGGATGGCTACGCGGAGCTGCTGGCCACGAAAAACCAGCCTGTACCGGAGCCGTAGAGGCGGTGGCGCGCCGGGTTTACCTGGAAGTTCGGGTGGGTGGCAGCAGTTCAAATCAAATCCGGGAAAAGGGGAGGTGCTTCGATGAGGTTACCGCGTGGATTTGCTTGCTGGATGCTGGCGGCGGGGGCGTTCGTAGCCCTGGGGCAGCTCGCCCTGGCCAGCGAAACTGTGTACGACGGCTTCAACCATTCGTTTCCCGTGTATGCCGCGGGCGGGGCAGGATTCAGCGCCCCGTGGGTGCAAGGCGGTTTCAATGCCTTTTCTTCCGATTACTCGTATGAGCGGCATTCGCTGTGTTACCCGGACCTGCAGCGGAGCGGGGGCAGCGTATCGGGCCAAGCCGAATCTGAAATCAACGGCATGATCCGCAACCTGGAGCAGACCCTGGGCGCGGACGGCACCACCGTGTACGTGAGCTTCCTGCTGGAACCGCGCGGGAAACTGAACGACGGTGTTTTTGACGGCTTCTTCGGGGTGACCCTGAACGGGAGCCTGGGGAATGACCTGTTCATCGGCAAGCCGGGCGGCGGAGCAACCGGTCAATATGTACTCGAGACCCGGGGCGGGTTCGGGCAGGTTCCTTCCGGCACGGCCACCGTGGTGGGGCGCGCGGTGCTGCTGGTGGTGAAGGCGCAATTCCGTCCGGGAAACGATCTGTTCACGCTGTATGTAGACCCGAAGGCGGGTGGCTCTGAGCCCGCCACCAGTGTTGTAAAGGCCGACCTGGACCTGGGGACCGTGGACCACATCGGGGTTTATTCCACGGGCGCGTTTGCCGTGGACGAAATCCGCATCGGAACGGCATTCACGGACGTGGTGCCGGCGTGGAGCGGAATTGATCCGCGCAACGACCGTTTTGACGGCTGCGGAGAAGACGACCGGTCGCACGGGGATGACGATCATTCGCACGACGGACACGGCCACTGAGACATACACCATTCAAGGAGGGAGACGAAATGAAGACGCGAATGCAGAACGAAAGACAATCCGGATTCACACTGATTGAGCTGCTGGTGGTGATTGCGATTATCGCCATCCTCATCAGTTTGCTGCTCCCGGCGGTGCAAGAGACCAACAAGGCGGCGGCGCGCATGGCCAGGAATCCCCGCCTACAACCCCTGGCCAACCAGATCCTCCAATTCAACCAGCAGGTGGAAACCGACGCGCAGACATTTATCTTGAGCGTGGGAGACGATGCGGCCGGGGCCCAGGATCCGGAAACCTCGCAGGTGCACCTGGACAGCCTGAAGAATTATTGCAGCGCGGACACGAAACTTCAGGCGCTCGAAGGCCAGGTGAGCGGGCTGCTGGCGGCCCAGGGTGGTCCGGCGGGAACGCCCCAAGCTGCGGGACCCGGGAATAGAAATGACGATCGCGACTGGGATGACGGCCCGGGCAACGAACGCCGGCTGCTGTCGGATACCAAGCGTGCCCTGGACGCGGAATTGCCCGCGGTGCAGAAGCTGGGAAATCTGCTGCGCACCAACGGGGGCGGTCTGTGTCCTCCGGTTCTGCAATGATGGTCCGGCCGGCTTGACCGGGGTGGAGACAACAGGGTGAAACGCGGCGCCGCGCCGGAGCGGACCACACCGGTGCGGCGCCGTTTTTCGTCTTCCGGAGCCGGGGGAAGGCCTGGTGCGTGGAATTTCTGAGGCCGCGAAGGCGGAGGGGGCAAGATTCGCTCCCCGCGGCCAGGCCGCGAATCGCGGAAATTAGGGCTTGCAATGCGAGAGGTTGTGCTAGACTAAAAAAGACGACCGAAGACAGAGAGAACGAGAGAGGGTCACGGGTTCAGGGGGAGGGACAGTGTTCATGGATGCGAAGCTCGCGATCATGGAGCAATACCGGCAACACGTCAAGGACACAGGCTCTCCGGAAGTTCAGATCGCGCTGCTCAGTGAACGGATCAATTACCTGACGGCCCACCTGAAAATGCACGCCAAAGATCACGCATCACGGCGCGGGCTCATCATGATGGTGAACAAGCGCCGGCGCTTGCTGGATTACCTGAACCGCCGGGACCCGGAACGGTATCGCGAGATTGTGGAACGCCTCAGCTTGCGCAAGTAGCCGCGCGCAATTCCCGGCTCGAAAAGAGACGCGCCAGGAAGGGCCAGCGGTTTCCCAGATCACTCGCCTCCCCCAAGAGCCTCGGAGGGCGCAGCAAGCAGCGCCCCTACGGGCCGAGCCGCAGGGCCCCCAACAGGCCGAGCGGCAGGGCGGTGGTGGATCCGCAAGCGAGTCGAGCCAATCCTGGCGCTTCTGATTCCCCCGCACCTTTCGTCTTCCCAACGTCACATCCAATCGAAGCGGCTCGCGGCCAGCAGCAGGCAAAGCGCGGATCGAAAGACTCCCGCAAAGGCCATCCGGGCTCTGGAATGGGCCCACGGCCGGCCACACGCTGACCGGGGCAACCGCAAAGCCGCAGAAGGAAGAAGAGAATGCGTCACGAAGTATCGGTGCAAGTCGGCGGCAGGCCGCTGACGCTGGAAACCGGGCGGGTGGCCAAACAGGCCAACGGGTCGGTATGGGCGCGCTATGGAGACACCGTGGTGCTGGTGGCCGCGTGCATGGACAGCAAGTCCACGGACAAGGATTTTCTGCCCCTGACGGTTGACTACCGCGAGTACACCTACTCGGCGGGAAAAATTCCCGGAGGATTTTTCAAGCGGGAAGGGCGGCCCTCGGAGCGCGAAATCCTGACGTCGCGCATGATTGACCGGCCGCTGCGTCCGCTCTTTCCTGACGGCTGGAACCGCGAGACCCAGGTGATTGCCATGGTGCTGAGCGCGGACAGCCAGAACGATCCGGACATGGTGGCGATCACGGCGGCGTCTGCCGCGGCGTTCTGCTCCGACCTGCCGTTTGACACGCCGGTGGCGGCAGTGCGCGTGGGCCTGATCGAAGGGCAGTTGGTGGCCAATCCCACCTACGAAGAGCAGAAGACCAGCCAGTTGAACATCGTGGTGGTGGCTTCGGATGAGGCCATCGTGATGGTGGAGGCCGGAGCGCTCGAGGCCAGCGAAGAAAAAGTGGCGGAGGCGCTGGAGTTCGGCCACGCGGAAGCGAAGAAGATCGTCGCCGCCATCCGCGAGCTGCACGCCAAGCTGAATCTCCGCAAAGTGGAAGTGGCCCCGCCGGCGTTCGACCAGGCCCTCTACAAGGAAATCGAAACCAAGTGGGGCGCGCGGCTGCACGACGCGCTGGACACGGCCAAACACCCGAAAAAGGAAAGCTACGGCCTGGTGGATGGAATCAAAAAGGAAATCCTGGAGTCCATCCCCAAGGAAGAGGCGGAGCGGGCCAAGCTGGCCATGCGCGCGTTCGAGCGGCTGCGCGAGCACCTGTTCCGCGACGACATTCTGAGCCGGCACCGCCGTCCGGACGCGCGCGCGTTCGACCAGGTGCGGGCGATCCACTGCGAAGTGGGCGTGCTGCCGCGGACGCACGGCTCCGCGCTGTTCACGCGCGGGGAAACCCAGGCGCTGGGCACACTGACGCTGGGCACCAAGGAAGACATGCAGCGCCTGGATCTGCTGTTCGAGACGGACACCTTCAAGCGCTTCATGCTGCACTACAACTTTCCGCCGTTCAGCGTGGGGGAAGTGAAATTCATGCGCGGGCCGGGCCGGCGCGAAATCGGGCACGGGGCGCTGGCGGACCGCTCGCTGATCAACATGCTGCCCAGCGAGGAGAGTTTCCCTTACGCCATGCGCATCGTTTCCGACATTCTGGAATCGAACGGCTCCTCCTCGATGGCCACGGTGTGCGCGGGCACGCTGGCGCTGATGGATGCGGGCGTGCCGCTGCGCGCGCCGGTGGCCGGAATCGCCATGGGCCTGGTGGTGGAAGGCACGCGGTACGCGATCCTGACGGACATCGCCGGGGCCGAAGACCACTATGGCGACATGGACTTCAAGGTGGCCGGGACGCGCCAGGGCATCACCGGATTGCAGATGGACATCAAGGTGGGCGGGGTGACCATCGCCATGATGCGCGAGGCGCTGGCGCAGGCCCGCAAGGCACGGCTGGAAATTCTGGACATCATGCATCAGACCCTGCCCGAACCGCGCGGCAGCATCTCGCAGTACGCCCCGCGGCTGTTCATGCTGCAAATCCCGGTGGACAAGATCCGCGACCTGATTGGCCCCGGCGGAAAGAAAATCCGGTCAATTACGGAGACCACGGGCGCGAAGATTGACGTGATGGACGACGGGAAGGTGCACGTGTTCGCCACGGATGGCCCGGCGGGAGAAGAGGCGGTGCGGCTGATCCAGGAAGTGACCGCGACCGCGGAGATCGGCAAGACCTACCTGGGCACGGTGACGCGCATCGCGGAGTTCGGGGCGTTCGTGGAGATTTTTCCGGGCACCGACGGCCTGCTGCACATCAGCGAAATCTCGGAGCAGCGCATCCGCGCGGTGCGCGACGAACTGAACGAAGGCGACCAGGTGCTGGTGAAGGTGCTGGCCATCGAGGGGAACAAGATCCGCCTCTCGCGCAAGGCCATCCTGCGCGAACAGCGCGAGAAGATGAAGCAATCTCAGCCCGTCGGACACAGTCCCGAGGGCCAGCAGTCGTAGCGCGGGGACCGGCGCCCGCCTTCCGTCGATGCGCCGTCGTGCTTTTGTACCGCCGCCTGCGGACTCGCCACGGCGGGGAAGGGCATGGTGACGGCATTTTTCCGCGCGCAGCTCTACGGCGCTTCCCAATCGATGGAGTAAATCTGCGGCGTTCCCGTTCGGCGCAGAATGACGGGCTGGTCACCCGGCCCCAGGCTGAGCCGTGTTCCCATGGCGCCATACACTCGCTGGATTCCTTCCAAGCTCGCTACAGTTTCAATCTTTCCGTCCTTCACGCGGTATCGTTTGACTTCGCCCCCTGCCGCTGCGGAATCGAAATAGAGGTACTGCCCGTCACGCGACCATAGCCACCGGTTCCAGGGTCCGATCTGGCTGAGCGAATTCCATTGTTTGCTTCGCGTGTCGTAGAGGCTGGGCCGGCCGTCGAGGGCCACCGCGGTGATGTAGGCCCCATCCGGCGACGAGAGGGAATACACCAGCCCAGCGGAGCCGGGCAGGTCGGTGAGTTTTTTCGTCTCCAGATCGTAGATGTGAATCCTCGGATCGGGCGCGTCCGGCCAGGCTCCCAAGACCAGAGATTTTCCATCGGGGGACCAACTGGCCACCAGGGCAAGTCCGCCGGCTACGGGCAATGGTTCAGGAGTCCCTCCGTTCGCGGGAACCAGGTAGAGTTTCCGGGTGGGGGCGGAGGTGCTGTAGGCGATCTGGGTACCGTCGGGCGACCAAATTCCTCCATAGGTGACGCGCTGGTCAGACGGAGAGAGCTGGAATCGATCCGAGCCGTCCAGCCGGGCCTTCCACAGTAGTCCCTCCGGATAGGTGACATACGTTATCCAATTTCCATCCCGCGAAACCTGAACCTGTTCTACCGAGATGCCGTTGAGGAAAGGAACAAATCTGCGTCGTTTTGAGTCGTAGATTTGCAGTTCCCCTTGCGGCAGGGCTGCGGATACAAACATTCGAGGCCGGCCCGGAAACAGAGCCGGCCACGTGACACTCAACGGCCCGGTGTAGAGTGGAACCGGCTCGCCGTGTCTCCGCCGCAAAATCCCCGCGTGTTCGCGGAGGGCCCAAATCTCATTCTGGCGGAGTTGCACCTTCATGTAGACGTAATACCTTCCGTCCGCGGTCCACGAGCCGCAGCACGCGTCCTCTCCGGCAGCGAAAACGAGATGCGGATTCCCGCCCTCGGCCGTGGACTCCCACAATTCGTTCGGACCGTCATGGATGATGGAATATCGAAGGATCTTCCCGTCCGGTGAGATATGCACCCCAATGGGTTCCCCCGCCGCAGTCAGCAACTTTTTCGCGCCACTTCCATCCCGGTGCACCCGGAAAATGTCCCGGCCCTTGGTGTAAAGAATGTCCTCGCCCTCCGGGGCGAAACTCGCCTCATCCGGCTCGATCGCTCCGACCTTTCGAGGCGAACCCGTGGGAACCGGGATGATCCAGAGCCCCACCCGGGATTCGTCGAGGGGTTTCCCTGCCAGAAGCTCCGTCCCCTTCGGAGAGATGTCGAAAATGGGCGCGACCTGGAAAGGGAGCGGCAGCTTCACTGGCTCGCCGCCCTCGGTCGAAAGCTGGGAAAGCATCGTCGAGTCGTCGGTGAGCGAAACCTGCAGAAAATAGACCGCGTTTGCCGCAACGAATGGACGTTCCTTTTGATTCGGAGAGTTGGTGAGCTGGCGGAAGCCGGTAACGCGCGGAAGCCGTGCCGGGATGAGAGCATCGATGGCGATGCCGATGGCGAGCGCAGCGAGCAATCCGACGCCGCTGAGCGCCAGCCAGCGGCGCCTGCGCGACGGCGCGGCCGCCTTCCCGCCCGATTCGGACACTTCGGCAACTGCCTTGGTCCCCGAGGCTATCTGCCGTCTGAGCCGTTTGAGATCCACATTCAGGTCTCGCGCGGATTGGTACCGTTCGTCGCGTTTCTTCTCCAGAAGCTTTCCCACAATCCGGTCCAATTCCGCAGGCAATTCCGGGTTCAGCGCGGAGGGCAGAGGCGGATCGCGATGCAGAAGGCTTTCAAAGATCAACGCCGGAGTGGCGCCTGTGAACGGCAGCCGGCCGGTGGCCATCTCGTAGAAAACGATCCCGAGCGAAAACAAGTCCGAACGCGTGTCCAGCGCTTCCCCGCGCGCCTGCTCGGGAGACATATACGCCGTAGTTCCAACCGCGGCGCCGGTATGGGTGATGTGTTTCTCGCCCGCGCTCGCGGTCATCTGGTCTGCTTCGCCGCCCGTATAGGACCGCTTGGCCAAACCGAAATCAAGAATCTTCGCTTGCCCTCGCGCGGTCACGAAGATGTTGCCGGGCTTCAGATCGCGGTGAATGATGCCCTTTTCGTGCGCGGCATTTACGGCGTCGGACAGTTCAATGCCCAGGTCGAGCAGGGCCTCGATGTCCGGCCGTTTATCGGCTAAGTACCCTTGCAGGCTCTCCCCCGCGAGCAGCTCCATGGCGATGAAATATTCGCCGGAGTCCTCGCCCACGTCGTAAATCGTGCAGATGTTGGGATGATTCAGCTTGGATGCGGCCCGGGCTTCCCTGTGGAATCGTTCGAGCGCGCGCGGATCACGTGCATCCTGAGGGAGAAGTTTCAGCGCCACCTCGCGGCCCAGGCGCGTGTCCTGGGCGCGATAGACCACCCCCATGCCGCCCTCGCCCAGTTTCGAGAGGACGCGGTAATGCGAGATAGTTCGCCCAATCAAAGGGAAGGGCTCCTAGCTACTCGTTTCCTTCCACCAGATCCTTCCAGCCTTCTGGACTGAGGTCTGGACTCAGCTGCCTCGATTCTGGGTGCGCGCCAACTCTACGACAGGCCATCAGGTGCGGCAAGACCTGCTTCCGTAGTGTAGTGAGTTCGCTTACGGCGCCGGCTTCTTTTGCCACTCCTCGTTGACCGCGGGGGGCAGAGAATCGAGGTGGTTCAGGAAGCCAGCCAGCTTCCACATGGAAGTGTCCACCGATTTGCCCAGGAGATCCTCCCACGGCGGCATGCCCGTGTAACGCACGCCATTCTTGATGTTCCAGAAGGGCTGCCAGTCCGGCTTGCGCGGAAGGTGAGGTCCAAACTGCGGGACTTGCGGATGGAAGCCGGCGCGGAACCGAACCCGTCCAGCAAATCGGCGGGCAAGCCCACCCAACCGCGCAGCCACGCCCAGCGGGAAAGTTGATGGGAGAGAAGAAAATGATCACCCTGCTGCTGCTGAAGCTGTGCTGGAACTGGTGGCAACGGTACACTCGCCGGGCGGAGTGTCTCTCTCTGCGGGGATCCTGACCCGGGCTCGGGCGTGCCCCAGATTCGCGGAGGTGGGGCCGGCGACTCGCGTCGGCTCCGCGCGCAACACCTTCTTCGCGGCATCAGTTGGCCGGCACCTTATGCCACTCCGCTTTCACGGACGGCGGCAGAGCCTCAAGGTTGTCGATGAAAGCCAGCACCTGCCAAATCTTCTGGTCCGCATCCTTACCGAGCATGCCTTCCCAAGCGGGCATGGCGGTATAGCGCACGCCATTCTTTACGATCCAGAACATCTCCCAGTCCGGCGTTACCGGCAGGTGGGTGACGAACTGCGGAGCCCGGGGGTAGAAGCTCGCGCCGAACGCGCTCTCTCCATTGGCGCCCCCATGGCATCCGGCGCAGTTATCCTGGTACAGCTTCATTCCGGCCAGCAGATTTGCTTCCGTGGGGTCCATTGGATTGGCGGTTTTGGCCACACGGCGGTCCAGCGTGGCCTGCCGGATCCGGTATGCCAGCGCCCCCTCCCACGCGGGCGGCCTGGACCTTGCGTCAATGGGGGCGAATCCGAGCAATCCGCCGGCCAGCGCCAGGACGAACGGACAAGCGATTCCCACAATCAGTCCGACCAGAAATGTGCGCATAGAGTTCTCCCTGGAGTCACTCGAAGATCGCAAGAGGTGTGATGCCCGGTGCTGCCTTCTGGATTTCCGCCGGAGTGGGCCAGAGGAGACCAGCGCGGGCGAAAATCCGTGGCGGCACGGTGAAAGGGTTCAGGCCGGTTGCACGCCGAGCGGAGCAGGATTTCAGCCGCGCGATTCCAAGGAACGCGACGCGCAGGCGCTTATCGCAACGCGTCCTCAAGCGCCGTCGGATCATCCAGCATCAGATAGGTGACCACGGAAAGCGGGAGGCTGCCGTAGGAGATGAGCTGGTCGTGGAATTCGCCAAGGCGAAAGTCCTTTCCGCGGCGGTCGCGATATTGGCCCAGGAGATTCATGATCTGCCATTTCCCGACCATGTAGGTGATCTTCTGCGTGGGAGAGG
>DATIYQ010000239.1:0-7298 GCA_035517515.1 Binatia bacterium
AAGAAGTCCAGCGTTAGTTTCAACCCGTCCCCCAGCGCCACCTTTGGCTCCCAGCCGAGCAGGCTTTTCGCTTTGCTGATGTCCGGGCAGCGCTGTTTGGGATCGTCTTGCGGCAGCGGCTTGAAGACGATCGGCGAGGCCGAGCCGGTGAGCGACTTCACCCGCTGGGCAAATTCCGCGATGGTGATCTCCTGCGGATTGCCGATGTTCGTGGGCTGGTGCTCCTCGGACTGCATCAGACGGTAGATGCCCTCCACCAGATCGCTCACGTAACAGAAGCTGCGCGTCTGCGAGCCGTCGCCATACACGGTGATCGGCTGGCCGGTCAGCGCCTGGTAGATAAAATTCGGCAGCGCCCGCCCGTCGTTCAGCCGCATGCGCGGGCCATACGTGTTGAAAATTCGGACGATGCGCGTGTCCAGGCCGTGGTAGCGGTGGTAGGCCATCGTCATCGCCTCGGCAAATCGCTTCGCCTCGTCATAGACGCCGCGTGGGCCGATAGGGTTTACATTTCCCCAGTAGGATTCCGGCTGCGGCGAAACCAGCGGATCGCCGTAGCACTCCGAAGTCGAGGCCAGCAGATATTTCGCTTTCTTGGCCAGCGCCAGGCCCAGCGTGTTGTGTGTTCCCAGCGCACCCACCTTCAGCGTTTGGATGGGCAGCCGCGCGTAGTCCACCGGGCTGGCCGGCGAGGCAAAGTGCAGCACATACTCCACCGGCCCGGGTACGTCGATGTAGCGGCTCACATCGTGCCGCTGCACACGGAAGCGCGCCTCCGCCGCCAGATGCGAGATGTTTGGCTCCGCCCCCGTAATCAGGTTGTCCACGCACAAGACTTCCCAGCCGTTTGCCAGGAGCTTGTCGCACAAGTGCGAGCCCAGAAAGCCCGCCCCGCCGGTGATCACCGCTCGCATGGTCTCGAAATCCCCCGTCCCGTGCCCCGCGAATTCCGTGGCGCATTGTACCGCAGGCCCAGCGGTTCACACCCCGGCGAGTCCAGCGAGTTTCTGAACGGCGGGCGCGGGAAACGGAGAACCGGAGACGGAAGCCCGGGGCGCAGGCCCTGCGCGCGAGTAACAATCAAAAGCTGGGGGCGCCGGTGGCCGCGGGCCGCGTTTCTCCGGCGGCGATTCCGTAGCGCAGCCGCTCGAGATACCCCTGGCCCAGCGACATGGCGCCCGTGTACACGTACCCGAGCACGAACAGGAAAAGAAACGGCACGGTAGCGTAGTTTTCGTTCTGAATGGAATAGAAAATGGCAAACCCGAAGTAGAATCCCAGCGCCAGCTCCAACCAGGGCATCCAGCCGGAGCGCTTCTTGTAGGCTTTGGCGATCCAGTTTTCCCGCGCCTGGCCTTCGATGCGGTATTTCGGTGTGCGCACGAATTCGGATTGGATGCCCAGCAGGGCCTCCAGCACGGCGATGGAATTCCGCACCCCGATGCCGATTCCCATGGCCATCACGAAGGGGAGATAGAGGATGCTGCGCTTCCAGGTCTTCGGGTACAGGTAGCGCTGCGACATCATGTAAAAGCTGGAGATCGAGCAGCTCGAAGCGATGAACAGCGGTACATCGATGATCAGCACCTGCAGCCAGCCCTGGTAAAAGCGCACGATCATCGCTGGCAGCAGCAGCGTGGAGAGCACCATCATCAGCGGGTAGCTGATGTTCGCGGTCAGGTGGAAAAACGCCTCGGCCTTGATGTGCGGCGGAATCCCCGAGCGCAGGATGCGCGGCAGGCTCTTCCGCGCCACCTGCGTCAATCCCTTCGCCCACCGCGCTTGCTGCGACTTGAACGAGTTCATCTCCACCGGCAGCTCCGAGGGGCACTCGATGTCGATGTGATAGATGAATTTCCAGCCGCGAAGCTGCGCCCGGTAGGAAAGGTCGGTATCCTCCGTCAGCGTGTCGTGCTCCCACCCGCCGGCATCTTCGATCGCCGCCCGCCGCCACACCCCAGCCGTCCCGTTGAAGTTAAAAAAGCTCCCCTCGCGATATCTCCCGCCGTGTTCCATCACGAAGTGGCCGTCCAGCAGAATCGCTTCCACCTCCGTGAGCGCGGAATAGTGCCGGTTTACGTAGGTCCAGCGAGTTTGAATCATCCCCACCCGCGGGTTCTGGAAGTAGGGGATGGTCCGCCTCAGGAAGTCCGGGTTAGGCTGGAAGTCTGCATCGAAAATGGCGATGAACTCGCCTTGTGCGGATTTCATGCCCTCTTCCAGCGCCCCGGCCTTGAAGCCCGCGCGGTTGTCGCGATGCAGGTAATGGATCTTCAGCCCCAATGCGCGGTACCGATCCACGCAGGCTCGGGCCACCTCCACCGTCTCGTCCGTTGAGTCATCCAGCACCTGGATTTCCAGCAGCTCGAGCGGATAGTCCAGCCGGGCTACGCATTCCACCAGGCGATCCACCACGTAGCGTTCGTTGAAGATCGGTAGCTGTATGGTAACCTTGGGCCACTCGGCCATCTCCGGGGGCGGGCCGGGATGCACTTGGCGATGCTTGAAAAAATTATAAACCAGCCAATAGCGATGGCTGCCGTAGGCCGCCAGCACCAGCAGCACGGCAAAGTACGGCAGCATGATCGCCAGGTCGAAGGCGTTGGTCTGGTAAAGGCCGCGGAAGGTCTGGTCGGTCAGCCGCCGCCACACCGCGGAGAGCGGGCCTTGGGCCAGCGCCAGCCACAGCCCCGAACTGTAGAGTGAACTCACGCCCTGTCCCGCCCGCGGATTCCCGCGGAAAATCCTCTCCGCCGTCCCCCATCCCCGCCGTGCTCGCCGCCGCGGTGGCGCTGGAATCGCTCTTCTTGATCCTGCCGCGCCTCGCCAACCTGAAGGTGCAGGTGGTGGAAACCATTGCCGTGGCCTTCGCCGCGGGCATTGTCTATCTCGTGGCCCTTTACCTGATGGAACGCGCCGCGGAGCGTAGCGTAGTGCTCTGGATCGTTCTTGCCGCCGCGTTCGTTTTCCGCCTTACCCTCGTCCCCATGTACCCCACGCTCTCCGATGATCTGTTTCGCTACCGCTGGGACGGCATCATCCAGCAGGCCGGATGGAATCCCTATGCCATCGCGCCGGAAGACCGCCGGCTCATCGGTTTCCGCGACGGCTGGTGGCCGCAAGTCTCGAATCAGGAAATGCCCAACATTTATCCGCCGCTCACCGAGCTCGTGCTGCGGGCCACGGCCGCGTTCTCCCACCAGCCGCGAGCCTTCAAAGCGCCCTTTCTTCTGGCGGAAGGCCTCTTGCTCGCCTTGCTCGCCCTGTGGATTCGCCGAACCGGCCGGAGGTCCTACACTCTCGCCGTTTACGCATGGAATCCGCTGGTGGTGGTGGAGTGTGCCGCCAGCGGTCACAACGATCCGCTGGCCATGCTTTTTTCCGTGGCCGCGCTCTTTCTGATTATAGAAAGGCGCGTCGTGCTGTCAACGTTGGCGCTGGCCGCGGCCGTGCTCTCCAAATTTTTCCCCGTGCTGCTGGCTCCGCTGTGGCTGCGCCGCCTGGGGTGGCCGCGCAGCGCGCGCTCCTGGGCGGGATTGGCGCTGGCCTGCGCCATGGCTGCTGCTTCGTGGTGGCCGTATCGCGCCGCCTGGCCCGCCGTGCTCCAGCTCTTTCATCCCTACCGGAAGCACTGGGTGAACAACGCCGGCCTGTACTTGATGCTGAAGTGGTTCAGCGGTTCAGATGACTGGGCGTGGGGCATCGGAGTGGGAGTGGTGGCCGGCATCGCGCTGTGGGCCGCGCTGCGCAACGTGGATCCGGCGCGTGCGGCGTACCTGCTGTTCGGCGCGGTCCCCCTTGTTTCCCAAAACGCGTTCTCCTGGTATTTCCTGTGGGTATCGCCCCTGCTGGTGTTCTATCCCAACCCGGCGTGGCTGCTCCTCACCATCTTGCAGTTTCTTTCCTACCACGTCCTGATTGGCTACGCGGCCACCGGCGCCTGGAAATTCGACCCGTTTTATTTGTGGCTGGAATACGCGCCGTTTTTCGCTCTGCTCGCCGCTCAGCCCTTTCTTCCGCGCGGCTCAGGCAGCGCTGGCGCTGCGAAGTCCGATTCGATCCCGAATTAGGGCTTCGGAACTGCCGGACTGCCCGGCGCACCGGGTTTCGGCATCCGGAACAGCCCTTCATCCAATGGAGGGTTCACTTCGACTTTCACGTAGCGCAGTGTGGACTTTTGGGCGCTGCCCTGGAGGCCGCTCACATAGGTGTGGGCAAAGAGCACTCCGCCCTCGCTGCGCCAGTCGCTCACCGTCTCTTCAATGAGCGTCTCTTTTCCGTTGAACGTCCGCACGATTTCTTCGCGCACCTCGAGAAAGGATTTCGTGTCGATGTAGAGGTACTGCACGTGGCCGCTGCGCAAAATAACTTTGAGTTTGTAGCAGAGGTTTCCCTCCGGCACCACCGCGGCCCCGTCGAACGTCACCGTGTTGCCCTTCTTTTCGTAGTCGGCCAGGGAGCCGTCAATTCCATTCTCGCCCTCGTCCCGCAGGTTCTCCACGTCGCCGCCGGCCAGCGGCTGGGTGTCCTCCGCCCCGCTCTTCCGCGTCCGCATCCACGCCGATTTTCCATCAAACGTGCGGATGGTCTCCACGCCCCCCAGGGTCAGGTCCTCCTGAATCTTGTCCGGCCGCATCAGCCGCACCACCAGCGGCCCTTCCCCGCGCGGCGTGGTCAGTTGCGCGGTCACCACCATCGTGCGGATGGCCCGCAATTTTTCAATTCCCCCGCGCGCCGCAATGTTCTTGGCGATGATCTCGTCCGCCGTCTGCGCTTGGCCGGGCCGCACAAAGGAGAACAGGAGCAGCAGTACGGTTAGAGATTTCATGGTGATTTTGACCGTCTGAGCCCCCGCCCGGTTTCAGAGCAACGCATCGAACTGTTCGATCGCCAGACCGGCCTGGCGGATGATTGCCCGAAGCGTACCCCGATCCAGTTCTTTGTGGTCCGGCACGACAACCTGACAGTGAGGATCCCGGCGTCGAAGAATCATATGGCTGCCCTGCTGGCGGACGAGGTAAAAGCCGACTTTTGCCAGCGCGGATGCGCACTGGCGTCCGGAGACCCGAGGCAGCTTCGTCATACCGCCAGCAACAAGGTCTCGAATTTCTCTGGCGGGACTGGAAGCCCATCCTGTTCTAGGGCTCCAATGTACCCTTCGATGGCCTCTTTGATGTTCTCGATGGCCAGTTCTTTGGTTTTCCCCTGGCTAATGCAGCCCGGCAGACTGGGACATTCCACAACCCAGTAGCCATCTTCACCTGGATAGAGAACGATTTGCCGCATGCCCAACCTTTCTACGCTCAGGGTATTCTGCGCCCCTCCCTCCGTCAACTCGAATTCGGGAACGATTCCAATCCCGCCCTGGCCGGGCCGCCCTGAGGGAGAACTATGTATTGAGGGTGACCAATGCGCTGGGGGGGCGCGGGCGAACAGGGGGGAGCGCCGCTCGGTCCACTGGGCGATAAAGCGTGTCGCGCTCCACGGGCTCGTAGCCTGCTTCGCGGATCAACCGCTCCAGCTCCGCGCGGGTCAGCTCCTGCGGCGTGGTGGCCCCGGCATCGTGGTAAATCTTCTCCTCGATCACCGTGCCGTCCATATCGTTGGCGCCGAATTTCAGGGCAATCTGCGCGATCCGCGGCGTGAGCATGATCCAGTAGGCTTTGATGTGCTCGAAGTTATCGAGCAATAGCCGCGCCACGGCGATGCTCTTCAGGTCGTCGAATCCGGTGGGTTTGGGCAGGTGCGAGAGCGCCGTATTCTCCGGATGAAATTCCAGCGGGATGAAGGCTACAAAGCCGTGCGTCTCGTCCTGGAGCTGCCGCAGCAGCAGCAGGTGCTCCACCCGTTCTTCGAGTGTCTCGATGTGGCCGAACAACATCGTGGCGTTCGAGCGCAGCCCCAGTTGGTGCGCCGTTCGGGCGATGTCCAGCCATTGCCGCCCGCTGGTCTTGTGATCGCAGATCACTTTGCGCACCCGGGGATTGAAGATCTCCGCGCCGCCGCCGGGCATGGAATCCACGCCCGCGTCCTTCAGTTTCAGCAGCACGTCGCGCACCGAGAGCTTGGTCAACCGGGAAATGTAGCCGATCTCCACCATGGTGAAGACCTTCAAATGCACGTGCGGGAAGCGCTGCTTCAGCCCGCGCACCAGGTCCAGGTAATAGTCGAAAGGCAGGTCCGGGTGCAGTCCGCCCACGATGTGGAACTCCGTCGCTCCATCCGCCACGCCTTCCGCCGCCCGCTGCCACACCTCGTCGAGCGCGTAGGTGTAGGCGCCGGGGGCGTCCGGAGAGCGTCCAAAAGCGCACAGCCGGCAATGTGCCGTGCACACGTTGGTGGGATTGATGTGCCGGTTGATGTTGAAGTACGTGGTTTTGCCGTGCCGCTTCTCTCGAGCGTAATTCGCCAGCCAGCCCAACGCCAGCAGGTCCGCCGATCGGAACAGCGCCAGACCGTCTGCGGCGTCCAGGCGCTCGCCGGAAAGGACCTTCCTGGCAATCGGCTCCAGCCGCGCGTCGGTAATTTGCAAGTCAGCCATCGATCTGGATCTCCGCGGCGCCGGCCCTCAGTTCGGATTTCTGAGCGGACTTCAGCGGCCTCCCACCCACAGCGCCGTGCCCCACGAAAGAAAGAACAGGATACTAATAAACCCGTTGGTTGTAAAAAATGCCGCGTTCAGGCGTGACAAGTCGTCCGGCGCCACCAGCGACTGCTCGTACATCAACAGCGCCGCGACCGTGGCCACCCCGGCCCACGCGGGCCAGGCCAGCCCGAAGCTCCACGCCAGCCACGCCAGCAGCGCCACCACCACCCCATGCATGGCGCGGGAAATCCACAGCGCCCGCGCGGCCCCGAATCGTTCCGGGATCGAATGCAGCCCCGCGGTGCGGTCGAACTCGATATCCTGCAGCGCGTACAGCACGTCGAAACCGGCCACCCACAGGGTTACTGCCGCGCACAGCGCCAGCATCCGCCCGTCGAGCGACCCGGCAATCGCAATCCATGCCGCCCCCGGCGCCATTCCCAGGCAAACGCCCAGGATCACGTGCGAATAGCTGGTGAACCTCTTGGTGTACGAGTAGCCAAACAGCACCGCAAGCGCCACCGGGGAAAGTGCCAGGGCCAGTGGATTCAACTTCCACGCCGCGCCCACGAGCACCGCGGAAGAAATCGCCGCGAACGCCCACGCGAATTGCAGCGTGAGCGCCCCGGTCACCAGCGGGCGGCCCGCCGTGCGCGGGTTGCGGCGGTCGTAATCCAAATCCGCGATGCGGTTCATGGTCATGGCCGCGGAG
>DATIYQ010000240.1:0-4342 GCA_035517515.1 Binatia bacterium
GCCCACATCTCCAAGCTCAAGGCCGCCTACCCGCAGGCCGCCGAAAAAATCTCCGCCGGAGGCCTGGGCGGAGACCAGGAGTACGAGCGCATCGCCCGGCTCTCCGTGGCTCAGGGCAGCACGCTGGTGGAACAAACCGGAGACGTGCTCGCCAATCTGGTGACCTACCAGCGCGCCTGGCTCCGCCCCTGGGCGTTTTACGCATTGGACGACCAGCAGACGCGCGAAGAACTGCTACGGCTCTTTCCCGAAGGCTGCTACGTGGCCTTCGCCGGTGAAACCTACTGTGAGAGCCGCAACGAAAGTATGGACGACCACTGGCGCATTTTGCACGCCATGCCCGGCGACGGGCAGGACCGTCCCGCCCTCGGAGAAGCGCTCATCTCCGTGCAGGAGCGGCTGAACGACCTGGGCAACATCGCCATCGAGACGTATGAATACGGCATCCCCGCCACCTACGTGGACGCGGAGATGATTGACCTGGAAGCGCTCGAAGAACAGAGCAGCACGCCCGGCGCCATGTATCCGGTGCATCCGCGGCCGGGACAGCCGGTGGGCGCCGGATTCTACGCCACCCCCCAGGCCGCGCTTTCGCCCGATCTCTTGCGCCACATGTCCGACCTCTTCGGCCCGGTCGCCCAGTTTTTGACCGGCGCATTTCCCGCACTGTTCGGCGGCGAAATGGAAAACCAGAAGACCGCCACCGGCTACGCCATGGCGCGCGACCAGGCCATGGGCCGCCTCGGCCTGCCCTGGGGACGCATCCGGCGGTTTTACTCCGACCTGATGCTGCTGGGCCTCGAGTGCTTCCGGCGGAACCGCGTGGAAGACCTGGAACTGCCCGTGGTCGGCTCCAGTGGAGATTGGTCCGCGGAAACCGTTCATCTGGCGGACCTCGCCGGCCGCGTGCGCGTCTATCCGGAGTCCGACGAAAACTTCCCGGTCTCGTGGACCCAGCAGCGCCAGGCGCTCTTGCAGCTCCTGCAACTGCTCGGCAACGATCCCACCTTCAAACAGACCATGAACGATCCGGAAAATATGGCCGTGCTGAAGCGCCTGGTAGGTCTGAACGATCTGGCGCTCCCGGGAGACGAAGCACGGGTCAAGCAGTTCCGGGAGATTGAGCAATTGCTGGCCGAGCCGCCGCAGATTTTCACCGATTCGCTCACCGGGGCGCTGCGCATCGAGCCGTCCATCCGCCCGGATGTCTTTGCGGACGACCACGCCGCGGAGCTGGCCACCTGCCGGCGGTGGATGTCCTCCGCCGACGGCCAGCGCGCCAAGGCTGCGAATCCGCAAGGATTCGCCAACGTGCGCGCCCACGCCATCGCGCACTTCCGCGCGCTCCAGGCGCAGGCAGCAGGCGCCGGCGGGATCGTCCCCCCGGTCGTCATTCCCGTCGCCCATCCGGCGGCCGGTGTGGCCGCCCATGCCGCTGCCCCCGCAAGGGCAGATGCAACCAGTCCCACAACCGCTGCGCCCGCGTCACCGGCCACAACTGGAAATGGATCGGCAATGGAGTAGCACAGGCTCCCGAACTTCGGGACTGCCTGTGCGCATCCTCGCTCGCCGACATATGGACAGGCGGAAAGCCCGTCCCACCGAGTTGGGCCCGCCGCGAGGTAGGGTGGAGGGACAGGGGTATAGGCGAACCTGGTAGCGGCGGGCCCAGTTTTTCGATTCTGTTCCGGAACCGAGGATTCGACCATGGCTACCCAAAGTGCGACGGTATCCCGCGCCGCGGCCAGCGGCGCGTCCCAATCGAGCGGGTTGCCCGGGGCGCGCGCGGCCGCCACGGATTACTCGCTGACGGATTTGGAGCTGCTGGGCGTGATCGAGAAGCCGGAGGAATCCGCCGAACGCCCCCAGGCCGGACAGGGGAGCGCTGCGGACCTCGCAGCCGGGAAGGGAACTGCCGGCGCGCGCGAAGAACACGCCGCGCCCCAGAAGACCTCAGACCCCGCGCTCCACCAGGACGCTGAGGAGCCGGACCCCCCTGCATCGCTCCAGGAGTTCGCGCCGGCATTTGCCCTGCCCGGTGTCGGCCCGAAATTGCGCGAAATCTGCGAGCGCGAAAGCGCCTACCGGCAGGCGTTCCCCACGGTGGAAGAAGCGCGCGCCGTGCGGGAAGTGTTTCCCGGCGCGGCAGAGGCGCGCGCCGCCGCCCAGGCTCAAACCGAACTCGGGCGCCTGGACGCGCTGGTGGAATCGCGCGATCCGCGCGCGCATGCGGAGCTGCTCGCCGGCTTGCAGCGTTTGGCGCCGGAATCCATCCGCTCGCTCGCGCTGGCGTTTGCCGCGCAACTTCCAGCAATGGACGTGGAGGCCTCCCGCCAAGTCATGCAGTTGCTCGCCGCACGGGTTCCGCAGCAGTCGGCAGCCGCGCCGGCCGTTGAAGCCGCCCCCGCAAGGGAAGAGCCGCGGCGGACAGACCAACCGGATGGACGTTCACCGGCCGCGCAGCTCCAGGCGGCTCCCTTCCAGCGAGCGCAGGCCGCCCAGGAATTCCTGCGGGTCGTGAACCACCAGGTTGAAAACGTCCTGCGCGAGACGGTGGCGCAAAAAGTAGCCGAGTTGATGCCGGACGCGCCGGAAGGCGCGCGGCAGAACATGGGCGGCGAAATCTTCCGCGAGTTGGATCTCGCC
This sequence comes from Binatia bacterium, assembly GCA_035517515.1. GTDB lineage: Bacteria > Acidobacteriota > Terriglobia > Acidiferrales > UBA7541 > JOPF136. Next base: position 2,647 of record DATIYQ010000240.1, read on the forward strand.
CTGCGCGCGGATCCGGAGCTGCAGGAGCAGGTGCGCGAATCCGTGCACAACGCCCTGCAGGGAATCAACCAGGCGCCCGCGGCACATGCCGGCTGGCGTGACGCGGATTCACCCGCCGCTCCCCAGCGCGAAATCGTGGCCCGGTTGATTGCCCGGCGGGCCAGGGCGGCGCTGCCCTCCGTGGCCAAACGCGTGGTCGCCGATTGGACGGAAACGGTGCTGCGTTCCAATCAGTCCCGCCGCGCCCGCCAGTCGGAGGCCGCCAGCCGCACCGAAATCGGCCGCGGGGGAACGCCCGCGCCGGTGCCCGCCCGCCCCCGCCGGGTGGATTACCAGCGCATGAGCGACGAAGAAATCTTGAACATGGAGTGATGACTGGAAGCAGCACAGGCATTCCCTCCTGTGCATCACCCATAGCAACCACCACACAACGCACCGGCAAGCATGCCGGTGCAACCTGAACCCACGGAGGAAAACGAATGCCCGCATTAGCCAATGCGCAGAGCGTTGCTCTGCAACTCGAAAAAGTGCGTCCCAAGGTGCCCGTGCTCTTTGAGCGCGACGACATCCTGCTGACGCTCATCCAGAAACGCGGCGACGTGGAAAAAGTCAGCAGCCGCTCCATGCGCGTCCCGCTGCAAATCCGCCCGGGAGGCAAAGCCAGCCAGCACACCATGGACGGCGACGACCTGGGCCTGGGCAGCGGGTCCGTTTACGACGTGGCCACGCTCACCCCGGTCTTTCAATCCTTCGCCGTGCAGATCAACAAGCTGGTCGAGTACGCCACTACCGGCAACGAGCGCGCCGTCGAAAACGCCACCAAGCGCGAAGTGGCCAGCGGCATGAAGCAGTTCCGCTGGTTCCTGGACACGCTGCTGCAAACCAACGGCAACGGGGTGATCGGCAGCATCGCCAGTTTTGCCGGCACCACCTGGACCCTGGCCGTGCCCCCGGGCGCCCAGCTCTTCTATTACAACCAGGACGTGCAGGTGTACGACTCCACGCTCACCACCAATCGCGGCACCGCCACCATCCAGAGCGTGGACCCGCTCAACAAACAGATCACCGTCAGCGCCAATCCCGGCGGCCTCACCAACGGAGACCTCATCGTCCCCGCGGGACTCTCCGGCGCTCAGCCGGTCAGCATCTTCGGCGTGAAATACCATCACCTGGATGCCTCCACCGGAACCTGGCTGGGGCTTTCCCGCGCCACCTACCCGGAAGCGCTCAAGACCCCGCACTTCGCCGCCGGCAACGCCGCCCTGGTCCCCGCCAACATCCGCCTCGCGGTCAACAAACTCCGCAAGGTGCTGGGCACGGATATCCTCTCGCGCGAGAAATTGATCGCCTACATGTCCCCGGAACAGGAGCACGCCTGGGAGCAACTCGGCGTCACCATCTCCGAGATCGTGCGCAACCAGGTGTCCGACCAGTCCCCCATGCCGGACCTGCTCTTCAATCAGCAGACCGAAAAGCGCATGGCCGGCGTGCCCATCAAATCCAGCATCCACGCCGATCCCACCCGCATTGACTTCATCGCCCTCAATCGCTGGGGCCGCGCGGTCATGAAGGAAATTGATTTCTACGAAGTGGGCGGGCAGACCGTGTTCCCCGTCTACGGGGCCTCCGGCGGCCTGGCCGCTTCCTATCTCTTCTACTTCAACACCGGCTTCCAGATCTTCATGGACGGCCCGCG
>DATIYQ010000241.1:0-6005 GCA_035517515.1 Binatia bacterium
TGCACGCGCACGCCGTTGAAGAACCACGGGGTGTTCGAGGAGACGTAGGACGGCTGGTACGCCCAGTTGTCGAAGTTGTAGTAGCTGAACAGCCCCACGTAGGACATGAAAATCCCCGCGTCCACGTTGATCCCGTGCAACACGTTGAAGTGATAGCCTCCGTACGCCTCGGAAACGTACCGGTAGGCCCCGTCCAGGTCCCACTGTCCCCGCGCCGGGCTGGCATCATTGCGCGGCGTGGTCACCGAGTACATGCCGTATTGGGTCATCAGCCGGGCGCGCACATTGTCGTAGTGAAAGTCGCCGCCCACGCCTAACTGGGTGAGTTGGAACTCGTTGGAGCGGAAAATCTCGCTCGAGCCGCCGATGGTGTCGTCCTTCGGATGGTTGAAATCCAGCACGTAATCCACGTCCGCGCGGATTTCTGGCGTGAAGAATTTGGTATCCATCGGAACCTGTTTGGTGCGCGCCGTACCGTTCAGCCAGGTGAAGTCTGCGAACGCGAATGGCTCCGCCTTGGCGGGCTTTTCGCCCGCCGCCGGCTCCTGCGCTGCCGCTCCGTTCCCCGTGGCCATCAGGGAGACTCCACCGGCCGCCGGCGCGGCAGCCGCGCCTGGTGTGATTCCCGCGGATTCTCCCCCCTTCAGCCGGCGAATCTCCGCCTCCAGCGCCCCGATGCGATCCTTCATCGCTTCGAGTTCCTGGAGCACGGCCGCCGTGACCTGCTGCGGATCGGCGGATGCGGCCGGAGCGCGGCCGCTGGATTCGGCCGCCGTACTCGCAAGTGGCGGTGGGGGAGCAGTTGCAGAATTCTGCGCGAAAGATCGCGCGGGCAGCACACCCACAGCTCCTATCCAAAGCAAAATACGCACACACCTGCCCCAGCTAGAATTCCTCGTGGACACATCCGCCTCCCCGCCCGGGCGCACTACGCCGTCTGCGCCATTGAGCGCTCTTCGCAGCATGAAGCGTCCACCGTTAGGAAGAGATAATGGAGGAATCAGGATTTCGTAAGTCCCGTCGGCGCCCCCGGATGATGTTCGATTGCGCAGTCCCTCCCCGCAAGGGGGACACCAGCCCTCGCAACCCGGGGTCACTCGCCTAAATCTTGGAAGCTGCGGCGGGTCAGTCTTGTTGGGCCTCGGGCGCTCCGGAAATCGCTTCCGGATTCCGTGCACCGGCCCGGCGGAAGAAAAACAGCAGCAGGGACACCACAATCCCCGAACGCAAGGTACTGAAACCCATGTAGATCAGTTGCATCATTTAGATTTTCTCGCTGGGGCCGAACCCGCACAGAGCCCTCCCGGCCCTGTTGGGCAGCCTTGTAAAGCTAACCGCTCCGGGATTAGGAAGTTATGAGGAACGCGTCTTTATTTTGTAAGGGTAGAAAGGGGCCGCGGCAGGCCTTCCCCATGCCTCCACGCGCCTCTCTCCGGAGAAATCTATCGCCTTCGCTTCCCGCGGGGTTTCCTTGGAGGCGCGGGTGGGATTCGAACCCACGCATGGAGGTTTTGCAGACCTCTCCCTTAAACCGCTTGGGTACCGCGCCTGGGTAAATTCAGTTTAGCAGATTCACGCCGGATTTGAGACGCGGCAGGCGGCCGCCTGCCCCGCCCCATCCGCTCAGGCGGCGCCCTCGCGGATGCTCTCGAGCAGAACAAACAGCAGCGGCAGCTCCACCGGCTTGGGCAAATAGGGCTGTCCCGTGGCCTCCAGAAAATCCCGCGTCTCGGGATTCCCGGTGTCTCCGGTGATGAAGATCACTCGCGCGCGCGCCTCCGGCAGGTTCTGGTCCAGGAATTGGAACAGCCTGCGCCCATCCAGCCCCGGCATGCGGATGTCCGAAAGGATCACCGCGAACTCTTCGCGCGCCAGGATGCTCAGCGCCTCCTGGCCATCGCCCACGCAAACCACGTCGAAGTGTGCCGCGGCCAGTGCCTTGGCGAGAACCGTGCGCGAGTCCTGATCGTCCTCGATCACCAATGCCCGCGGGGCATTGATCTCCTCCTGGAACGCGTCCTGAAAACCCTCCGCGGATTCGATCCGCGCGCCGTCCGATGGAATCACCTCGTGCTGCGTCGAGCCCCGGCAGATGCGGCAGAAGCGATGCACGCTCTTCTGTCCGCGCAGGTCGTGCGTCTCCATTCCGCCGAGGGCCACCTCGGACCGGTTCCCGCAGGTATTGCAGCGGAGTCGCACGATTTTCATGGCGCCTTCCGGCTCCGCGCCCCACCGGCGATCCCCGGAACAAGCGGAACGCCTGGGAGCGGGCCGGGCCGGAAGGGAGGCCCGTCTCACTCGTCTTTCCTGGCGCCCGGTTTCCCAAGTTCACCGGGCCCTTGGTACTCAAAAACTGCGCCGCGCCTGGCTACTTCGGCGCGCCGGCCGCCGCTACCCCCACCGCTTCGCCGCCGCTTCTGCGGTCCTGCTGCAAGCGCTGCTCCGCGGACTTCAGCAAATCATCTAAAGGCCGGTCCTGGGTGTATCGCGCGGAGCCCAGGGAGAACCGCAGATTGAACTCGGTCATGCCGCTGCGGCGGCTCCAGTCGGCCAGGGAGTCCTTTAGGCGGCCGCTCAGAATCTGCACGCCCTTGTCGTCCGTATCCGGCAGAATCAACAGAAATTCGTCGCCCCCGAACCGCACCACCATGTCCGAATTGCGCACCTTGGCTTGCAGCAGCTGCGCGATTTGCCGCAAAACCACGTCGCCCCCGGTGTGTCCCAGGCTTTCATTCACGCGGCGGAACCCGGTGATATCCACCAGCATCACCGCCAGGCTCTTCCCCAGGCGCTTCACCCGGCTGATTTCCTTCGACAGCAGCACGCGCAGGTACCGCCGGTTGTACACCTCGGTCACCGGGTCTTGCAGGGCCAGTTCTCGGTTCAGTTCCGCCTCGATCTTTTGCTGCACCAGCTCTTTTTCCAGCCCGCTGATGACCGCATCCTTCTGCGCGATGTAGAAATTCAGCAGCACCAGAAGCGCGATGATCCCGAAGATGAGCGGCGGGATGAGCCGGGAAGCTCCCTGCAGGCTCCAGGAGGAGGCCGGGGCGGTCAGCAGCCCGTAGATGGCCGCGCCCATTCCCAGGATGACCACCCCCAGAACCAGGAAGGACCAGAACTGCCAATCGCGCCGGTGCAGCCGCAGCGGGCGGTCTTCGGTGGCTGGATCGTAAGGAGTCTCAGGCATCACACAGCGCCTGCGCGGCGCATCCTCTTGCCAGCGATGGTAGGGTAGGCGCGTGGGCCAGTCAAGCGCAGGAAAGCCTATTGACTCCGGCCTCGCCGCGGCTTAAGATTTCTTTTCCAGCCCAACGGCCGCCCAGCCAGGACTGTCCTTGTTCGTCATACCCAGAGGGGGTAGTCTGCGTATGCCATCTAAGTTTCGCTTTCCCGGTTTCCGTGCCCGGACTGGCAGCGCGATCACCTGGCCCGAGGGAACACTCCTGGCCCCCCGGCGAGACCATCGTTCTCCCCATTCTCTTGCGCCCCGGCCGAAAGAAATCACCCGAAGGAGCACGCCCGTGAAGAATAATTCGCGTTTGGGCAGGCGCCGCAGCCAGCGGGTCACCTTGAGCATGCCCATCGTTGTTTCTGAGCCTCAAACCAATACCCATATCCATATGGAGCGCACCCACACCCTGGGGGTTAACCTGTATGGCGGGTTGATCGCCCTGCGCTCCAGCGTCAATTGGGGCCAGAACCTGCTGCTGACCAATCCCTTCTCCCGCGTCAGCCAGGAATGCCGTGTCGTCTACCTCGGCCCGGAGCAAAAGGAAAAACGCCAGGTAGGCGTCGAGTTCCTGGGCCCGGTCACCAATTTCTGGAACATCTCCTTCCCTTCTCCCAACCTGAAGCCCATCGAATCGCCGGCATAAACATCCACCGCCGGGCGTGAAGCATTTCCAGCGGGGAAAGGCCGGCCGCCGGCCCCTGCTCATGTGGCCTGTTTCTTGTGGGCCTTCTTGCGGAGGTCCGGCCAGAACTCCTTCAACATTGCCGAGGCCACGTCCGACGCGATTTGCGTCCCCCACACGCTTGCGGCGTTGCCCAGGTTACGATCGCTCTGCGGATGGTAAGAATACGTGGAGATCCCCGCGGCCATCGCGCTGCCGAAGATTTCCGAATAATTGAATTGCTTCCCTCCGGAGTCGCTCCGGGTGGCGAAAATTCGGCTGGCCGCATACGCGGTACGGTGGAAAAAGCCGCCCTTCCCCATCCGGTAGTAGCGCGGATCCTGCCGCAGCAGGGATGGCAGCACCGCCCCGACCATGAAATTCTCAATCAGCGTGTCTCCGAAAGTCGTCCCGTAGCGTCTCCCGTAGCCCGCCGCCCCCTGCCCGTACGAGGGCTCGCTGTCGCTGGCCTGGCCGATTCCGGCAATCAGCCCCACCCACACAAATTCCGCCGGGTCAAACATCCCGCGCGCGACCAATTTGAATTTTTCTCCGGCGGTCAGCGGGGGAAGATGGCTGGTGCCTTCCACGGTCAAATAATTCGGAAGTGCGAAGAGCAGTCGCTCGTTTGATGTGCCGCTCTGCGCCGGGGGAGCGCTTGGTGCCGCGGGCGCGGCACTGGCCTCCCCGCCCGGCGCCGCAGCGCTCTTCGGGTCCTGTGGGGCCGTGGCCGCGCCACTCTGCGCCCCCGCGCCATTCTGGTCTGCGGCCGGAGGCTTCTGTTCCTTCGCGGTTTGGGAATCCGCGGGCTTCTGTTGCGCCCGGACCCCCGGCGAGAGGCAAAGACACAAGATCGCGCACAGCACCAACGTTCCGGCTCTCGGCTTCAACCCACTCCTCCGCGTTACTTCTGCGATGCAGGATGGACTGCGCGGGCTGCCCCCTTGGCAACCCCTCGCGCCGGCCGCGGGCACTGCGAGCTTACGGCTTGATGGCCTGGCCGGCGATGGCCGCTTCGCCGCCCCCGGAGGGCAAAGCATCCGGCGAAATGATCGCCGGGGCCAACGGCAACCGGAAGATGAACCGCGAGCCTTCCCCCACCCGGCTTTCCACCCAGATGCTGCCGCGGTGCTCGTCAATCAATCCCCGGGTGATCGCCAGCCCCAGCCCCGTCCCCCCGCGCCGCCGGCCTTCCGAGAGTTGCTGGAACTTGCCGAAGATGCGCGGCAAATCTTTTTCCGCGATGCCCACGCCCTGATCCCGCACCGCGCAGCACACCCATTCCGCGTCGGAATAGAGTTCCACCATCACGTTGCCTTCCGGCGGAGAAAACTTCACGGCATTGGAGAGCAGATTGGTGATCACCTGTTCGATGCGGTCCGGGTCCGCCTCCACCATGGGCAGCGCATGGGGGCGCTCCACGCGCATGCGCACTCCGGTCTTATCCGCCAGCGCCTTCACCGAACAGACCGCGCGCACCGCCACCTCGGTCAGATCCAGGCGCGCCAGATTCAGCCGCAACTGGCCGGATTCAATTTTGGAGAGGTCCAGAATGTCGTTCACCAGCCGCACCAGCCGGTCGCAGCTTTTCTGCGCAATTTCCAGCAGTTCCTGCATTTCCGGGCTCATGTCCCCGGCAAATCCGCTCAGGATCAGGTCCACCGAGCCTTTGATCGAGGTCATCGGAGTGCGCAGTTCGTGCGATGCCACGGAGATGAATTCGGACTTCATGCGGTCCACGGCTTTTTCGTGGCTCACGTCGTGATAGGTCAGCACTCGCCCGCAAGACCCCGCCGGAGCGCCGGCCGGCAGCGCCTGCTCCGACAGCGGCACGCAGTCTTCGCGGAAATAGCGGAGCTGCTCTCCATCTCGCCATTCAATGTCTCGGCTGCCCGTGTCCTGCGGCCAGTCGAAGCGGTGCGCGGCCGGAGGCAGGGCAAAGCGGCCCATCAGCGCCGCCAGTTCCGCCGCGGGCCGCCCGCGCCACTCCTCCGAGGAGACGTGCAGCATCTCCGCCATCATGCGGTTCAGCATGGCCACGCGCCCCTGCGCATCGAGCACCACCACGCCCGAGCCCAGCGAGTCGAAAATGATCTGTTCCGGCGTCAT
>DATIYQ010000242.1:0-20423 GCA_035517515.1 Binatia bacterium
ATTCGTGCTCCCACCGCTCAGTCAATGGATTTGTGGAAGCGCAGGATGCTGACGCTGAGCAGGGTGACAGAAAAGACCGCCATGGAAACCAATTCGGGCCACAGGACGCGGAAGCCCACACCTTTCAGGTACACGCTGCGCAGGATGATCATGTAATAGCGCAAGGGGTCGAGATAGGTGAGCTTCTGGAAAAACGGCGGCATGCTGCTGATCGGCGTGCCGAAGCCGGAAAGCGTGGTGGCGGGCATGATGAAGAAAAACGCGGAGACCATGGCCTGCTGCTGCGTGGCGGAAATGGTGGAGATGAACAGTCCCACGCCGAGCGAGGAGAGCAGGAAAATCATGGTGCCCACGGCCAGCACGGCCACGCTCCCGCGGAAAGGCACGCCGAACCAGAACGTACCCACCAGGGAAATCAGCGCGGCATCGAACATGCCGATGAGGAAAAACGGCAGGGTCTTGCCGAGGATGAATTCCCAGCGGCGGATGGGCGTGACCATGACCTGCTCGAGCGTGCCGATTTCGCGCTCGCGCACCACGGCAAACGCGGTGAGGATCATCACCATCACCAGCATCAGGTTGCCGATCACCCCGGGAACGAAATACCAGCGGCTGGTGAAATTCTCGTTGAACCACGGCCGATCGGCCAGGTTCACCTGCGGGAGCATGGCGGCCATCTGGGGATTGGCGCGCAGCATGTGGTCCCGCTGGTAATCCTGCGCGTACTTGGCGCTGATCTGATTGACGTAGCCCAGGCCCACCAGCGCGGTATTCGAGTTGGCGCTGTCCACAATCACCTGCACCTTCGCGCCCTTCCCGCCGCGCAGGTCCTGGGAAAAGCCGGAATCAATCTGCACGGCCAGCAGGGTGGTGCCGCGGTCGATGCCCGCGCGCAGCTCCGCGGGCCGCTGCGCCACCTTGTCGAGGGTGAAATAGGGGCTGCCGGTGAGGCGCGCGATGTATTCCCGGCTCTCCTGGGTGTTGTCGTGGTCCAGGAGGGCGAAGTGCACGTGATTCACCTCCAGGGTGGCGGCATAGCCGAAGACCAGCATCTGGATGATGGGAGGGCCGAACAGGGTGAAGCGGGTGTGCGGGTCGCGCAGGGTCTGGATGAACTCCTTGACCAGCAAGCGGTGGATGCGCCGCAATGCCTGGAGGAATTTCATTCCAGCCTCTTGTGGAAGGCGCGCGTGGCCAGGGCCACCAGCACAAACGCGATGATGCCCAGCGCGGTGAGTTGCGAAGCGATCATCGCCACCGGAGTGCCTTTCAGAAACACGCTGCGCAGAATCTCCACGAAATAGCGCGCGGGCAGCACGCGCGTAATCACCTGAACGACCACGGGCATCTGGTCAATCGGGAAGATGAAGCCGGAAAGCAGAAAGGTGGGCAGAAAGGTGGCCAGCAAAGCCATCTGGCTGGCGGCAAGCTGCGATTTGGTGACCACCGAGATGAAGTAGCCCAGCGAGAGCACCACGGTGAGGAACAGCGCGGAGCTGCCGAACATCACCAGCCAGCTTCCGCGGAAAGGCACCTGGAACCATCCGACGCTGGCCCCGGCGCATAAGGCGGTATCGGCCATGCCGATGACAAAGTAGGGGATGAGCTTCCCGATCTGGATTTCGAGCGCGCCCACCGGCGTGGAAATGAGTTGCTCCATGGTGCCGCGTTCCCATTCGCGGGCGATGGTGAGCGAAGTGAGGAAGGCGCCCACCACGGCCATCACCAGGGCCACCACGCCGGGCACGATGTTGGCCATGCTTTCCAGGTCTTCGTTAAACCAGGTGCGGGCGCGCACGTCCAGGGGCAAGGCGGGCGGCTGGGCGCCGTGGGCGGCGGCCCAGTCCACCTGCACGCGGCCCGAGTACGCGGCCACGATGCTTTGCGCGTAGCCCAGGCCGATGCTGGCGGAATTGCTGTCGCTGGCGTCGAGAATGGCCTGCACGGTGGTGCTGCCGGCATTGCGGAGGTCTTCCGCAAAGCGCGGGGGAATCACCACGGCCACGGAGCAGGATCCGGAATCAATGTGCCGCACCACATCCGGGTAATCCCGCGCGAGATGCACGATGTTGAAGTACTCCGTGCTTTGAAAGCCTTTGAGCAGATCCTGACTTTGCTGGGAGCCGTCGCGGTCGTAGACGCACAGCGGCACGTGTTTCACGTCCAGATTGACGCCGTAGCCGTAGATGAACAGCAGGATGAGGGGAATGGCAAAAATAATCAGCAGACTGCGCACGTCGCGGGAGATCTGGATGACTTCCTTGCGAAAGATCGCGAAAATGCGCCGCAGGCTCATGCGCGCACCTGGGGCAGCGCCGGGCCTTCGGGACGCCGCGCGACGGTGAGCGCCACGAAGACGTCTTCCAGGGACGGCCGGATGGGTTCGACGCGGCGAACGTCCAGCCCTTTGGCCAGCAGGGCGTCGCGCACCGGCACCGCGGCGGCGCGCGAATCGGCCACCAGGGCGTGCATGGCGCGGCCGAAGATTCCCGCTTCGGCCACTCCCGGCAGCGCGCGCAGGGCGGCCAGCGCAGGACCCAGGGGCTCGCATTCCACGAGCAGCAACTCGCCCTTCATGGAGCGGCTTTTCAATTCCGTGGGCGTGCCCATGGCCACGATGCGCCCGCGATCAATCAGCACCAGGCGGTTGCAGTACTCCGCCTCGTCCATGTAATGGGTGGTGACGAACACGGTGATGCCTTCGCGGGCCATCTCCTGAATCAATTCCCAGAACTGGCGGCGGGAGACGGGATCCACGCCGCTGGTGGGCTCATCGAGAAAAACGATGGGCGGGCGGTGGAGCACGGCACAGCCCAGCGCCAGGCGCTGTTTCCATCCCACCGGGAGCGAGCCGGTGAGGGAGCGCTCGCGGCCCTCCAGGCCGGCCATGCGCACGGCCCAGGCCATGCGCTCCGGCATCTCGCTGGGGGGCACGCTGTACAGCCCGCCGAAGAACTCGAGGTTCTCTTTCACGCGCAGGTCGTTGTAGAGCGAAAATTTCTGGGACATGTAGCCGATGCGCTGGCGGATTTCCTCGGGCTGCGTGGCCACGTCCAGACCGGCTACGCTGGCGCGGCCGGAGGTGGGGGCCAGCAATCCGCACAGGATGCGGATGGTGGTGGATTTTCCCGCGCCGTTCGGTCCCAGAAAGCCGAAGATTTCGCCGCGCCGCGCGGAAAAGGTGATGGCGTCCACGGCGGTGAAATCGCCGAAGCGCTTGGTGAGCTGCTCGACGGAGACGGAGATTCCATTCTGGCTGCCGTTCACGGCCGGATCTCCTGGGAGGGGGCGGATTCGCCGGTCTCCAGGGCGGAGACAAAGAGGTCTTCAATGCTGGGGGGGACCGGCTCGACCGATTCGACGGCGACGCCGGCCGCTTCCAGCCGCGCGCGCAGTTGGGCGGCGCGCTCCGGGGCGCCATCCGCGAAGGCGTGCACGCGGTCTCCCACCAGGACGGTGCGGCGCACGCCCGGCGCGCCGGCCAGGGCTTCCATCACGCGCGCCAGCTCCGGAGAGTGCAGCGCCAGCACCGCTCCGGGAAATTTCTTTTTCAGCTCCTGGGGCGTGTCGCAGTAGAGCAGGCGCCCGCGGTGCATCAATCCCACGCGATGGCAGCGTTCCGCCTCGTCCAGATAGGAGGTGGAAATCAGGATGGCCACGCCCTTCCCGGCGCGGGCGTACAGGATGGACCAGAAATCCCGGCGGGACACGGGATCCACGCCGTTGGTGGGCTCGTCCAGCAGCAACACGCCGGGCGTGTGGATGAGCGCGCAGACCAGTCCCAGCTTCTGCTTCATCCCGCCCGATAACCTTCCGGCCAGGCGCTTCTGGAATTCGGCCAGGCCGGCTGCGGCCAGCAACTCTTCGGACCGCTGCCGCCATTGCCCGGCGGGCACGCCAAAAAGGTCTGCGTAAAACCGGATGTTTTCCGCCACGGTGAGGTCTTCATAGAGGCCGAAGCGTTGCGGCATGTAGCTGAGGTGATGCTTGGCGTCTTCCGGGTCCCGGGTGATGTCGAAGCCGGCCACGTGGGCCGTTCCGCCATCGGGCGCCAGCACTCCGGCCAGGGTGCGCAGGGTGGTGGTTTTTCCGGCGCCGTCCGGGCCCACCAGGCCGAAAATTTCGCCAGGCTGGACCTCAAAGCTCAGGCCATCCACCGCGCGCACTTCTCCGAAACGCTTTTCGAGGGCGGAAACCACGATGGCGGCATCAGCGGGCATTTCCGGTCCTTACTTGCGCGGGATGAAGACGTCCGCGGGCATTCCGGGCTTCAGCTCGTGGTTGGGATTCTCCACGTCCACCTTGAGGCGGTAGACCAGGGTGACGCGCTCTTTTTCCGTCTGCACGCTCTTGGGCGTGAATTCCGCTTCCGAGGAGATGAACGAAATCTTCCCGCGATAGGTCTTGCCCGGAAACGTGTCCGTGCGCACGGCCACATCCTGGCCCCAGCGCACCCGCCCCAGGTCGGTTTCCGGCAAGTAGACGCGCACCCAGATGTGGTCCAGGTCCGCCAGGGTCACCACCGGCGTGCCCATGGTGGCGATCTCGCCCAGCTCCGCCTGCCGCACCAGAATGACCCCGTCGAAGGGCGCGGTGAGCGTGGTGTAGGAAAGGCGGATGCGCGACATGCCCAGATTCTGACTGGCCTGCACGGTGCTGGCGCGGTCCACGGCAATTTCTTCCTTGCGCGTGCCTTCCAACATCATGTTGTACATCTGTTCGAGCCGGACCAGGGTGGCCTTGGCGCGGGTGACATTGGTGAGCGCTTGGTCGCGCGTTTGCGCGGAGATTTCGTCGCGCTTGTAGAGCGCGTCGAAGCGCTCGAAGTCCTGCTGTTTCTGCGCCAGGTCTGCGCGCGCGTCTTCCACGGATTGCCGGGCGGCCTCGATATCCTGGTGGCGATTTCCGGCGAGCGCCAGTTGAAGCTGGCGGTCGCGCACCTGGAGGGCGGCTTCGTCGATGGCCACCTGCTGGCGGTAGTCGTCGCTATCCAGGCGGGCGATGAGCTGGCCGGCTTTGAGCGTTTGGCCTTCCTCGACCGGAAGGTCCACAACGCGGCCGGAAACCTTGAAACTCACTTCGCTCTCGTGGGCTTCGATGTTTCCGGAGAGTTTGATTTCCGATTCCTGGGCCGCCGGGTGGAACCACTGCGGATAGAAATACACGGCCGCGCCGGCCGCGGCCGCCAACAGCAACAAGGGAAAGAAGCGTTTCATGGCCGAATCCTTTTCTGTTCAAATCCTGCGCGCGTACGCCCCGGGGCTCCGGGCGCGTGGTCAGGGCCGCGGCGAGCCCAGGCCCAGGCTCGACTCCCCGGCGCCCATGGCCCGCGCAAGCGCCATCCGCGCGTCCGCGTGGCGGGCCAGCGCGGTGATGTAATCGTCCTGCGCGCTTTGCAGGGAGCTTTGCGCCGTGATCACCTCGATGTTGTCGGTGACGCCGTTCCGGAAGCGATCTTCGGCCAGCTTCAGCTCTTCCTGCGCCAGGTCCACGCCGGCCTTGGTCACGCTGACCTGCTGCGCGGCGGAATCCAGGTCCAGAATGGCCTTGTGCAGTTCCTGCCGGATCCCGCGCTCCAGATCGGCGATCTGCGCGTCAATGCGCTCGATGCGGCTGGCTGCTTCTTTGGCTTCTCCGTTGCGGTCGCGGTCGAAGATGGTAAACGTGACCGTGCCCTGGACCTGCCCCACGCCGGGCATCTCGCCGAAATTGCGGCCGAAGGCCCCGTAATCGCCATTGATGGAGAGTTTCGGCAGGTAGCGAGCATGCGCGGCCTTTTGTTGTTCGACCAGCGCCTGGCGCTGTGCGGCGAGCGAGCGGTAGTCCGCGCGAGCCTCCAGCGCCGGCGGCAGCGCCTCATCCGGCTGGGGCAACTCCGCGGCGTGGAACTCCAGCTTTTCGGCCAGCTCCAGTGGAGCACCGGGACGCACCCCCAGGTAGCGTTGCAGGGTCAGCAGCGCCGTCTGGTAGGTATCGCGGGCCACCAGCAGGTTTTGCTGATCCCGCTGGAGCTGCACCTGGGAACGCAGCAGATCCACCCGGGTGGCCAGGCCGGCAGCGTGCTGGTCCCGCGCCAGGCGCTCCAGCGCCTGCGAGGTTTTTACCCGGGAGTCCGCGGCTTCTACCTCCGCGGCGGCCGCCTGGGCGTCCAGGTAATAGCCGGCGGCCTGGCGAACCACGAGATCGCGGGTGTCCTGGTAGGTAAGCTTCGCGGCGTCCTGCTGGCGTTTGCTGGACTGGAAGGTGTGATAGGCCTCGCGGTCCACGATGGGCTGATCGGCAAGCACCCGGAAGTCATAGGTCCCAAACAAACCGGTGGTGAGGGGTACTCCGGGAAAGGAAAAACCGAAAGCGCGCAGGTTGCGGTCTTGCAGGTTGGTGAAGTCTGCGTTCTTCACCCGCGGCAGCAGGGCCGCCTTCTTGCGCTCTTCTGTGCCGGCAGCTTCCTTGACCTGGGTATCCGCGACGCGCACCCCCAGGTTGCTGGTCAGCGCCAGGGCCACGGCGTCTCGCAGGGTCAAGCGGCTGGGCTGGCTGGCCGCCGGAGCCGACCCGGGGGCCTGAATCGCGCCCGCCCCCTGGGCTGGGAGAGACATGGTTGCGGGCACCTGCTGCGCCCATAGGCTGCCGGGCAGCCCCATCCACAGGAGCATGGCCCCCGCCTGCAGGGCGAAGAGACGCCCGGGGCGCTTTGTGGTTGGGAGGCTCTCCCCTCGCGCCGCCACCATGGCTATCCCTTCTTTCCCCGGGGCGCCACTGCTGGGCGGGCACGGCTGGGGTCCAGCCCGCCTAAAAACATCTCCAACCAAATGTCCAACCAGGCGAAGAGGTCTCCCTGAGGGTCCAGGGACCAGAGCACCAAGGCTCCGAAAATGGACTGCTGGAAGGCACGAGCCATATAGGGCGCCGGGAGGTCGGGGCGCAGCTCGCCGCGCTGCTGGCCAAGCTGAAAGATCTCCAACAGTCGGGAACGACCTTCGGTCATTTTTCCGGCCATGAATTCGCGCACGGCATCGCTGGTGAGCGGAGCAACCAGGATGCTGCGCAATAACCCAGGGGTATCGCTGGCTTCTTCCGCGAGGGTATGGGCCAGGCGGCGGAGGATCTGCCAGATGGGCAGATGGCCCGCCCGAGCTTCATCCAGGGCGGCTTGGATTTTCTGAATGCGGGTTTCCCCGAACGCCTGCAAGACGTGCTCTTTGGTCCGGAAATAGTTGAAAAATGTACCTTTTCCCACGTCCGCGGCCTCGGTGATGGCTTCCACCGTTGTGTCCGCTATTCCGCGCTGGGCAAAGAGTTTTAGCGCCGCACGCATCAGCCGCTCATAGGTTTCCGTGCGCCGGCGGTCACGGCGCGAGGGCTTGCGGGCGGAGAGGGGCGAGGGGAGGGTGGGCTGGGAAGCCTTTGAAGTATGACTCATAGGCGGAAACGACTCTAAGTCATAAGCGTCCAATAGTCAACACATTTCCGGGCGGCCACGAGTGCGGGATCGCCAGCCCTGGCAGGAACCGCCTGGCCGGTACTTTCCAGTCCGTTTGGGACGTCGCAGGGACTTTCCATTTGCGTGGTGGCACACGAGCTACCCCGTGCGGCAGGACTGCTGCACGGGATGCCCGCGGAAGTGGATCGCTGCGGCTGTGAGGGGGAGCTGGCCGATGGATTCGAGGCATGACCCAGGTGAGGGTGCGGCCGTTCGATGGCCCCGGGGAGAAAAGGACGGCCTCCAGAAGCCAGACAAGGCCCACGCGCGCCCTCGGGAAACGCTTCTCCGTCCGCGCCGAAAGCCTTTATACTGTAGCCTTGCCGGGGGACAGATCGGAGATGGGGGACTCGTCTCCGGGTGTCGCCGGACGCGAGGTACGGGACATGAGCACGGTCACCAACCACCTGACGAATGGGCGCCCTGGGGCAGCCCCGATGGACCCAGAACTGCGCGAGTGGGTGGAATCCTTCGAAGCGCTGGCGGCG
Source organism: Binatia bacterium (assembly GCA_035517515.1). Classification (GTDB taxonomy): domain Bacteria; phylum Acidobacteriota; class Terriglobia; order Acidiferrales; family UBA7541; genus JOPF136. The sequence continues at coordinate 7,969 of DATIYQ010000242.1, forward strand.
GAGAGCGGGGCCGAGCGCGCCGCGCAGATTCTGGAGCAGTTGCGCCGCCATGCCGAGCACTCCGGCATCCCCCTGCAATTCACCGCCAACACCTCATATCTGAACACCATTCCCTACGACAAACAGGCACCTTTTCCGGGGGATCAGGAGATCGAGCGGCGCATCAAGAGCGTGATCCGGTGGAATGCCCTGGCCATGGTGGTGCGGGCAAACCGCCTGGAACACAACATCGGGGGTCACATTTCCACGTATGCCTCGCAGGCCACGCTCTTTGAAGTCGGTTTCAATCACTTCTTCCGGGCCAAGACGGACGAGTTTGAAGGGGACATCGTCTTCTTCCAGGGCCACGCCGCCCCGGGAATCTACGCCCGGGCGTTTCTGGAAGGCCGGCTGACGGTTCAGCAGCTTGAGAATTTCCGGCGTGAATTGCACGCGGACGGGGGCCTCTCCTCCTACCCGCATCCCTGGCTGATGCCGGAATTCTGGCAGTTTCCCACGGTTTCGATGGGGCTCAGCCCGATCATGGCCATCTACCAGGCGCGGTTCAACCGCTATCTGGAGGACCGCGGATTGAAGCCGAAGGCAGACGCCAAGGTGTGGGCGTTTCTGGGCGACGGAGAGACGGACGAACCGGAGGCCCTGGGGGCCATCACGCTGGCATCGCGCGAACAACTGGACAACCTGATCTTTGTGGTCAACTGCAACCTGCAGCGCCTGGACGGACCGGTTCGCGGCAACGGGAAGATCATCCAGGAACTGGAGGCGGTCTTCCGCGGCGCCGGCTGGAACGTCCTGAAGGTGGTGTGGGGCAGCGATTGGGACGCGCTGCTGGAGCACGACGCGGATGGGGTGCTGGTGCAGCGCATGAACGCGGTGGTGGATGGCGAATCCCAGAAGTATGTGGTCGAACCCGGGTCCTATACCCGCCAGCATTTCTTCGGCACCGACCCGCGCCTGCTCAAGCTGGTGGAGCACCTCTCCGACGACCAGATCCGGAGGCTGCGCCTGGGCGGGCACGACCCGCGCAAAGTGTATGCCGCGTATAAGGCGGCGGTGGAGCATCACGGTTCGCCGACGGTGGTGCTGGCGCGCACCATCAAGGGCTACGGTTTGGGCGAGGCGGGCGAGGGCCGGAACATCACCCATCAGCAGAAAAAGCTGAATGAGGAGGAGCTGCGCGAATTTCGCTCGCGCTTCGGCATCCCCATCCGCGACGAAGACGTGGCCGATGCGCCCTTCTATCGGCCTCCGGAGAATAGTCCGGAAATGCAGTACCTGCGCGCGCGGCGGAAGGAACTGGGCGGTTTCCTGCCCAGGCGCTACGTGCAGGCGGCTCCGGTGGGGGCGGACCTCTCTGAACTGTTTCAGGAGTTCGAAGCCGGCAGCGAGGGCCGGGAGGTTTCCACCACCATGGCCTTCGTCAGCATGCTGCGCAAGATGATGCGCGACGCGGAAATCGGCAAGCTGGTGGTGCCCATCGTGCCGGACGAGGCGCGCACCTTCGGCATGGAGTCGCTCTTCCGCCAGGTGGGCATCTACGCGCACGGAGGGCAGAAATATGAGCCGGTGGACGTGCACACCCTGCTCTATTACAAGGAAGCGAAGGACGGGCAGATTCTGGAGGAGGGCATCACCGAAGCCGGCTCGGTGTGTTCGTTCGCCGCGGCGGGCACGGCATACTCGACGCACGGGATCAACACCATCCCGTTTTTCATTTTCTACTCGATGTTCGGCCTTCAGCGCATCGGCGATCTGGTGTGGGCCGCGGCCGATATGGGGGTGCGGGGATTCCTGATGGGCGGCACCTCCGGGCGCACCACGCTGGCCGGCGAGGGCTTGCAGCATCAGGACGGCAACAGCCACATCCTGGCGCTGCCGGTGCCAAACCTGCGCGCCTACGACCCCGCCTACGCCTATGAGATTGCGGCGATCCTGCAGGACGGCATCCGGCGGATGTACCACGACCGGGAGCGCATTTTTTACTACATTACGGTGATGAACGAACCGATTGTGATGCCTTCGATGCCCACCGGCGCCGGTGTGCGCGAGGGAATCCTGCGCGGGCTTTACCGGCTGCGCCCCGCCGCCGGAAAAAAATCAAAGCTGCGGGCGCAGCTTCTGGGCAGCGGGTCAATCCTCTCGGAGGCGTTGAAGGCGCAGGAGATTCTGGAGGAGAAGTTCGGCGTGGCCGCGGACGTTTGGAGCGTGACCAGCTACAAGGAACTCTACCGCGATGCGGTGGACGCCGAACGGCAGAATCTGCTGCACCCCGGAGCGAAGCGGCGCGCGCCGTATGTTTCGGAGGCCCTGGCGGGCGCGGCCGGACCCATCATCGCCGCCTCCGATTACTTGAAGGCGCTGCCGCTGACGGTGGCCAAATGGATGCCGCGGCAGCCGATGTGCCTGGGCACCGACGGCTTTGGGCGCAGCGATTCGCGGGCCGCGCTGCGGCGGTTCTTTGAAGTGGATGCGGCGGCCATCGCACTGGCCGCGCTCTCGGAACTCCACCGCGAGGGCCAGGTGGACGCGGCCAGCCTGCAGCGTGCCGCCAAAGAGCTGGGAGTGGACACGGAAAAACCCAATCCCGCCACGGTGTAGACCGGCGAGCCGGACGAAGGCGGCCGCAGCGTTCCCCGGGTTTGGCGGGTCCTGCCAATCGTGATTCTGTGGAGGCGAGCATGAACTTTTCTGCCCATGGCCGGCGGGCATGGACCGCCGCGCTGCTGATGGGACTGGCACTGCCCCTGGGGGCCGCGCCGGGCCCGCAACTGAATCCCGCGGCCATTTCCTACAAACTGCCGGACCAGATTCAATGGAAAGAGGATCCTATCGGGGCCAAGATGGCGGTGGTGCTGGGCGATCCATCGAAGCCAGGGCTGTATATCGTGCTGGTGAAATGGACTCCGCACCACATGAGCCATCCGCACTGGCATCCCAACGACCGGTTCATTACCGTACTTTCGGGCACCTGGTGGGTGGGCACCGGCCCGAAATTTGACCCGGAGAGCACCGTGCCGCTGCCGGCGGGATCTTTTGTGACCCACTATGCGAAACAGGTGCACTACGACGGGGCGAAAGAGGGCGAAGCGGTGTTGCAGATTGTGGGAGAAGGCCCGGCCACGGCCACACCCGCGGAAGTGAAGTGAGCCAGCGGCCCGAGGAGTGGCCGCGCCACCCGGCGCGGAGCTAGAATACGCCCATGACCAGAAAAGTACCCATGATCGACGTGCTCTGCCCCTGCTGCCAGGCGAAACTGAAGATTGATCCGGCGCTGGCGGTGGTGATTGCCCACGAGGCACCTCCGCGCGCGGCGCCGGACGTCAACCTGAATGACGCCGCGAATATCCTGGATCAACAAGCCGCGGCGCGGGAGGAGAAATTCCGAAAGTCGTGGGAGGCGGAAAAAAAGAAAGAGGATGTGCTCTCCCGCAAGTTCGAAGAGGCGCTGAAGAAAGCGAAGGAAGGGCCGGCGGAGAAGCCGCTGCGCGATGTGGATTTGTAGGGACGGGCGGAGAGGAGCCGCGGCAAAGGAAATTCCAAGAGGCGCGCAGGACGCCCGGCTGTGAGGTCCGGGGGGGCCGGGCCAGGTAGTTACTTTGAAGCTGCCGCGGTGGGCGGGGCGGGGTGCTCCGCGAGGTACTGATCGATTCCGGAAGTCAGCTCCAGGATGCCGTGCTGGAGATTCTGGTTCAGAGCCGCGACGACGGCGGCGAGGTCTTTGGCGGCCACCGGCTCGTCGTGTTCATAGCTGCCGCTCCACACCGTGCGGCCCGCCTTGATTTCGTAAAGACTGGCCCGCAACCACACCCGGGCCTGCAGCGGGTTCCCTTCCACCTGCTCGAAGCGTTCCAGCCGGCCGCGCACGATGTAATCCCCCTGGGCATTGGAACTGAGCTGCTGGACGCTGCGGTAGCGGCGGCCTTGACGCAACGCGACCAGCAGCATCTCCTCGCACATCGAGGGAGGCGGCTCGACCCAGCGGCTCTGGTCGTAACTCCCCAGAGAATTGGGACCGGTGCGATACAGAATGCGGGTTTCGCGATAGGCCAGGGGAGCACCCACGCGGCCCACCAGCAGGGCGATATCCAGGCGTTGCGGGGCGGCCGTAACGGTGGGGGGATCGAGTGTGTAGTAAGTGATGGGGCGCGCCGAGCCGCAGGCGGAGAGCAGGCCGGCGCCGGCCACCACCAGCGGAGAGAAGAGACGGAATCCGAAACTCATGCGCTGGCTTCTCCTCACGGCTTGGAGCCCTCCCCCGGCTTGTGCTCCGGCGGCGAAGAAGAACGGATGAGCGACGAAGGCCGGCTGCGGATGGTGTCGGTGAACTCGCGCAGGTTTTCGGTCGCCTGGCGGATGTTCTCCAGTGTTTCATCAATGTTGTCGCCGTTGGCCACGAGCGTGCGGTTCAGGTGATCCACCAGCCCGGAGGCGTCATCCAGGGTTTTGCGCAATTGCTGGATGGAGGCGTGCAGGTCCGGACGATTCTCGCCGATCATGTCATCCACTTTTTTGAGCGTGTCATCCGCCTGCTTTGCCGATTGCTTGAACTGGTCGATGGTCGAGGGGAGCCTGGCGCTGGCCTCATCGATGTGGCCGATGCTGCTCTTGATCTTGGGACGGTTCTCGGCAAGCATCCCGTCCAGGTTGTTGAGGGTGGAGGCCAGGTGCTCGCGGTTCTTGTCGTTCAGCACGTCATTGGTGCGGTCGATGGTGTCTTTGAGCTGATTCACCCGCCCGTTCAGATTGTTCACCAGATCGCTGATCTTGGGCTCCAGCTCGTTCAGCATGTCGGCGACGTCATTGATGCCGAAGAATTCCTTGGAGGGCAGAACGGCGCCGGATTTGGCCAGCGGGCTTTCCGGCTTGCCGGGAGTGAGCTCCAGGAAGTTCTCGCCGAGGGCCGAGGCGCTGGCGATTTTCGCGAGCGAATCGGTTTTGATCGGGACTCCGGCATCCACGTCGAAATCCACCACTACGCGCGAAGGGTTCTTGGCATCCACGGAAAGCTTATCCACGCGCCCGACGCGGATGCCGGCGTAGCGCACGATGGAGCCAGGTTCGAGGCCTGAGGCATTTTTGAAATAGGCCTGAAACTTCGGGCCGGAGCGGCCGAAGGCGCCTCCAATACCGAAAATCGTGGCCACAAGAAGGGCCGTGGCAATGATCACGAAAACGCCAACCATTGCCTGCTCTCGTTTTGAGTCCATAGATCCTGAGCGCTGTCGCAGACTCCCGGCTGAAGTCTCTCCGGGGAGGGGGAGTATACCACGCTCGGCCACGCGTCAAGTGGGAAGCTGAATTTTTTGGTGATCGCGTGGTAGCTGCTTGGCCACGGACAGGGCCCGCATCTCGGGGCGGAAGGTCCAGGGAGTGTTGAGAAATTCAGCTAGGCGGTCCGCGCCAGCGCATCCGCTAAGAGCCGGCGGAGCTTGGCACGCTCTTCCAAATCGATCTCGACGATTTCGTACGCAAACTTGGTGGCGCGTGTGTCGCGCACCAGCACGTGAGCCTTCAGGCCGCGCCATCCGGTCTGGAAGTCCACATCCGCCTCGCTGCCCGGGGGCAGGGCCAGTTGGGTTTCGCCTTCTCCCCAGCCGCCACCCAGGCTCATTTCCCGCATTTCGATGGAGTGTTCACCCTGGCTGGTGGCGACTTTGGCGGCCAGGGGCTTCATCAGCTTAATCCGCTGGTAGGAGCGCTGGCGCACGCCCGGCGAATCGGGAGTGGGGTCGATCGGCGCGACCTGCAAGTCTTCGCGCGAAAGGTCCGCAGAGGTCAGGAAGGGCTGCAGCCAGCCGGGATCGATCTTTTGCAGTGCCTGGGCCGCGGCCACACGCATCTCGCGCGGAAACTGCCAGCGAAAGGTCTGCCGCGCCTCCAGCACCTGGCGCAGCAAAGGCCCGGCCTGTTGCGCCCGGAGCCGGCCCAGCGATTCCATGGCCTTCACGCGCAAGAGCGGCGTGTTCATCCGGGGGAGTTCCCCGGCGGCGAGGCGGAGCAGAAACGGCACGGCGGAGGGATCGCCGGACATACCCACTTCGTCGAGCGCGGTGGGAAACACCAGCGGGTCCAGCACTTCGGAAAGGTCCAGCAGCACGCGGCTGCGTTGGGGTGTTCCCGAGCAGGCCAATTGCCGCACGGTGATGTCCTGGTAGTAGCGGTTCCACTCGCGCAGGCGGCGGGGCAAAAATTCCTCGACCGCGGGCAGATAGAGCCGGCTGAGCATGCCCACGACGGAGACGGCCTCCGCGGGCGGACCTTCCCGCAGTTTTTCGCTGAGGAACTGGATGACCTCGGCGCCCAAGCTGGAGGCAATCTCGACCAGCCGCTCGCGCTCGCGCTTGCGTCCGCAGCGGATCATGCGCTGGGCGAGCTGTTCGCCGGCCAGGTGGGGCTGGCGTCTGGTGATTTCAATCAGTCCGTCGGGCACGCGCGGAGCCCGCAGCGCGGTGTCGATAAAGTCCGAGAGCTGCTTTTCGATTCCCAGGCGGGTGCGCAGGTTCTGCGCGAAGGCTTTCTGCTCGCCGCCGGTGCGTTCCACCACGTTGAGCAGTTCCAGCGCGTCGCGCAGGGCGGTGAAGTTCTTGTGCTCCGCGGCCTGCCGCGAGAGCCGGGTGAAGGCTTCTCCCACCTCGCGGGCCATCTCCAGCGCCTTTTCTTCGAGCGCGGCCTGCAGAGCCCTGCCGGCCTGTCCAATGGCTTCGTGAAGGATGTCGCTATCGGAGCGGCCGTAGAGGTCGGTGAGCTCGAGGATGCCCTGGGCCGCGCGGGTGCGCGCGTCGCGGTCTCCGGAGCCCAGGCAGGTGGCATAGTTCCGCAGCACGTTGTCGGCCAGCGGTCCATCACCGCGATCCAGCGATTGCTCCACATAGGAGCGCACGTTTCGCGCGGGAATGGCCCAGGCATCGTCGGAAAGCAGCATGGAGCGCTTGCCGGCTTCGGGCAGCGAGCTCCAGAATTGGCGGTCGAGAATCGCGGAGTAGCTTTCCACGCCCACGCCCGCCTTACGCATCTTTTCTTCGTGCGCGCCCAGGATTTTCCGCAGCGAATCGATTTCCTTGCCCAGCTTGGAGAGCATTTGCTTGACGGTGTTGACCTTGGTTCCGCCGCGCTCGTAAACATCCAGGGCAAACTGGATGGCCATGTGCTCGGCGAGCTGCAGGAGCATGGGGGTGTCCATCTTCTTCGCCGGGCCGGCCGCGGTCAGGCTGGCCAAGGCCTGCTGCAGGGTCAGCTTCGAGGCGCGCGCGGTCTTGCCCAGTTCCTCGCGGACGGCCTTGAGCTGTTCTGGGCCACCGCCGGTCTTGCTGGCCGCGCCCACGCGCGCGAGCATCTGAATGACGCTGAGCACATCGTCTTCCGAGGGAGCAAATCCCGGGGCAGAGCGCCCCGCCGGGCGACCGGCAGAGCCTGTACCGGTGCCCGCCGGACCGCCGCCCGTTCCGGTGCCTGATCCGGCGCCCGTACCTGCGCCTGTTCCCACGCCTGTTCCTGTTCCGCCGCCGCTTCCCGCTCCGGCGCCGCCCGTGCCCGCGCCGCCTCCCGCTCCAAGCCCGCCCCCGGCGCCGCCAGTACCCGGACCGCCCACGCCTGCGATACCGCCGAGTGCGCTACCAGCTCCGCCAGAGCCAGTGGCTCCGCCAATGCCTCCGGCTGCTCCCGCGAACCCCACTCCGCCGGCTGCTCCAGCTCCGATTCCAGGCGCGTCGAAATCTCCACTGCCGCCCGCGCTCCCGCCCCCGCCGCCTGCGCCGCCGCGACTTCCGCCATCATAGGAATAGAAGCTTCCACCTTCCGGCCCGCCGGAAGATCCGCCGCGGTCTCCGGACCAGCCGCCGGGTTCTCCTTCGCTCCCGGCTCCTCCTCCGCCCTCCCCGCCCCCCTGCCCAGAGCTTTCTGCCGCGGCGATCATCTGCAGCAGCCGCTTGGGATCGGTGAGCATGGATTGGAGGTCGCCGGCGAGGACGGAGCCCGCAGCTCCTTCATCTGTTGCCAGAACGCTTGCCACCACCGGATTGACAAACGAGCGCGCATCCAGACCCGCTCCGGCACCCTCTGCGCCAACGCCGCCGGTGCCGCCTTCTCCTCCGCTGCCGACCGGGGTGGTGCCGTCGGAAGCCACGTAGCGGATTTCGTTGACTTTGATGGCCGGGCGGTCGCCCTTGGCCAGGGCTTCGCGCAGTTGCTCGCCCAGCTGCGGATTCTTGGCGGCGCTGGCCATGAACGCGCCGGAGAAATTGCGCAGGTCTTCCAGCGAGGACTGGTGGGAGAAGAAGATGCTGCCGATGCCGCCGGCGGAGAGCATGTCGGCAAATCCCTTTTCCACCGCGGTCATGTCGATGGCCGCGCCGCCGACCAGGAGTTTTCCTCCGGAGATCCCCAGGGTCAGCCCGCCGGTGCCGCTCATGGGCAGGGCCTTGCGCAGGTCCTCAAAGGTGATGGCCATCTGGGCGGAGGTGCGCTTGTGCTCGAAGCCGTACATCCGCCCGGACTTCACCAGCAGATTCAGGCTGCGAAGAAACGAGCGCGCGGAGCTGACTTGGGCGTCTTCTGCCATGGTATCCGGGGGGCTATCCACGAACCGCGGATGCTGTCCCCGGCTGCCTCCCCAGGTTCCGGGAGGAGATCGGGCCGGCGACGGGGCATGCCGCGGCGGGCTGGCTCTCTCTGCTATTCCGGAGTCTATGCGCGTGGCGTGCCGCGCGGAAGTGTACCGTCGGCACGGTGCGCCGAACTGGTAAAGCGCGAAAGGACAGGAGCGATTTCCGTCCCCAGGGCCAGCAAGCCTGACCGCGGGAACAGCAAGACCAGGCCCGTGGGGCGCATCCACCTGTCCGTTTGGCGGGGCCAAGCGCGGGAAGTGGTACACTCGCTTTTGCGCCAGCCCATCAAGCGATGCGAGCTGGAGGCGCAACGGCCATGCAGCGCCCGCGTCCCGTGACCATCCTCGCCGTGCTGACTCTGCTGCTCTCGGCGTCCAACCTGTTCACCGGGATTCTTCTGCTGAGCGGCAAAGTGCCGCTCGAGCAACTGGTGGGGCAGATGCCCGATCTGGGCGAACTCCAGGGGGACTTCCAGCGGACCATGGTGGTCATTATTTTCCTGTTCAGCGTGCTGGGCCTGGCGGTGGGACTGGGCCTGCTGGGGATGAAGAACTGGGCGCGCTCCATCACGCGCGGGCTGGCGGTGCTGGGGCTGCTGGGCGGGCTGGTGCAGATGATTCAATCCTTCGTGTCCAAAGACGCCGTTCACTTCCTCTTCTATGCGCTGATCGGAGGCGGCTACTACGGGGCGTTCTGGTACCTCGGCCGGGCGGACGTGCGCGCCGCCTTCGGCATGCCGCGGGCTCCGGGGTCTGAACCACAGCCGCCGATCACTCCCGGCCCGGGCTCGGCGGGCTAGCTGCGGTTGCTCCCCGGGGGGAGTTCATCCTATTTGATATACCGGTGAAGGATTTCCACCAGGTTTTCCGCGGCGCGCGCTTCCCGCGAATCCGCGCGCGCGCCTTTGGTCAGGACGTGGAAGCGGATCTCGCCCTCGATGATTTCCACCAGCAGGCTATTGATGGCCCCGCGGCAGGCGGCAATCTGCTGCAACACCTCGGGACACGCTTTCTCGTCCTCAATGGCCTTGCGGATGCTCTCCAATTGTCCGGCGATGCGGTTCACCCGCACGAGCAGGCTCTGCTTCTCCTGGGTGGTGTGCGCCACGGCCGGTCCTCCTTGACATCCTATACAGGGTATAGTATCAGAGGGCGGCTGTTACAAGCCGTTCATCTTTTCCGGTTCTAATCCTTTGCCGGTTCCCGGCAATTTCCGCGCTTCCGCCCGGAACCCGGCGCCGGGGGGGCGCGCTGGTACCATTGCCGGTCGGTTGGGGAGGTCCGGATGCCGCGATTCGCCCTGCGTCTGTGCTTTGCTCGTTTTCCGGCCGGCGTTAGGGTGCCGGCGGCCCGGGCGCGAAAACTCCGGCCGGGCCGGGGAATCCGCGACCCCTTCTCCTCCGCCGGACCATCTTTGACGGTTGGGCAGATTCCACGACATTGGGCGTTTTTGCAGGCCGTGGCGGGGAGCGAGGGCATCCCATGAGACACGCGCGCCGTGCCCTATTCACCCTGGCTTTCCCGCTGCTGTGGACCGCATGCGCGCGCCCCGCGGGCGATCCCAGCGCCGAAGCGCCGCCGCCACTCAAAGTGGAACGTGCTGAGGATGCCAGCGTATTTCCGGTGGAACATCCCGACCGCTTTCCGCTGACCCTGGCGGTCGAGCATACGGACACCTCGAAGCTTCGAGTGACCGGTGCGGTCGCTCCGGATATTTCCCGGACGGTTCCGGTGATTACCCTGGCCACCGGACGGGTGGTGGAAATCGCCGCGCGCCTGGGAGACAGCGTCAAGAAAGGCCAGGTGCTGCTGCGCGTGCAGAGCGCGGATATTTCCGGCGCATATTCGGATTATCAGAAGGCGGTGGCGGACGAGAAACTGGCGCGGAGCCAGGCGGAGCGTTCCCAACTCCTGTATGACCATGGCGCCATCGCCCTGAAGGACCTGCAAGTGGCCCAGGACATGGAAACCAAAGCGCAAGTGGACGTGCAGACGGCCGCAGAGAAACTGCGCGTGCTGGGCAATCCCGATCTCGGGCAGCCCAGTGGCATCGTGGAGATTCGCGCTCCGGTGGCCGGGGTGATCACCGACCAGCAGGTGACCAGCGCGGCGGGGGTGCAGGGCCTGGCCTCCCCCAATCCGTTCACCATCTCCGACCTGTCCTTCGTCTGGATTCTCTGCGACGTATACGAAAATGACCTCGCTCAGGTGCAGTTGGGCGACAAGGCCGAGGTCCGTCTGAACGCCTATCCCGAGAAGGTGTTCAACGCCACCATCGGCAACATTGGGCCGATTCTGGACCCGAATCTGCGCACCGCGAAGGTGCGCCTGGAACTGCGCAATCCCGGACTGATGCGCCCCGGGATGTTTGTGACCGCCACATTCCATGGCGGGGCCAAACGGAACTATGCGGCCGTTCCCACCACCGCCATCCTCCATCTGCAGGACCGCGATTGGGTCTACATCCCCGCCGGCGAGAACAAGTTCCGCCGCGTGGAAGTGGTCGGCGGGCAGATGCTGGCCGGCAACTTGCAGGAAGTGCTTTCCGGAATCCAACCGGGCCAGAAAGTGGTGACCAACGCGCTGGAGTTCCAGAACACGGCGGAGCAGTAATGATCCGCGCGCTGGTCTCTTTCGCCCTCAACAACCGCTTTCTGGTGCTCAGCGGGGCCGCGGCACTTTTCCTGTGGGGCCTAGTGGCCTTCAAGCGCCTGCCGGTGGAGGCTTACCCGGATGTGGCCAATACCTGGGTGCAGGTGATCACGCAGTGGCCGGGGCGGGCCGCCGAAGAGGTCGAGCAGCAGATCACCATTCCGGTTGAACTCCAGATGAACGGAATCCCCCGGCTTCAGCACATCCGTTCCGCATCCCTGGCCGGCCTCTCGGTGGTGAACCTGATTTTTGATGACGACTCCGATAACGACTGGGACCGCCAGAAAGTGCTGGAGCGCCTGGCGCAGGTCACTCTTCCTCCCAATGTGGCCGGCCAGATCGGACCGGATTTCAGCCCCATCGGCTCGGTCTATTGGTACACGGTGAAGAGCTCCAATCCCAGGTACAACCTGATGGAGCTGAAATCGCTGCAGGACTGGACCATCAACAAGCGCATCAAGGCGGCGCCGGACGTGGTGGATGATTCCTCCTTCGGCGGCATCACCCGCGAGTATCAAGTGCGAGTGGATCCGGACAAGCTGGTGGCCTACGGTCTGAGCCTGGCGCAACTCGAACAGCAACTGGCCAACGGCAATGCCAACGCCGGGGGCAGTTTTATCGAGCAAGGGGCGCAGCAGATTAACGTCCGCGCGGTGGGCTTGATCCGGAATATCCAGGACATCGAACAGATTGTGCTCAAGACGCAGAAGGGCACCCCGATTCGCATTCAGGACGTAGCGGTCGTGACGCAGGGATCCAAGATCCGCCTGGGACAGATCGGCCGGGCCGTACATCGCGCCGACGGCGTGGTGGTGGACGAAGGCGACGTGGTGGAGGGCATCGTATTCATGCGCAAAGGCGCGGATACGGCCGCCACCATGGACGGCATCCACGCCGCGGTCGCCGACCTGAATGACCACCTGCTGCCCAGCGGGGTGAAGATCGTGCCCTACCTGGATCGCGACGATCTGGTGCACTACACCACGCACACGGTGCTGCACAATCTTGGCGAGGGGATGATCCTGGTGGTGATCATCCTTCTGGTTTTTCTGGGAAATGCCCGCGGGGCGCTGATCGTCTCCTGCACCATCCCGTTCGCGCTGTTGTTCGCTTCCATCTGCCTGGACCTGCGCCACATCTCCGCGAATCTGCTTTCGCTGGGGGCGCTGGATTTCGGCATGGTGGTGGATGGCGCAGTGGT
>DATIYQ010000243.1:0-4543 GCA_035517515.1 Binatia bacterium
TCCAGCAAGGCGCCGCTCGCGGCGCCGCCCAGGTCTTCCTCGAGGTGCGAGCATCCAACCTCGCGGCCCTCGCCTTTTACGCCCGGCTCGGATTCACGCCCACCGGGCGGCGCCCCGCTTATTACCAGGAACCGCGGGAAGATGCCGTGCTCATGGCCCGCGCCATTGCTCCCGCCTGAGTCGCCTCCCGGATTTCCACTACCCGCGGCAGGGAATCATTGCGTGAGCATTGCAGCCGCATGACCGTTGTGTTACGCTCCGAAAATGCAGTGACCAATCACATGTCTTCCGAAGGGAGGAACCTTATGACCGCCTCACCCCAGGAAGTACGCGAGTTGTTGCTGGCACGGGACGCCGACTTCCAGCGACTGGTCCAGGAACACTCGCAGTACGAAGTGCAGTTGGATCGCCTCTCGAAGCAAACCTACCTGAACTCGGAAGACCTCCTCCTCGAGATCGAACTCAAGAAGCGAAAACTCAGAGTCAAAGACGAGATGGAAATGCTCGTGGCCCGTCACCGCCACGAACTTTCCCGTCGATAGCGCCGCATTCGGCCGCCTCCTCGGTTACAATAGCTGTTGGTGCGGGCGCCGCCTGTCCGGGGCCCGGCCGCCGTGGAATGCACCCGGAAGGATACAAGTTTGCGGCGCCTCCGATTCTCGCGGCCATCGCCGCGGAAGCCTGCGCGCGCACCCTGGGCGCCGGGCGCTGGTTGGACGCGCTGGCCCTGGTGCTGCTCCTGCTAGGGCTGTTCGTCCTCTATTTCTTTCGCGACCCGGAGCGGGCGATTCCCCAGGATGCGGACGCCGTGGTTTCCCCCGCCGACGGCCGCGTAACCTTGGTGGCCCCTGAGGAGTTCGAGGGACGGCCGGGGCAGCGGGTGAGCATCTTTCTCTCCGTGTTCGACGTGCACATTAATCGCGCCCCGGTCTCCGGCGCCGTCGCCGCGCTCGACTATCGCCGCGGCAGCTTCCACAACGCTATGTTCGCCCGCGCCTCCGCGGAAAACGAGCAGAACGTGATCCGCCTGGCAACGCCCCGGGGCGAAATGGTATTCAAACAGATTGCCGGATGGATCGCCCGCCGGATTCTCTTCTGGAAAGCCCGCGGCGATGCCGTGCGCATCGGCGAACGCGTGGGCATGATCCGCTTCGGCTCACGCGTGGACGTCTGGCTGCCCGCGGAGGCAGAAATCACCGTGCGCCCTGGAGATGTGGTCCGCGGCGGCAAAAGCATCCTGGCGAGATGGAAATGAGGGGCGGCATGGGATCCCTGCCAGCACCGAAACGCACCGGCCTCCGCCGCGGGGTCTTTTTGCTTCCCAGCCTGTTCACCGCCGGCAACCTGCTGTGCGGGTATTTTGCGATTCTGTTGGCCTTCCGCGGGACCTCGCGGGATTTTGACGACGCCGCCCGCGCCATCGGCCTGGCCATCCTCTTCGACTCCCTGGATGGCCGCCTCGCCCGGCTCATCGGCGGCGATTCCGAATTCGGCAAGCAGTTGGATTCGCTGGCCGATGTCATCAGCTTCGGCGTGGCCCCCGCACTGCTTGCCTTTGTCTGGGGCCTGCACGGCCTTTCCGAAAACGACGGCCTGGCCAAACACGTCCTGCTGCTCGGCTGGATCGTCACCCTGGGCTTCGTGCTCTGCACCGCCTGGCGCCTGGCCCGCTTCAATATTCAGGGCATGTTGCCGGGCTCTTCCAATCGCTACTTTGTGGGCATGCCCACTCCCGGCGCCGCGGCCATGATAGCCGCCATGGTCCACGCCAATAAATTCCCCCTCGATGATATCCGCCTGGCCATCGCCTGGCTGGCTCTGGTGGCCGTGCTCGCCGTCCTCATGGTCAGCAAACTCCGCTTCTACGGCTTCAAGGATTTGAAGTGGCACGTGCGCCAGCCTCCCCTGGTGGTCGTCCTGCTTTCCCTGGTCGCCGTGCTCGCGTGGTTTTACTCCGAACAGGTCCTGCTCACTGCGGCCACGCTTTACACCCTTTCCGGCCCCACGCTGTGGATTTACCGCACGGCCCACCTGCGGGCCGCGGCGCGCTCCGTGGAAACGACTGCCGGCCGATGACCCGATCTCCCGGTCCTCCGATGCGCATTGCCATCGCCGGTGCCTCCTCCCTCCTGGGACGGGAAATCACCGTGCTGCTTTCTTCCAGTTCCTTGCCTGCGCACGAACTGCGTTTGCTGGACGATGCGCAGTTGGATGGCACCCTTACGGAAGCGGGCGGCGAGCCGGGAGTCATCCGTGGCTTGAAGCCCGACAGCTTCGATGGCGTCGGCCTGGTGTTTTTCGCCGGCCTGCGCGAGTTTGCCACCCGGCATTGGGCGGATGCCCAGCGCGCCGGCGCCGCCGTGGTGGATCTTTCCGGAGCAATGGCCGGCGTCCGCAACGCGGCCGTTTCCATTCCTTCCCTGGATGCGCGGCTCGGTTCTCTGCGCCCGCCGGACCCCACCCTCTTCCGCTGTCCCGGCGCCGCGGCCATTGTTGCCGCCACCCTCTCCGTCGGCCTGCGGGATTTTCCGGTCCGCCGGCTGGCCGCTACCTTCCTGCACCCCGTTTCCGAATTGGGCCAGGCCGGCATTGACGAGCTCGAGTCGCAAGCCACCAGCCTGCTTTCCTTTCAGCCCTTCGCGCGCGAGGTATTTGACGCGCAGGCGGCCTTCAATCTGCTCGAGCGGTTCGGCGAGTCCAGCCCCATCCGCCTCGAAGATCTGCGCGAGCTGGTCACTCGCGACGTTTCCGATTTTCTGGGCTACCGCGCCCCCATGCCGGCCGTGGAGGTGGTGCAGGCCCCGGTCTTCTATGGCGCGGCGTTCAGCGTCTTTGCGGAATTTGAAGGCAGCTTTCCAAAACAGGCGCTGGAAGAATCTCTCCGCCAGGTGGGGGTGGTGACGGGACCGGATTCCCCCAGCAACGCGACCGCCGCCGGCTCCGCCGAAATCGCCGTCACTCTGCGCAACGACGGCAATCTGCCCATGTCCTGGTGGATTTGGGGTGCGGTGGACAATGTACGCCTCGCGGCGCAGAATGCGGTGCGCATTGCCGAACATGTTGCCCAGGCCACGCGCGAGCGCTGAGGTGCGGAAAACAACCGATCCCCGCGCGCCGCGCTTCGCCGCCCTCCTGCTGCTTTCTTTCGGGGCCGCCGCCTGCGGCTATCATGTCGCCGGCCGCGGCAACGCTCTTCCTCCGCAATGGAAGGTTCTGGCCATTCCTGCCTTCAAGAACCGCACTTCCAACTACCGCCTCGAGCAGCGCCTCACCCAGGCCGTGGTCCGCGAAATGATCTCACGCACCAAGTATCACGTCATCCCCCAGCCGCAGGATGCCGACGCCGTCCTGGAAGGCGCAGTCACCTCGCTGGAAACCGTTCCCATGCTCTTTGACCAGACCACTGGCCGTGCCACCCTCATGCTGGTCACTATGTCCCTCAGCGTGAAATTGACCGATCACGCTACCGGGCAAGTGGTCTATCAAAATCCGCGCTTCATCTTCCGCAATGAGTATGAAATCTCCACCGACATTCCCAGCTTTTTTCAGGAAGAGGGACCGGCCCTGGATCGCATGTCGCGCGATTTTGCCCGTTCCCTGGTCTCCGCCGTGCTGGAGAAATTCTGATGCCCCAGGAAACAGCCGACCGCCTGTTCGCCCGCCTGGCCGCCCCGCCGGGAAAGAAAGGAGGCGTCGCCTGCGTGGTCCTGGCCGGCGCCGATGCCTACCTGCGCGACACCGCGCGCCAGGGAATTCTCCAAGCCGCGTTTCCACAGGGCGCCCCGGAGTGGGCCGTGGTTCGCGTCTCGCTCCGCGAGCAGGGGCTGGATTCTGTCCTCCGCATGGCTCAGAGCTATCCCATGCTCTCCGCCCGTCAGGTGCTCTTTGCGCAGGACTGGGAAGCGCTGGAAGAATTGGACGACGACGCACGGGAGGAGGCCCATGCCAGCCTCGCCTCCTATCTTGAGAATCCCGCCCCGTTCACCCTGCTGGTGCTTGAGGCCGGCGCACTCGACCAGCGTACGAAGTTCTCAAAATTGCTCGCCGAGAAGGCGCAGATCGTCTCTCTCGATCTGTCCGGAAAGGCCGACGAGCAGATTCGGGATGCCGTCCAGGTGATTACCGAGATGGCCCGCTCCGCGGGCGCCACGATTGAACCGGAAGCTGCGGCCCAGCTTTCCGATTGTCTCGATGGGGAACTGGCCCGCATCGCGCCGGAGGTGACCAAGCTGGCCACCTACGCCGGTCCCGGCCGCAGCATCACCGCCGCGCATGTCACCTTGCTGGTCCAGGCCGCCAAACGCTTCACTGTGTGGCAGCTCGCGGAGATGCTCGCGGCGCGCCAGCGCGGCAGCGCCCTGGCCTTTCTCGATGGCCTGTTGCGCGATGGAGAAGAGCCGGCCGGCCTGGTCGGGGCCGTGGCCTGGATGTATCGCAAACTGGTGGAAGTGCAGGAACTGCCGCCGGGAATGAACAAATTTGCGGCCGCGGGAAAGCTGCGCATGCGTCCGGACACCGTGGAGTTGGCTCAGAAGCAGGCCCG
>DATIYQ010000244.1:0-16388 GCA_035517515.1 Binatia bacterium
GAGGCCACGTTGACCACATCTCCGATGGCCGTGTACTCCATGCGCCGCGAGGCGCCCATGTACCCCACCACCGCGCGGCCGGAATTCACGCCCACGCCCATGTGCAACGGCTTTTCCAGGTCTTTGTTCAGCACTTGCAGAGTCTGCTGCATCTCGACCGCCGTGCGCACCGCGTCCAGGGCGTCATGCCCTTTGGAAAACGGCGCGCCGAACAGGCACATCAAGCCGTCTCCCAGAAACTTATCGAGCGTGCCCTCGTGTGCGAAGATGCGATCGCTCATGGCGTTGAAGTAGTCGTTCAGGATCTCCACGATTTCTTCCGGGGTCATCTTCTCCGCCATGGAGGTGAACCCGCGGATGTCCGAAAACAACACGGTCAGGTTCTGCGTCTCGCCGCGCACCTGGATGTCCGCCTCGGCGGCGATCTTCTGGGCCACGCCGGGGGCTAGAAAACGCTCGAGATTGCTCTTCTGCTGCGCCTGTTTGGCGATTTCTTCGCGGCCGCGCACGCGGTCCACCGCCAGGCCGGCTTGGGTGGCGATCACGCTGAACACGTTCAGGTCGTCTTGCGAAAACATGCCGCGCTTTACCAGGTTGTCCACATAGAGCAGGCCGTAGAGCTTGTCGCCGCCCTTCAGCGGAGCGCACATCGCAGACTGCATGCCGCTCAGCGCGATGCTCTTGCTGCTGCCCAGCTTAGGGTCCATGCGCACGTCCTGCACCAGCAACGGTACGCCGCCCTGGGTTACCTGCTTGATGATCGCCTGGGAGAGAATCATCTGGGGGATTTTGGCGGAGCCCATGGTCGGGTCTTTTTTGTAGCGGATCACCGCCGGCTGGAAGCCGCCCTTTTCATCCGCCAGCATCGCGTAGCCCCGCTCCACGCCTTCCACCTGCAGGACCAGGTCTAAGACGCTGTGCACCACTTCCTCAACCGTTTGCAGATCCCCCAGCGCCCGGCTCACCTGGTACAGCAACTCGAACAGGCGGTTCTCGTGTTCCAGCGCTTTCAGCCGGGTCTCCAGTTGGCCGCGATCCGCGCCCGGCGCCACAGACGGCGCGCGCGGAATGGGCGCCTGCGCCGGTGCCGCGGCAGTGCCGGCTGGCGCCGTGCCGGCTCCCGAACCCGGCTCCTTGCCCAGGTTCAGAGCCGCGTTCACGTCCTTCAGGCTCATCACCATGGTCAGGCGCGGGGGCAGCTTGGCGGCGGCTTGGGTTAGCAGGATCTGGGATTCCATGGATTCGTACCGCAGGCTGTATTCCCCGATGTTCAGCACGTCGCCGTCTTTCAGCGCCGCTTCCCGCACCACTTTGCCGCCCAGGAAAATTCCGTTGGCGCTGCCCAGATCGCGGATCATCCAGCTGCCCTCCAGCGATGGGCTGAGCATGGCATGGCGCCGGGAGACGCTGGTTTCGCGCAGCACCAGGTCGTTCGATTCGGCGCGGCCCACGTAAATCGGGCGGTCCGCGGGCAGCTCAAATACCTGCTGCTCTTGACCGGGACGCTCGATGACCAAACGGGGCATAAATCCTCAACAGATGTCAGTATGGACGCACAATATCAGAAAATTGGAATTTGGTGTTGGGATTGCTGGCCACGATTTTCGCGCGCGAGTTATTCGCGTCCAGCACCTCAGTCACTTCCACCGTGCCGATGCGCGTCTGCGGCTCCGCGGCGCGGTACACGCCAAAACGCATTCCCGCTTCCACTCCGGCGGCCGAGCCCAGATTGATGGTGATGGTGGTGCTGGTGGCCGAAGCCTGCGTAATGTATCCCTCGATGGCCGGCGGGGCGGCTGCCGCAGCCGCCTGCGGCGCCGGAGCTTTCTTCATCTGGTCCGCCAGGTCGCTCAGATCCCGCCGGATGCGTCCCACGTCGGACTTCAGGCTCAGCAAATCCTCCTGGTTCGAAGCCCGCAGGGAAGTTACCGAGGTATCCGTGGCCTTGCTCAGCTCCTGGTTCGCGCGAACGTCGGTCGCCAGGGCTTGCTGCTGGTCCTTGATTTTCGCCAGCAGGGATTCCGTGGCCTCCAGGCGTGTGTTCAGCTTGTCCAGCTTGTCTGCGATGGAAGCAAGTTCCGCCACCAGGTATTGCTGGAGCGCGGGGTCTTTGAACTTGGGCACCGGGGCGGTCTGCGCTGCCAATGGCTGTTGCGCGCGGGCTGGCGCGGCCGCGCTCAGCAGCAGCAGCAAGCAGGCGGCGGGGGCCAGTCCCTTGCTCGCCATCCTCACCATCATTTTCGTCCTCCTCACTGAGTCTCTGCCCGGTGTTCCATCCGCCGCTGGCTGCGGAGTGGCCCGTGATTCCGAGCGCTACTGGTGCACGAGCATGGCTTCGAGATGGCTGGCCCGGCTCTGCCCCACATCCACCGTGCGCTGGTACGGCGCATACCCCTTTAAATACAAAGTTACCTGATAGCTTCCCGCAGGCAATTCCATTTTTGAGGGGGTGCGGCGTCCTGTACTCTCCCCATTGATCAGAATGTCTGCGCCCACCGGCACGGAGAGCAACTCCAGCGTGCCCAGGCCGGCCTTCTTGCCGCCCGCCGGAGCGTGAACCAGTTCTTCCCCGATGCGCCCTTCTCTCACTTCGACATTTCGGGTCACCGTGGGCAGCCCGGCCATCTTCACAGACAAGGTGTAGGTTCCCGGCGCCAGGTCCGGAAATCGGCACGGAGTACGGCAATTGCCCACGCGATTTCCGCCGGCATCCAGGAGCGTGACGCCCGCCGCCGGCCTGTCCGTGCTCACATCCAGCGCGCCCTTGCCCGGCGTGCCCCAGGTTTTTTCCGCGCCCGCTCCGCCAGAGGGCGCAGCCGACGGGTTGGCGGCGCCCGGCGTCGTCGTCGCCGTAGAAACGCTGGCCGCAGCGCTGCCCGCTCCCACCGAACTCGCCGGCTTACTTTGCGGGAGCGCCCCGTGCCACACTTCGAGGATCTGTTCCCGGTAGAAATAGCCCCCGGTCCCAATCGCGGCGAGCAGCAGGAAGAGGATCAACCAGCCGCCCGAGCTCTTCCGCTGCGCGCGTTCGTCTCGCGTCATGCGTGGCATCACCGGGGGCGTGGGTGGAAGCATGCCCGGCGTCGGCGCGGGACGCGGGCTGGGCACGGGCCTGCCGGTCTCGGTCGGCGTTGCCGGGGAGCCGGCCGGTGCGGATCTTCCAGGCGCTCCACCTCCCGTGGTGACCGCCGGATTCCCCGCGGCGAACTGCGAGGGGCTGTCCGGCAGCGGCGTGGGCCCGGAAGGCGGCGGCGTGACCGCCTGCCCCGCGATCACCGGGCGCGTGACCGGCCGCGGCGAAACGCGGCGCAGCACGGTTTGTGCGCCACTGGATTGGGATTCGCGGTACGTGCGCAGCGCATTCAAGAAATCTCCGCAGCTGGCATACCGGTCGTCCGGCTCCTTGGCCAGGCCGCGCAGAATCACCGCATTCAGCCCCGGATGGATCGAGGAATCGAGTTGCATGGGCGCGAGCGGCTCTTCATGCACGATCTTGTAAATCACCGTGGTCACGTTTTTGCCGGGGAAGGGACGCTCTCCGGTGAGCAGTTCGTAGAGAATCACCGCCAGGGCGAATACATCCGCGCGGCCATCCACCGGCCGCCCCTTCACCTGTTCCGGAGCCATGTAACTGGGCGTGCCCACAATCTGGCCGCTCTGCGTGCCACCGCGCTCCAGGATTTTTGCCGTGCCGAAATCGGTCAGCTTCACCGTGTCCAGTTCGCCCAGCAGCAGATTGGCGGGCTTGATATCCCGGTGCACGATGTGGTTGTGATGGGCGTAATCGAGTGCGCGGCAGGCCTGCTCCATGATGCGCAGCACGCGCGGGATCGGGAAGGCCTGCTTTTCCTCCAGCATCTTGGCCAGGCTCCGGCCCTGCACCAATTCCATGGTGATGTAGAAGAGGCCGGCTTCCGCATCTGCCCCGGCGTCGTGAATCACCACGATATTGGGGTGCGCCAGGCGGCCGGCGGCGCGGATTTCGTTCTGGAAGCGCTCCAGGACTTCGGGATCGTCCTTGCCCTGCCGCACATCGTCCAATCGCAGGGTCTTCACCGCCACGCTCCGGCCGATCAGCGGGTCGCGCGCGCGGAACACCACACCCATGGCTCCGCGGCCCACCTCTTCGATCAATTCGTAGCGACCTGCTTTTTGCGGCGCCATGGCTCCACGAGACTTCAGGCAGGAAGTGCTGACCACGTGCTGGAATGCCGCCGGGTTTCTTCCCCTGACGACTGCTGCCTCCGGGGGCACGCCTCCCAATCCCGGCTGCTCCCGCCCTGAGGGATGCAGCCGGAGCAGCAGTCCCGGCAAATGACACGTTTCCTCTGGAAATCTACCCTGACCCTGCGGAAGCGTCAATCGCATCGCCCCCGGCTGTGCCGCGCGGGGCACACGGCATGCGCGTTACTTTCGGGGGCTCTTCCTCACTTCGGGTTCGAAGCGGGTTTTGCCGGGGCCGGATCGGGGTCTTTAAGCTGGTGGAGGACTTCGGAGATCTTCACCGCGCCTTTGTCGGCGGCCACGTCTTCCGTGTCGTCCGTGATCCCATACGCTTGAGTGATTCGATCGACCAGTTCGGCGGGCGCGCGCGAGAATTTGGCATCCGCATCCTTCAATTTTGCCGAGTGGCAGGCCAGATAGCCTTCCACGAAACCGAGCTCTGCCGCCGGGTCCGCATCGAACCAAAAGTGGCCGTCGTAAACCGCCGCGGGCGGCTGGTCGGGGGGCGGCGGATTCGCCAGCTTGTAACTCGGCAGCGCGGAGTCAGATGCCGCGCCGCGCAGTTCATCCAGCGCGTCACTCACCGTTTGTTTCCGCCGCGCGGGGTCGGCCAGAAAGTATTTGTTCAGTTCGTCCACGGTGCTCTGGGCTTCTTTGGTAAACGGGACCGTACCGTGGTATTCGGAGTTGTAGCAATCCTCGTAGCCGGTGATGAAGCCGGACTGCTCCCAGCCGCCCAGCGAGAGCCACCAATCGCCGTCATAGACCGGGCGTTCCGCTGGTGCCGTGGCAGTCTCGGTGGGCGGAGTCCCCGCCGGGGCCTGTGGAGACTGGCTGCGGAGCCCGGGCGCCGCCAGGAACGGCAGCAGCACGGCCGCCAGCAAGGTGGCCGGCAGATGCCGGGTGGGATTTCGCTTTGCGTTCAGGCGACGTGCTTGCATGTGGGGGCTTCTGTAAAAATTGGCCCGGCGCGCGCCTGTCCGGTTAGTCTCCGGATTCCGTTTCGATCTGCACCAGCGGCTCGGAGATTTCCCGCGGGCGCGACGGGGCCGGCAACGGGTTCAGATCCTGCGGCGCGCGCCAGTGATCAATGTAGGAGGTCTGCTGCACGCAAGAGACGGTGCAGTGTGCGGCACACGGCTTGCGCGTGCGGAATTCCCGGCGCACGTCCTCGAGCGTGTAGCGCTCCAGCGGCACGCCCGGCCAGCCGCGCTGCTGCGAGCAGTAGTGCACCAGGCCATCTTCGCAGATGTAGAGATAACGGCTGCCCGCGCGGCACCGCCATTCGTTCGGTTTTCCTTCCGCCAGGTTCCATTGAAAGTGGTTGAAGCGGGAATAGGAGCCCTTGCTCATGCCCATGATGCGCTCGAACACACTGCGTTCGGCCGGGGCCAGCGGCTTCAACTGCCCGGAACCATCGTGGATGATTCCCACCGTGCTGGTAAAGCCCAGTTCGCGTGCGCGTTCCGCAATCACCAGCGCGTCTTCCGGGTTGTTCACCCCGCTGCCGATCACGCTGTTGATGTTCACGTGAAACTCGGCGTGTTCGGCCAGCATTCGCAGCTTTTGGTCCAGCACCTTCAGGCTCTTCTTGGACACCTCGTCCGGCTTCAGGTTGTCGATGCTGATCTGCAGGTGGTCCAGCCGGGCGCGGTTCAGCCGCGCGATGCGTTCCGGTACCAGCAGGTACCCGTTGGTGATCATTCCGGCAATGCGGTGATGATGTTTGATGCGCCCGATGATTTCTTCCAGTTCCGGATGCAGCAGCGGCTCGCCCCCGCTCAGCGTGATCAGCGAGGCCCCCAGTTCCGCCAGCTTGTCGATCCGCCGGACCATGGTTTCCACCGGCACCGGCGCGGAGACTTCGTCGAATTCATTGCAATAGGCGCAATCCAGGTTGCACCGGCGGATGGGAATCACGTGCGCCTGCACCACGTGGCGGGTGGAAGCGAGCGCCTTTCCGATGAGCCAGAGCTCATGCGTCGTTCGCCACCAGGCGCGCAATTGTCCTCGCACTGTTTCCTTTTTTCCCACGACTCGCCCTGGCACTAGGATGCCCCGCTCCGCATACCGGATTCGTCCGGTGTGGCCGGCCTTGCCTTATGGATTCCCCCGCGTGCGGGAGCCGCACGCCCCCTCTTGCCCGAATCTCTCTTAGTATGCCCCAGGCCGGCGGAATCTTCCAACGCCCAATGTCCGGGCGCGTGCGGTCAGATGCAGCTGGAACTACCTTTGTAGAAAAAACCGCCCCCTCCCGCTTCGCCCTTCCACAGCCCTCGCATCCTTTCCACGCGCAGCCCACCCGGAGCACGATCACCGTGTCCAGGCATC
Source organism: Binatia bacterium (assembly GCA_035517515.1). GTDB lineage: Bacteria > Acidobacteriota > Terriglobia > Acidiferrales > UBA7541 > JOPF136. Next base: position 6,556 of record DATIYQ010000244.1, read on the forward strand.
GCCCCCGGTCCGGCAACCCCGCTCATCCGCACGCCGCGAGAGTTCGCGGCGTCAGCGTGCGCATCAGCTCCGCAAACTGTCTTGGATCGAGCGATTGCTCGCCGTCCGATAAAGCGCATTCCGGGCAGGGATGCACCTCGATCAGCAGCCCGTCGGCGCCCACGGCAGCGGCCGCCCGGGAGGCCGGAGCCACCAGCGCGCGTTTGCCGGTTCCATGCGATGGGTCCACGATCACCGGCAAATGTGTGAGTTGTTTCACCAACGCCACCCCCGCCAGGTCCAGCGTGTTGCGCGTCGCCGTCTCAAACGTGCGGATCCCTCGCTCGCACAGCACCACGCGCCGATTCCCTCCGGACAGCAAATACTCTGCCGCGAGCAGCCACTCCTGGATGGTGGCCGAAGGCCCGCGTTTGAGCAGCACCGGCCTCGGCGTGCCGGAGAGCCGGCGTAGCAGCGCGTAGTTCTGCATGTTGCGCGCCCCCACTTGCAGCAACTGGGCGTGTTCGGCCACCAGGTCCACGTCTTCCGGACTGAGCACCTCGGTCACCACCGGCAGGCCGGTTTCGCGCCCGGCTTCCGCCAGCCATTCCAGCGCCTTGCGCCCCAGGCCTTGGAAATCGTAGGGAGACGTGCGCGGTTTGTAGGCGCCGCCGCGGAGCACGTGCGCTCCCGCGGCCTTCACCGCCCGCGCCGTCTCGCGAATCTGGCGCCGCGATTCCACCGAACACGGGCCGGCCATCACCACGAAATTGCCCGCCCCGATCCGCACGCCTCCGGCTTCGACCACCGTGTTCTCGAGGTGTGATTCTCGGCTGGCGAGAGCGAAGGGCGGCGCCACCCGAACGACCGCGGGATGGCCGCCCGGCGATACGGCCGGGCGCAACGTTTCGCGGCGCGGCTTGGTTGCATGGCGGCTCGCGGTGCCTGCGACCGCGAGTGCTACGGACTGCGTTGCGCGCGTGCTCATGCGCTCCTCCCCAATACAGTCTTCACCATCTCCGCCCCCGGCCGCGCCGCGGGATATCGCCCCAGCACCCGCAGGGATTGCGCCCGGGTGCGCACATCGGCCAGCGCCTCTTCCATCGCCCCGCTGCAAGAAGCCTCCACGTCCAGAAAGAACTGGTATTCCCAGGGACAACCGTGAATCGGCCGGCTCTCAATCTTCAGCAGGTTCACGCCGTGGCGCGCGAAGGGTTCGAGCGCCGCCACCAGCGCCCCGGGCAGATGCGCCACGCGCATCACCAGGGTCACTTTGTCGCCTGTGCCCGGCGCCCCCGCGGCTCCCGGAGCGAGCAGCAGGAAACGGGTGTAGTTGTCCGAGTTGTCCTGCACATTGGTGGAAAGAATCACGCCGCCGTAGCGTGCCGCCGCGCCCCGGCCGGCCAGTGCCGCGCGGCCGCGGTCGCCTGCGGAGAGCACGTCCCGAACGCTCCCCGCGGTGTCCTCCCCCGCCACTCGTTTCCACCCCGGGTGCTCGCCAAACAGCCGCTCGCACTGCGCCAGGGCCATGGGGTGGGATTCCACGCTCCGGATCCCTGCAAGGGTGGCGCCCGGGCATGCGATCAGGTGCAGCTCGATGGGCAGAATGGTTTCCCCCGTGATGGTCAATTCGCTTTCCAGCAGCAGGTCGTAAACGCGCAGCACCGATCCGGCCAGGCTGTTTTCGATGGGCACCACCAGCACGTCGGCGGCGCCTTCGGCCAGCGCCCGGAATGCCGCCTCGAAACTGGGCCGGGGGATTCCTTGCGTCTCTTTGCCCAACAGGCGCGCCGCTGCTTCCTCGCTATAGGCTCCCGGCTCGCCCTGGAACGCCGCGCGCAGCGGATTGCCGTTCATGCGCATGCCCGCCTCCCCGCAGCCCCGGCGGCCGGCTCGCGCGCCAGTGTGCGCCGCGTGGCCCGCCGCGATTCCGCCAGGATGGCGCGGAACAGCCGCTCCACCGCCGCCGGGCCCAGCGGCCCGCCATTCCGTTCCCGGGCACGTGCCAGGATTTGCCGTTCGCGCTTCGCGTCGCGCAGCGGCAGCCCCGCCCCGCGTTTCCGCCGGCCCACTTCGCGCGCCAGCAGCACCCGGCGGTTCAACAGGCCCAGCAGTTCGGCGTCGATGGCGTCGATTTCGTCTCTCCAGCGTTCGATGGCGGCAACCATGGCTTCCTCCGGAAATCCTTCGGAAAACAAAAAAGGCCGCGGACCCTTTGGAGGTCGCGGCCAGTCTGGGTATCTTCGGCTTGATCCGGTTACTTCATCCACCCCGTTTGCCGAGAAGCCAGCCTGTCCGCTGCTCCGCAATAGTAGGAGTAGCGGTAAGTAAAGGCCGGCTTGATGGCGTAAGTCATTTTTCTTCGAGCCACCGGCAAACTGCGCCGGAAACCAAAGTCTAGAAGACCGCACCCACCCTGTCAATGGGCCTTTCCTGCCGGAATTCAACAACTGCACGGGGAAGGGAAGGTGCCTTGCCGCGCGGCCAGGTATCCGCCGGGGCCAGCCGAGAATCTAATCCGCGCCCGCAAAACGACAGACCTTGAAAAGGAGCTTCCATGATTCGCAAGGCATCGGCGGTATGGAACGGAAACCTGAAGGACGGAAAGGGGACGGTGAGCACCGAGAGCGGCGCTTTGGCCCAAACGCCATACTCCTTCCGCAGCCGGTTTGAGACCGGCACGGGCACCAACCCCGAGGAATTGATCGCCGCGGGACACTCCGGCTGCTTCACCATGGCCCTCTCCGCCCAACTCACCGGGGCGGGCTTGACGCCGGAGAAAATCGCCACTTCCGCCGCGCTCACCCTGGAGATGGTCGAGAAATCCTGGACGGTGACGAAAATCCACCTGGAAGTGAATGCGCGCGTGCCCGGAGCGAGTAACGAAACGTTTCAGAAGCTGGCCGCGGACGCCAAAGCGAACTGTCCCATCTCCCGCCTGCTCAAGGCGGAAATCACCATGACGGCAACGCTGGCTGCTTGAACAACTGCGGCCGCGCAGGTAATCCGATAGGACGTCGATTTCCCGGCGCGGGCCGTCGCCTTCTACGGCTGCATCCGCGACGAGTACGTCAAAGTGCTTCCCGCCACGGAATTTGAATCACCGGGGATTCGTTGCCATCCCTGCACGGTGGATCCGCTTCAAAGTGATCCCACTCACACTTTGGTACCGTTCGTGGACCAGGAGTCTCACTCTGAACTCACGGCCAGTAGGCAGGCCAATCCGGCGATCATTAAACTTGTGTGGTCAACGGCAGGAGGGCATTGCCCATGGACTCCCGAGGTTTGCCTTACAGAAACCAGCCTGGCGCCCGGAGACTCCTTCCTTCAAGGCCCGGGCTCTGTGCGCTGGCCCTCTTTCCGCTTCTCTGTGCCGGCCTCGCAGGCTGTGCTTCGGGGACTTCGCAGAGCTTGCCGCCTGGAAATAGCTTCGTGCCGCAGATCGGTTCCTTTGCCGCAAATCCGGCAAGCATAAGCTCCGGTGCCAGCAGCACCCTGAGTTGGTCGGCGGCAGGAGCCGCGAGCATTGCCATTACTCCGGGAACATTCACATCCACCTCGGCAAGCGGTTCAACCAGCATGAGCCCGACGGTGACCACCGTTTACACCCTCACGGCAACGAATGCCGCCGGATCAGCCAGGTCTACGCTCACCGTTACAGTAAACGCGGCAGGCAAACCAACCATCGGCTCTTTCACGGCCAGCCCCGCGAGCATCCCTTCGGGTTCCAGCAGCACCCTCAGTTGGGCCACGACGGGAGCGACCAGCATCGCCATCACCCCAGGGACGTTCACGTCCACCTCCGGGACTGGTTCGACAAGCGTGAGCCCGGCGGCAACCACCACTTACACGCTGACTGCCACCAATGCCGCTGGCTCGACTACATCCACGGCACAGGTCACCGTAACCGCGTCCGGCGGCGGCGGCCCATTGACGATCACCACCTCTTCGTGCCCAGGCGGAACGCAAGGAGCGGCGTATGCAGGCTGCACGCTCACGGCCAGCGGCGGTTCTCCTCCCTATACCTTTTCCGTAAGCTCGGATGCCAACTTTTCACCGCTGCCGGAAGGAATGTCCCTGAACGCGAATACAGGGAACATCAGCAGCGCGCTGATCGGCGGTCAAGGAATCTACACGCCTGAATTCGTGGTGACGGACTCCGCCAGCGCGCAGGCCACCCGCGGCGACATCAACTTCGCCATCAACGGCAACAACACGTTCCTGGCAAACATCTTTCCGTCCACTTCAATCTTTCATCATCGCGTGGACGCGGCCTCCACCGGACTGCCCGTGGATACCTCTCCTGCGGCGGCCATCTACAGCGGCTATCTCGCCGAGACCATCAAGCCATTTTTCGGCGGCGGATATGCCAATTTTCCCAACGGCATCCCAGCCATCCAGGTTCCCTTCAACCAGCCGGACGTTTCGGTTTCAACCACCGTCTATCAGCACTACTTCACCTCCGGACCCATCCCCCCGTATGCCCCGGTGGAAGGCACCAGCAACAACACCGGAGACCGGCACGTGCTGGTCTACATACAGGCGGGCGGCGGAAACAAACCTGCGCTTTACGAGATGTGGCAGGGAATCTATCTGGGCGGTGCCTGGACCGACTCCTCAAATGCCCTGTGGCCCGACGTCTCTTCCAATGCGCTCACTCCGCAGGGAATGGGAACTTCCGACGCCGCGGGGCTTCCCATTGCGCCGCTCCTCGCCAACGCCGACGAGGTTATTGGCACCGGCACACCCGACTCTCCCAACGGCACCATCCAGCACCCCATCCGCTTCACGCTGAACCATATGCTGAACTACTGGGTCTGGCCGGCAACGGAAACGGCCGGCGTGGGGAGTTGCACGCTGGGGAGTACGATTCCCACGGAATCGCAAATCTCGCAGTCCTCTCCTCCCACCAGTTGCACCTTTTCCGGACCCGCCGGCGAGATCTATCGGCTGAAGGCTTCGGTAGCCACTCCCTCCTGCGCTTCCGTAAGCCCGCAAGCGGCCATTCTCATCACCGGGTTCCGCAACTACGGAATCATCCTGGCCGACAATGGAGACAGCGGAGGACTGATCGGCACGCCGGACGCTCGCTGGAACGATAACGATCTTTCCTGCCTGAGAAGCCTGACCCTCGCGGACTTCGAGCCAGTGAACGTTTCGAGCCTCATCGTCAGTAACGACAGCGGCGCCACCAGCCACTAAAACCCATTTCACAAATGGCCTGGCCAGCATCGGCAGCTCCTTCAGGGGCTAGAGTCCCGATTTCTGGGGCCTTGAATGTCGGAGCTGAAGCCCGCCTGCCTGCGGGCAGGCTCCGGCCCCCTAAAACGGTTTATGGGATCACTTCTGGCAACTGGCTCGTTCATTGACGGGCCTCGGGGCGCGGAATACCATGCCTCGCAGTGCCTGACCCGCATTCACTCGTTGGCAAGAACATTTCGCACCACCGCGTCCTGGAGAAACTGGGAGGCGGCGGCATGGGTGTGGTTTACCGCGCCGAAGACGTACGGCTGGGCCGGCAGGTGGCGCTCAAGTTTCTGCCGGAAGACATGGCGCAGGACCCGCAGGCGCTGGAGCGGTTTGAGCGCGAGGCGCGCGCGGCGTCGGCGCTGGACCATCCGAATATCTGTACGATCTACGACATCGGCGAGGCCGAAGGACGCCGGTTCATCGCCATGCAGTTGCTGGAAGGGCAGACGCTGAAGCACCAGATCGCCGGGCAGGCGCTGCCGATCGAGCGGGTGATTGAATTGGGCGCTGAGATCGCAGACGCGCTCGACGCCGCGCACTCGAAGGGAATCATCCACCGCGACATCAAGCCGGCGAACATTTTTGTCACCACGCGCGGGCACGCAAAGATCCTCGACTTCGGCCTGGCCAAGCAGACCGGCGCACCGGGTACCGTCCAGGCGGACGACTCGACTGCAGGCGACCTGACGCGCCCGGGCACCACCATCGGCACGATGGCGTACATGTCTCCGGAGCAGGCGCTGGGCAAACCGCTCGATGCGCGCAGCGATCTCTTCTCTTTTGGCGTGGTGCTGTACGAAATGGCCACGGGAGCCGCGCCGTTTTCCGGCGCGACTTCTGCCGCTGTGTTTGACGGCATCCTGAACCGCATGCCGAAGCCGGCGATGGAGCGCAACGCGCAAGTTCCCGCCGAGCTGCAACGCATCATCAGCAAGCTGCTGGAGAAGGAGCCTGCGAACCGGCAGCAGTCTGCCGCGGACGTGGTGATGGAGCTGAAGAAGCTCCGCAGCGATTCGGTGAGAAGCGGCAGCACTCCCCATTCGGTCTCACCGGCGGCCAGCGGCGCACACAGCGCGCCGCTGAAATCGCGCCTGGGAGTCGCCATCTCCGGCGGCGCCGTGGCCATCCTTCTCTTGATTGGGGGCTATCTGGCGGTTCGCTGGCGCCAGGAGCACGCCACGCCGGCGCCGACGGCGCCCGCTGCGAAACCTTCCGTGGCGGTGCTGCCGTTCCAGAATCTGAGCGGCGACGCGAACAACGATTATTTCAGCGACGGGACGACTGAAGAAATCATCACCAAGCTGTCGAAGATCCAGGGGCTGCAGGTGACCTCGCGCATGACGGTAGCGCGCTTCAAAGGTTCGCAGCAGGACGTGAAGGAGATCGCCCGGCAACTGGGCGTGCGCTACATCCTGGAAGGCAGCGTGCGGAAGGCGGAAAACCGCGTGCGCATCAGCGCCCAGCTGCTGGATGCGTCCACCGGGTTCAACGTATGGGCGGAAGACTTCGACCGCGACCTGAAAGATGTGTTCTCGGTGCAGGAAGAAACGGCGATGAAAATCGCCAGCGCGCTCAACCTGCGCCTGACGCCGCAGGAGCAGCAGGCCGTGACGCGTCGCTATACGCAGGACGTTCAAGCCTACGATGCCTATTTGCGCGGGCGTATCACCGTGGCCAACTTCATCGATGTTCCTGAGAAGCTGGAATCGGCGCGAAAGGATTTCGAAACCGCCCTGCAACGCGATCCCGACTATGCCCCGGCGCTCGCCGGCCTGGCCTGGGTGGACGGCCAGTACTACCGCAATATCGCGTCCGATCCCGTGCTGTTGCAGAACGCCGAGAAATTTGCCCAACGCGCCCGGGCAATTGATCCGGACTTGTCCGCCGCACACAACGCCCTGGGCTTTGTTGCGGCCAGCCGATATGACTACCACAAGGCCGCGGACGAATTCCGCGAAGCCGCGCGCCTGGATCCTCAGGATGGCCTCGCCCTCGATTACCTTTCCTGGGCATTGGCTTACCAGCAGCCGCCGGACGCGGCAGGAGCGGAAAAAGCTTCGCGGGAAGGGCTTCGGCTTGGATTCGAGACCAGTGCCTCGTACTATCATCTGGGCCGGGCGCTCATGCTCGAGGGCCGCTACGACGAAGCCATCGAGGCCATGGAACATGCCGGGAAGCTGAGCCCGTCATCCGGCACACCCAGTTTTGGCCTCGCTCAGATTTACCTGGCGAAGGGAGACTACGACAAGGCCCTGGCCGCCTGGATGCGCCAGCCGGAACTGCAGCGCAGCACCTCCCTCGAAGGCTTCTGGGAAGCCTCCATCTACGCAGCGCGTGGCGAGAAGGAGAAAGCCCTGGCTACGTTGCAGAGAGCCCTGGAGAAAGGCTTCAACGATTTCGCTGCGATCGACAACAGCCCGCATTTCAACGCGCTGCGCTCCGACCCGCGCTTCCAGCAGATCCTGAAGAAATATCGGCACTGATTCCGTGAAGGGCCGTTGCCCCTTTGGCGAGAGCTTGATTCCTTGCCGGGGCAGCGTTAGCATGCCTCGGTTTCGCAGGTCGTTTGCGCCTGGGGCACACTCGCCCGAGTAGAAATGAATGACACTCATCACCACCCGCCCAATTATCAAGCCGTTGTGCACGCGCCACCGCGCCAGCATGAGTCTCGCCGAGTGCGGCGAGCGGACCGGCCTCACCTTCCAGGCATACAAATGCGGCGCACAGGGCTGCGCTCGCGCCTACTCCTCATCACAAGGTTATTTCGATCTCGAGGACGGCATCATGCTCCTCCAAATGGAGCAACAAGACTGTCCCGATTGCGGTCTGCCAATGTACCTGCGCGCCGTGCAGGCCGACGGGTCGGAAACCTGGCGCTGCGCCCAAGTCGGCTGTAAATATTCCTCGCAATCGTCTGCGGCCGCGGGCGCCTAGTTCCCAAGCTGGCCGGCGCGTCTCGATGACTCCATACTGAATGCCGGAGAGATAATGTTCCCCCTCGTCGATCAGCTCGCCCTCACCTCGGTCGTGGACAACTCCTACGACATATTTTCCCCAGGCGGAAAATTTGGCGCAGTCACCGTCCAGCGCACTCCGGTCCCGTATCCCCTCGGTTCCAGCCGGGTGCTTCTGTCGGAGCACGGCCTGGCCTATCACCTCGAATCCACCAGCGGCTCGGAGCAGCGTGAGATCCTGCTCGATTTCTCACTCACTTGTTCCACACTCACCAACAATTACCAGGCGCTCAAGGTCGATCCGGCGAAGGCCGATGCGCTCATCCTGAGCCACGGCCACGACGACCACTACGGCGGCCTTCCGGAATTCATCCGCGCGTTCCAGGACCGCTTCCGGCCCGGCACCACTCTCTATGTGGGAGGAGAAGACACCTTCGCCCATCGCTGGGCCGTGAAAAATGACGGCCTGAAACAGGACCGCGGCCAACTGAGCCGCGCCGAGCTTGAATCGCACGGCGTCAAAGTCGTACTCGCCCAGGAGCCTGCCGTCGTCGCCGGCCACGCCATCGTGTCAGGCCGGATTCCGCGCCTCACTGACTTCGAAATCACCCCGCCCACGGCCCGCGTGGAGGCAAAGTCGGGAGAATTAGTGAAGGATGACTTCCAGGGAGAGCTCGCCACTGCGTATCACATCAAAGGACGCGGTTTGGTGGTCATTTCTTCCTGTGGGCACGCCGGCATCGTCAACACCACCCGTCATTTCCAGAAAATCACGGGAGTCGAGCACATTCACGCCGTCGTCGGCGGCTGGCATCTCGCTCCCTATTCGGACGAAATCACCGGCAAGACCATCGCCGCGTTGCGCGAAATCAATCCCGATTACTACGTCCCCATGCATTGCACCGGCTTTCGCGCCATCGCCGCCATCCATCGCGACATGCCCGGCAAGCTGATCCTTCCCGCCACCGGCTCGCGGGTATTCTTCGGCGCGTAGCCAATTGCCCTATGAAACGGAAGGTTGTCACGCCCGGCGCGCCGCGGGCTGCTGCGCAGACGCCCCGACGCCCAGCTTTTTCAGGATGATTTCTGCCAGGCACCAATTCGTGAACCCCGACTGCAGCAGATTCGCGCCTACAAACGCCGTGAACCAGAACCAGTTGTGGTTTACCCAGATTCCCAGCGCCAGCGACCCCAGCACAAACGTCCCGGCGATAATCCTTACAACGCGTTCCACCGTCATACCTCACCTCCATGCCTGTTCATGTAGCGCCGCCCTTCAGGGCGGCATCCGTGCGGCTCTACGCTTTGGCCTCGCTCCCTTTCTCACTCAGGTAATACAGCACCGGCACGGCCATGCGCGAGAGCAGCGTGGAAGCCACCTCTCCGGCCATCAGCGAGATCGCCAGCCCCTGAAAAATCGGATCGAACAGCATCACGCTCGCGCCCACCACCACCGCGGCCGCCGTCAGCAGCATGGGACGGAAGCGCACCGCTCCCGCGTCTACCACCGCTTCCGCCAGCGGCATCCCCTGCCGGCGGCGCAATTCGATGAAGTCCACCAGGATGATGGAATTGCGCACGATGATTCCCGCGCCGGCGATGAAACCGATCATGCTCGTGGCGGTGAAAAACGCCCCGGCGAACACGTGT
>DATIYQ010000245.1:0-2749 GCA_035517515.1 Binatia bacterium
GCGAGGGTGGCGCCGTCCGGGGACCATGCCGGGGAGTAACTCCGGTCATCGGTGGTCAACTGAACCTCTTTCCCCGGTTCTTCGGCGCCGGCCACAAAGATGTTGGTAGATTTTGGCGCATCAAAAACGGCGTCCGGGTAAATCATATTTCTTACAAAGGCGATTTTGGATGCGTTTGACGGGGGGACGGCCGATGGCGGCGGAGAAACCTTTTCCTGAGCTTGGCCGGCGTTGACGCTCGAGCGTATGCCGGAGGGCCCCGCGGCCAGCAGGAAGAGAGTGAGAAGCAATCCACGCAGCTTCATCAGGCACGGGGCTGCGGCAGCACGTTGTCCAGAATCAATGCCGCTGGAAAAGGGAGAGGCTGACGAAGGTTCTGATCTTCGAGAGCCGGGACCTGGCGCCATCGCTGCGCCCGGGCGTGATCGGCGGCCAGCGCTTCGAGGACGCGGCAGACGGTGAAGCGGAGAATGCGGATGCACGGTGCAGCGTTCATCCGGGCGGGGTGAGAAGTGATGGGGTCGAATGTTTCCATGACGATTGCGCCAAGCTTGCGGAAACATCGTTGCTTTTCTATCCTGCCGGTCTCCGATTCGCAAGCGGATTCGCGGTGGGGGCAGAGGCAAAAAGGCGCGCGGGCACGGAGGCAACTGGCGCGCGGGCAAATGGGCACAGGCTAAAAGCCTGTGCTACTGGTTGGCGGCAGCCGCGGCGGCTGCGGCCGGGACGTGATAGGGCGGCTTGGCCTGGGAACCGGGAGCCGGCTCCGGCTCGGGTTTCGGCATGGTGTCCGCGGTGAAGCGCGGCACCATTTGATCCGCCATGGCCAGGGCATAGACGGCGGCGGCGATTTCCACCGCGCCTTCGCGCATGTCCTCTTCGTAGATGCGCTCGTAGGTATCGAGCGTGGTGTGGTGGGTAAAGGTGCCGTAGTCGAAGGGGTCCTGGGCCAGGCCGATTCCGGGCAGGCCGGCGTTGTTGAAGGAAGTATGGTCGGTGCCGCCGGTGCGACGGCTGGTGGAGGCGCTGGCGCCCATGAAGCCCCAATCGTGGAAGGGCATCATGGCGTCGCGAACCATGTCCACGGCCGCGGGCGGGCCAAAGATCATGGCGCCGCGCGGCTTGCCGGTGCCGGAGTCGATGTTGAAGTAAGCGTCCAGCTTGGCGAACTCCGGTTTGGGTTCTTCGAAGCTGCCGAAGTGCTGCCGGACGTAGGCCAGGGAACCGAGCAGGCCCTCCTCTTCGCCGCTCCACAGGGCCACGCGAACGGTCCGGCGGGGACGCAGGTGCAGGGCGGCGAGAATGCGCACGGCCTCCAACATCATGGTGGAACCCGCGCCATTATCCGTGGCGCCGGTGGCGTCGTGCCAGGAATCATAATGACCGCCGAGCATGACCACTTCGTCCTTCTTATCGGTGCCGGGGATCTCTCCGATGGCGTTATAGGAGGTGACGCCTTCGGGATGCTGCTTGTTCTGGATGTTGACGCGCAGCACCACGGGGGTGCCGTCATCGAGGAAGCGAGCGATGCGGCCGTAATCTTCATTGCGCATCACCAGGGTGGGCACGGCGCGGGTCCAGTCGTAGGTGCCGTTTTGCTGGGCGACGATCACGCCGTGGTCGCGGCCGGCGTCGTTGATGCGCAGCAGCGCGCCGTTGTCGACAAGAAACTGATCCACCACGCGGTTCACTTCCTGGCGGGTGAGCTGGCCCGGAGGGGGCGGCGGAGGGGGCTGAAAATTGAAGCCGCCGCGGGGATTTTTCGGGTCAAAGCGCTTCTCCCATTCCTCGTCGGGGCGGCGGAGCGGCGCAGGGTTGAAATTTTCGGGCACTTGCACATGCTTGCCGACCAGCACAATGGCGCCGCGCAGTCTGTTGCGGACGGAGTTCAGATACGCATCGAGTTCGGCCTGGGTGGGCTGTTGGGGGGCGGGCGGCTTGGCATGCGCGGGCATGGGCGGGGGCGTTCCGGTGGGGGCGGCGGGCGGCGGGGCGGCCGCGGGACCTCCAAAACCGCCGAAGTTGGGGGGAGTCATACCCGGGGGAGCGATCATCACCACCTGCGCGGTGACTGTGCCGTTGGTGCTGGGAGTCCAGGCGAGCGGCTGGACCAGGAGCGGTCCGCGGAAGGGCGCCACGGCGACGGCGGAAAGCTCGAGGTTTTCCCAGCCGGGCACGGGAGTGGCGGCGGAAGGGGGCTGGAAAGTCCAGGGCTCGAGGTGCGCATCCTGGAGACCCCAGGAGGTCATGGTGCGGACGGCCCAATCGTCGGCGGCTCTCAGGTTGGGCGTGCCGGTGAGCCGCGGGCCATAGACATCGGCGATCTGGTGCATGATCCACATGATTTTGGAGTTGTTGGTTTCTTCCATGCGGATCTGCGTATAGACGTCTGCAAGGGAGGGGGCCTGCGCGGGCGCGGCGAATGGCGCCAGCAGAAAAAATGACAAACCGAGCGCTGCGAATCTGGACATGGTTCCTCCGGAAACGAGATGAAGGCGGACTATTCTAGCGATTTTCCGGGCGGAGGGACAGCGGGGAACAAGCGGAAGGGGTGGAAGGTGCAGAGGCTTTTGGATTGAGAAGCATGAAAACAGACAAATCCCAATCCAGATTCGTGCTCTGCATTCGGAGCAACGGCGCCGAGGACCTGGAGCCGCGCAAAGTGTATCAGGTGCTGCCCGACCGCACGGCGTCGAGCGAGGGAATGCTGCGTGTGATCGACGACTCCGGGGAAGATTACCTTTATCCC
>DATIYQ010000246.1:0-2927 GCA_035517515.1 Binatia bacterium
CGTTCGTTCCGTCACGAGAGACTGGGCGGAAGGACCAAGCATTCGGCTCAAATTCCCACGGTCAGAAAAACACTGACCGTGGCTACCCCGGAACATGCACGCGGAACGTGCCTACCGCTTCTCCAGCAGCGCGATGACCTCTTTGTGATTTTTGGTTTTGGCCAGGGCTGCGGCGGTTTGGCCGGTGTCGTTTTTCGCGTTGGTATGCGCCCCGGCCTGGAGCAGCAGGCGCACCAGCGCCACATTGCCGTGCAGCGCCGCGGCGTGCAGCGCGGTCCATCCGCCATGCTGCGTGGCATTCACCTCCGCGCCGGCGGCGATCAGCGCCCGGGAAATCTCCAGCGCCACCTGCGGCTGCCGGTGGGCCACGGCGGAATGCAGTGGCCGCAGCTCCGATGGATTGCGGGAGACTTCGTTGACCGGGGCACGGCGAGACAGCAGGAATTCCACCACCGGTATGCGCCCGAAAAACGCCGCCAGATGCAGCGGGGTGAATCCATCGTGGGAGAAAGCGGCGCAGAGCGCGGCATCGCCCGCCACCAGTTCCTCCACACGCGCGCGCACCCCGGCGGCCGCGGCTTCAAACACGTCCAGCGGAGCCTTGCGCTCCAGCAGAATCTGGAGCACGTCATCCTTGCCGTAATAAACAGAAAGCGTAACCGCCGACTCGCCGGATTCCGCCCGCGCCCCGGCCAGCGCGGCATCCGCGTCCAGCATCTGGCGCACACGCGCGGCGTTGCCGGCTTTCACCGCTTCCAGGAAATCGGTCTCTGCTCCCACGCTGCCTCCCGGGGGGCTGCGCCGTCCGCCCGCGCGAATCTAAACGTCTTCCGCGGCCAGCCAGCGCCGCGCGTTTGCCGGCCACGGGGCCAGCCCGTAGCGCGGCCGCGAGGCCACCAGCGCCTCCACCTGCGCGCGCGAAAGCAAACGCGCGCCACCGGCCAACTCCGCCACCAGCGTCACCCGCGCGCACTGCTCCACCAATTCCATTCGCAGCAGCGCGGTGCGCAAATCCGGGCCATAGCTGACCACTCCGTGATTCGCCAGCAGGATGGCATCGGCCCCGGGAACAAATGGGGCGATGGAATCCGCCAGTTCCGCGGTCCCCGGAGCGCCAAACGGCGCCAACGGCACAGGACCCAGCAGGACGGCCGCTTCCCCCAGCACCGCGCGCTCCAGCGCGCGTCCCGCGCAAGCGAACCCCGTAGCCACCGGGGGATGCGCGTGGCACACCGCGCGCACCTCCGGCCGCAGCGCATAGATGCGCAGGTGCATCAGGATTTCCGAGGAGACTCGCGCGGCCGCTTCTCCGGCGCCGTTTCTTTTGCCGCCGCGGGGGCGTTCCCCTGCTCCCACACTGCGCACCGCGATCAGCTCAGATGGCCGCAGTTCGCCCTTGGGCACTCCGGAAGGCGTGGCCAGAATCCGGCCGCCCGGAAGCCGCACCGAGAGATTGCCGGCCGCAGCCGGCACGAAGCCCAATGCGCGCAGGCAGCGGCCCGCGGCGCAAACCTCGCGGCGGCATTGCGTTTCGCTTTTTGTGCCACGCGGCATGAAGGTAGCGCCGGCGTCCCTCCGGCTGTTGTGCAGGGACCGGGAGCGTCGATACACCCGGCCAGAGCCCACGTCATTCCGAGCCCGCTCCGGCGGGCGAGGAATCTGCTCGTTCCGGATTCCTGTGGGGGAGCAAATTCTTCGCCGCCCCCAGAAGGACGGCCGGCACCCTGTTCACCGCGGGCAGACGCGCGCCGCACGGTCAGCGAACCGGCGCGAATCTGCCCCTACGCATAAATGCCGCGCAGCTTCAGCGCGCGGGCCACGCGGTCAATGGCCACCATGTACGCGGCGGTGCGGTTGTTCACCTTGTGCGCCTCCGCGTACCGCACCACTTCGTTGAAGGAGTGGTCCATCACGTCCTGCAACCGCTCGTTCACTTCGCGTTCCCGCCAGAAGAAGCCCTGGCGGTCCTGCACCCATTCAAAGTAGCTCACGGTAACGCCGCCGGCGTTGCCCAGAATGTCGGGAATCACGAACACGCCCTTGCGCTCGAGGACCTCGTCGCACGGCGCGGTGGTGGGGCCGTTGGCGCCCTCAATCAGGATGCTCGCCTGCACGTCTTCCACGTTGTCGCTGGTGATCTGGTTTTCCGTGGCCGCGGGCACCAGCACGTCGCACGGCTGGAAAATCACCCCGTGCGCGGACATCCTCTGGCCCCCGCCCGGAAATTCCACCAGCGGTTTTTTCTCCCCGTGCACCCAGCGGATTACCGCGGGAACATCGAACCCGCCCTCGTTGTAGAGCCCGCCGGAAATGTCCGCCAGGCCCACCACTTTATAGCCGGCCTCGTGCATCAATTTTGCCGCGAAGGTGCCCACGTTGCCGAAGCCTTGAATCACGACGCGCGTGTTCTCCGGCCGGCGGCCCAGTTTTTCCAGTGCGCGCGTGGTCACCATCAGCAGCCCGCGGCCGGTGGCCTCCCGCCGCCCCAGTGAGCCGCCCAGGTCCAGCGGCTTTCCGGTGACCACCGCGGTGGTGGCCTGGCGCACGTGCATCGAGTAGGTGTCCATCACCCAGGCCATGGTCTGCTCGTTGGTGCCCATGTCCGGCGCGGGCACGTCCCGCTCCGGCCCCAGCCATTCAGAAAGCTCCGCCGTGTAGCGCCGGGTGATGCGCTCCATCACCGCCGGAGAAAGTTTCGCAGGATCGCAAATCACTCCGCCCTTGGCCCCGCCGAAGGGAATGTTCACCACCGCGCATTTCCAGGTCATCCACGCGGCCAGCGCGCGCACCTCTTCCAGCGTCACATCCGGCGAAAAGCGGATGCCGCCCTTGCCCGGCCCGCGGATGTTGGAATGCAGCACGCGGTAGCCCTTGAACACTTCCAGCTTTCCGTTGTCCAGCGCCGCCGGGATATACAGCGTGATTTC
>DATIYQ010000247.1:0-2112 GCA_035517515.1 Binatia bacterium
GGCCACCCCGGATGGCAATTGCTCGCGGTGCCACGCGGATCTGAGGACCGCCTCCGGCCCGGCAACGGTCGTGCGCTCCATCTCCAGCCTGCAGACCGATCACCCGGATATGGCCATCTTCCGCGAGAAGAAAAAGGACCCCGGAACCATCCGCGTGAATCATTTCGTGCACATGAAGTCCAACCTGCTGGGGCCGAAAGGGCCGGTGCAGCTCGATTGCGCGGATTGCCACAAGCAACTGGTGGCCGCAGCCAAGGGCGATTGGAAGTACGGGTCGGCCCAGGCCGCCCCGGCGGGCGCGCCGGCGCCCATGCCCGCGGGTTTCCAGGGCGATCTCTACGCGCCCAATCCCGCGCACGCATTGATGAGCATGCCGAAGTTTGCGGAGTCCTGCGCCGCCTGCCATCTGCTGCAATTCGATGCCCGCCTGCCGGACCAGGTGCCGCACGACAAGCCGGAGGTGGTGCACGCGTTTGTGGTGAAAAAGCTGGAAGCCTACGTCGCCGCGCACCCGGAAGCGTTGCGTGAAAATGCGGGCGCGGAGCGCCGCATCCCCACGCAGCCCGCGCCGCAAACCGGGCGTGTGCTCACTCCGTCGCAGTGGGTGGCGGAACGCACCCAGGATGCGGAGAAGCTGCTGTGGGGCAAGACCTGCCGGCAGTGCCACGTCCTGACCCAGGCCGCGCCGGCTGCTGCTGTGGCTGCGGCGCCTGCGCTGCCCAAGGTCGAGCCCGCCAACTACACTCCGCGATGGCTGCCCAAGGCGCGCTTCGATCACGATGCCCACCGCGGGTTTGCGTGCGCCAGTTGCCATCCCGGCGGGCGCACCAGCAAGGACACCGCCGACATCCTGGTGCCGCAGATCGCCACCTGCAAGGCCTGCCACGCTCCGGGCGGCTCCCACGTCGAGTCGCGTTGCTTTGAGTGCCATGCCTACCACGACTGGTCCAAGCGCAAGGAAATTCATCCCACCTTCGTGCCGCCGGCGCTGAAGGCCGTTGCCGGGCAGAGCTCGGCTCCCGCCGGCCAGTAGCAGCGAAAAATCGAAAATCGAAAACCGAAGAGGCCGGCGTGGTTTCGTTATTTCGCTGCCGGGCGTTCCGTGGGCGGCTTTTCGCCGGGACCGGGGAGAGGCGATTTGGCGCCTCCGGAAGATTCGCCGGCGATCAGGGCTTCGATGCTGGGGTAGGCGTAAATCGTGGGGGCGTGATTGGCCATCAAACCGCCGGTATCGGCGGTGGGGCCGTAGTTGCTGTGCAGATCGCGGCCCAGCATGCGCAGCATGGCCATCTGCTGGCCGCGGTGGTGCGCGCTGTGGGTGAGCCGCCGGGTCATTACCCAGGCGCGGGAACGGCGCACGTCAAAGAAGGGGACTAGCTCCTCCCACCAGGGCTCTTCCGATTTGGATAATACGGCAAGCCGCTTTTCGCTGTCGGCGGCGTATCGGCGGATGAACTCCAGCCGCGTTTCCGGCTTGGGCAGTGGCGGCGCTCCCACATCGATGCCCAGCATCGTGCGGAACCACAGATCCTCGCTCACGCACTGGTGGACCATCTGCTCGTGCACGCTGCGCCCGCGCGGGTCTGCGGGATGCGGGCGCGCCTCCAGGTCCGCATCGCGGAATTCGCTCCACATGCTCAGGATCTTGATGCGCTCGGTGGCATAAGTCTCCACGAAAAAATCGTATCGCATGGCTTCGCTCCCAGGCTGGATTGCGGCGCCGCTTCCGGCGTTCCCCGGGATTGTACCGCCGCGCGTCCGGGCTACAATGCCGTGGCGTATTTCGACCGCCTGCACCATGTTCGCTGACCGCACCCGCTGGAACCTGGCTCCCAACCGCCTGAGCCAGGAGCTCGCCCGGCGCCGCGCCGCGGGCCTGCCGGTGCTGGACCTGACCGCTTCCAATCCCACCGAATGTGGCTTTGAGTACGACCGTAAGGCGATTCTGGGATCGCTCTCCAATCCCGCCGCGCTCGCCTATTCCCCCGAGCCGAAAGGGCTTCCCGCCGCGCGCCAGGCGGTTGCGAAATATTACGCCGCCCACGGCGCTTCTGTTGCGGCCGAAGACATGGTCCTGACCACCAGCACCAGCGAGGCCTATTCCTTCGTCTT
>DATIYQ010000248.1:0-8370 GCA_035517515.1 Binatia bacterium
CAGGCGGCCCTGCCGCCGGGCGCCGCGCTGGTGGAATACTATTTTGCCCGCGACCGCGTGGTCGCTGCGGTCATCACCCGCGGGGAAATCAGCCTCCTGCCGATCACTCTGGTGTCGCGCGTGCTCCACCTCTTGCAGCTCCTGCGTTTCCAGCTCTCCAAGTTCCGGCTGGGCCCCGCTTACGCGCAGCGCTTCGTGGAGACCTTGCAGCGCGCCACGGAAAGCCATCTCGAGTCGCTGGAAGCGGAACTCGTGGCGCCGCTGCGCGACCGCCTGCGCGCCAGCCATCTGATCTTTGTGCCGCACGGCCCGCTGCACTTTCTGCCCTTTCACGCTTTGCGGCGCGAGGGCCGCTATCTGTGCGACGAATTCACCGTGTCCTACGCGCCCAGCGCCAGCGTCTTCACCCTGTGCCAGGAAAAGCCGGCGGGCGGCGAGGGGCCCTCACTGGTCCTGGGCGTTCCAGACGCCCGTGCGCCGCACATCCTGACGGAGGTGCAATCCGTGGCCCCGCTGCTGCCGCGCCCGGAGCTGTTCCTGGGCGAGCAGGCCAGCTCCGCCGTGCTGCGCGAGCGCGGCCCGCAATGCGCGCGCGTGCACATTGCCACCCATGGAATCTACCGCCAGGACAACCCGATGTTTTCCGGCATCCGCCTGGGCGACGGGTATCTGAATCTTTATGATCTCTACCGCCTGCGGCTGGGCGCGCAGTTTGTGGCCCTGAGCGGTTGCGCCACGGGGATGAACGTGGTGGCGGAAGGCGACGAATTGCTGGGATTGCAGCGCGGGCTGTTTTGCGCCGGGGCTTCCACCCTGCTCCTTTCCTTGTGGGACGTGCACGACCGCAGCACCGCGGAACTGATGCAGGCCTTTTATCGGGGCTACGTACGCTCGGGAGACGCGGCCGCGTCGCTCCAGCACGCCATGGGGCAATTGCGCGCCGCCAACCCCCATCCCTACTTCTGGGCCCCGTTCATTCTGACCGGCAAACTTACAGATTCCAAAGCACTTGGCTGATTTTTCCGCCCCCCTATATTTTTCCCGCCCCTCGTTCCCCTTATTCCACGGGTGAAGGAACATGGCCCCGCCCCGCAGGCGGGACGGTGCACCAGGAAGCAGAATCTGAGGGGGACGGAAATGAAACATATTGCGATGGAAGATTGGATCGATTTCGTGAACGAGACGGACAGCGATGCAAAGCGCCAGGCTATCCGCAGGCACCTGGACGGCGGCTGCGCGCGATGCGCAAAGAGCCTGGCGCTGTGGAAGCGCGTGCGGCAGGCAGCGGCGGCCGAAAAGCAGTATCAGCCCGATGCCGCCACGCTGCGCACGGCCAAGGCGGCTTTTGCTGCCGCGAATCTGGGCGCGGCCCGCAGAGCAAAACGCGGCGTGGCGGAGTTGCTGTTCGACAGCTTCCTCCGCCCCGCCGCGGAAGGAGCGCGAGCCGCGGGTGGCGGAGCGCGCCAGGTGCTCTACCGCTCGGAACCCTTCCAGATCGATGTGCAGATCGAGGGCACGCCGCACAGCAACCGGCTGGTGATTACCGGTCAGTTGCTGGACACCAGCCGCGAGGAGAAGGTTGCCCGGCGTGTGCCGCTGATGCTCTCCAACACCCGCGGCATCATGGTGCGCATGGTGACCAACGAATTTGGCGAGTTTGCCGGGGTGATCGAAGACAGCGGGGACCTGGAGCTGTCCTTCATAGGCCGGAACGAAAAGCCCGTGGTGATTGCCCTGCGCGAGACTCCGGCGAAGAAACGGGAGGGTGCGCGATGCAATTAGCGGACGCCTTCCACGGGACCGGGAGTGGGCCGGGAACCGGCTCTCTCGTCATCGGATTTGGCCGAAAGTACCAACGGCCAGTTACCGCAGTACCATTGGCGCGGCTGTCCCAGTAAGCGACACTCGCAGAGTCGCCTTCCCGCCCTTGGGCTGCTTGCATTCCGGCAGAAAACGCCGGGAAGGGATAGACTCTATGAACCGCAAGTTGCTGCTTGTAACTGCCCTCTCTGCATTCCTGTTTGCCGGCCCACGCCCCGCCGCTGCACAGAGTTCGGTCAGCGCGCCGGCCACTCTCCAGGGCTCCGGCGCTCCGCCGGTCACCGTCCAGAACCGCTATATTGTGGTGACCAAGAGCGGCCTCGGCTCGGTCCTGCATCTGTGCGCGCTGCTGGGATGCCAGGTGCAAGGCTCCCTCGACGGGACTCTCGGCCTGACTTACCTGGTGAACTCCAACGGAATTCTGAGCCCGGTGGTCAATTTGCTCGAGTCCCTGCTGGGAATCGTCAGCATCGAGCCTGACCAAGTGCTCACGCTGCCGCAACCCGCGCAACCGGGAGTCCCCACCGGCCTTTCGGACACGGCGCCGGTGAACTATTACGGCTCGATCGTCTGGCACGGATACGTGGCGCAGCCTGCCGCGCAGATCGTGCGCCTGGTGGATGCGCAGTCCAGTTTCGGCCTGACCGGCACCGGCATTGTCGCGGTGATTGACACCGGGGTGGACCCGAATCATCCCGCGCTCGCTCCCGTGCTTCTTCAGGGCTACGATTTCACGCGCAATCAGCCTGGAGCGTCGGAATGGCTGGACGTGACCGGAACGCAGAACGGCGTGGTGGACACGAATGCCCAGGACCAGCAGCCGGTGATGGTGCAACAGTCCACGGCCGCGGTACTGGATCAATCCACGGCCGCGGTGCTGGACGGCCAGCCCTATTCGGACTTTGGCCACGGCACCATGACCACGGGTTTGGTGCACCTGGTGGCGCCGAAAGCGCGCCTCCTGCCGCTGAAGGCCTTCTCCGCCAACGGCACCGGCACTCTTTCCAATATCATTGCCGCGCTTTACTACGCGGTGCAAAACAACGCCAGCGTGGTCAGCATGAGCTTCGACGTGTCCGCGCCCTCCTCCGCGCTCTCCCAGGCCGCGGCCTACGCGAACAAGGCCGGTGTGATCCTGGTGGCCTCCGCCGGAAATGAGGGCACCAATGCCAGCGTGTATCCCGCGGCGCTGGATAATTACGTGATGGGCATCGCCTCCACCTCGAATGCGGATGTGCGCTCGTCCTTCTCCAACTACGGTCCGGTGGATGTGTGGATCGCCGCTCCGGGCGAAAGCGTGATCAGCACCTATCCCGGCGGCACCTATGCCAGCTCGTCCGGAACGTCCTTCAGTTGCCCGCTGGTTTCCGGCACCGCAGACCTTCTGCTCCAGGCGCGCGGCGGGTTGAATCAATCCACAGCCGCCGGCGCGCTCTCCCACGCGCAGCGCTTGACCCCGGATCTGAACCACGGCCGTCTGGATATTTATCAGGCGGTCCTTTCGCGGCTTTCCAGCTGGTAAGCGCCGATGATCGAAGAGGGCCACATCGCGGTGCCCGGGAGAGGTGACGTGTCCACGTGGGCGCCGGAGTCCCTGCGCATCAAGCAGCTCGAAGAAGGGGCTGCGGCCCTGCGCCGCTCTTCGATCTGCGCGTTCAATCAGCTGCTGGACCTGAAAGACCTCAACACCGGAGTGCACAGCACGCGACTGGCGGAGTGGGGCCTGCGCGTGGGCCAGGAACTGGGTCTGGACGAGGCCATGCTCCAGAACCTGGAGGTGGCCGCGCTGCTCCACGACATCGGCAAGATCGGCATTCCCGATGCCATTCTGCGCAAGCCCGGCAAACTCGACGCCGAGGAATATGCGCTGATGAAAAAACACCCGGAATACGGCTGGCTGGTGCTGCGCGTGCTCCCGGGCTTCGAGCGTGCCGCCCTGGATATTCTCCATCACCACGAAAGCCTGGACGGGAAGGGTTACCCGGGAGGCTTGAAGGGTACGGAGATCCCCATCGTGTCGCGGATTGTGTGCGTGATCGACGCGTTCGACGCCATGGTCTCCTCCCGCCCCTATCGCCAGGGCCTGCCGTTTGAAGAGGCCGTGCGCCGCCTGATCCTCTCCAGCGGCACGCAGTTCGACCCCGATGTCGTGCAATCCTTCCTTCCCTTCGCCCAGGCGGATATGGCCACAGTCTTCGCCGCCGCCGGCACCTCCGTCTCCTCGGCTCTGTAAGCCATTGTCGAACGGCTTCCGCCGCTCGTACAGGAGTGGAATCACCTCGCAGCCGCAAAGACGCCTTCCTGGAAAACGTCCGGCACAATGAGCGCGTCTCGCTGGTCGGCGCCGCAGGAAGAAACTCACCCGCATCAAGTTGACTGGGCGAAGATCGAACGCTTCCTCGCCGGCGCCGACAGGCGGCTCGCCCCGGCTCAGAGGATTCTCGCTTTCGACGAGGAAGCGCCCGCGCACCAGTGCCGCTCTGCATTCTGTGCGCCTCTGCCGTGATTCCTTCATTGCGCTTCCTGCTGCATTGATCCCCTGCGAGGGAGTGTCTCCTGCTGCCGGCGAAGCAGGGAAATCCGACGGCTAAACTTCTGCCTTTTCCGTATCGCTTTTGTGTTGCCGGGAGACGCGAAGCGGCCCGCTCCGCTTTTGGCGGGCGGGCCGCTGTTCGACTTTAAGACCCGGCAGAGGCAAGTCCTCTGCCGCGGTTACCTACTGTTCTTTCTCAAGCACTTTCTTCGAAGGTGAAAGTTTCTGCCAGAGAAGTTGGGAATCTGGCGCGTTGTTGGGGAAGAACCGCTTGGACTCGGTGTTTGCCGGAAGCAGGGTGATATCCACACGGCGCTGATATGCATATTGCATGCCCGCCGCGTCGCGCGCCCTTGCCGCAGGCGCTGGATTCGGATTCAGCGATTCAAGCTGGGCTACCGCTTCCTGACTCAGCGGCTGCTCCTCGCCCACAGCGGTCACGGAGATCTTGTCCTCCGGGATCCCTTGCGAAATCAGGAACCCCTTGACCAGTTCTGCTCGGCGTTCGGCCAGCTGCAAATTGAACCTTGCGGCTCCGCGAGTGTCCGCGTGCGCCACCAGTGCCAGTCTTGCATCGGGCTCGAATTCGAGGTGTTTGGTGAATTCTGCGGCGATCGCCGTCAATTCCTCTCGCTGGCTGCGCAGCAGGCCGAGCGACGGGTTGGCTTTCTGCGGGTAGTCGGTCGGGTAGAAGACGCTGTACAGCGTCATGCCCGGAATCCCTTCGATAAATCCGGTCAGATGCACGGTGGCCGTTTTGGCTTCTGTGCCGCCACACGCGTTTTTGGCGGTCAGAATGTACTTCACGTTCTCATCGACCGCGCCGTTCTTCGTTTGCGCCGGAACGGGCTTCACCGCTTGCGTCCCGATGGCGGGCACGGTTCCCAGCGCGCCAATGGTGACCACTTCGGTATTCTCCGTCTTCCAGGTGAGCGTCGTGCTCCCCTGTTCAACCACCTTGTCTCCAATCCTGTGGTACCGGACTTCGGCAGGGGATGCCTCGAGGGAAGCGTTCAGCCCGGGATCAACCTGCACCGTGGCGTTCGACTTTTTCACGCCTCCGGGGCCCATGGCTGTGAATTCGTACGTGGTGGTCTCCGTCGGTGACACGGCCCTTGCGCCGTTCAGGGGAACCGGGCTGAAGCCGCTGATGTCCGCATCAACCGCTTCCGTAGAGTTCCAGGCGAGTTGGGCTTTCTGGCCGCAAGTGATGACGGAGGGATTCGCGGTAATTGACCCGGTGACCGGAGCAACCACCACCGTGGCGCTGGCGATTCCCGCCTTGAAGCGGGGGAGATCACCAAGTGTCTTTCCCCGGTCCCACTGTTTGACCCGCTGCATCCCGTTCGAAGCGTCCACGATCACCCTCTGGTTTTCACCCACCTCAACCATTCCGGACCAGATTTCCTGGTCATGGAATGTAATGGTCACCAGGTGCTTGCCCGGCGGAACGATCAATTCCTGCCTGGTGATCAGCTCGTTGTTGAACTCATCGACGTGGCCCACGAAGTAACCGGTCTTTTTGCCGTTCAGCAGCACGGCGGCGTGGGTTGAGAATTTTCCTCCCGTCTCAATCTGGATGCGGCCGCGAGGGCCTGAAACGTTGCCACCGGAGCGTTGCAAATCCGCTTGCACCTTGGAAATGCCGTCCGGTTCGACCGAGACATCCTCGGTGTGAGATGTGAACCCGTAATTGGCGACCAGCACGGTATGGTCTCCAGCCGGGATGACAATGGTGTGGTTCCCCGGGCCGTAGGCCCGTCCATCCACGAAGGTGTACGCCTCCTCCGGATTCACTTGAACCTTCAATTTGCCAGTGGCGCTCTCCTGAGCGGATGGACCCGTTCCAAGGATCACAGCCGCGCCCAGGACGCCAGCCAATATCCCAAGAGCTTGGAACTTCATGTCTTTTTCTCCTTCTCCCGCTAACCCGCGCCTGCGGGTTCCGGGGTCTCCATGTGCTCCTCCACTGGAAAAAAGTCTTGCACCGGTTCAGACGACTCGCGGTGACCTCGATTACAGTCCCGGGTGTTTGTGGATACCGACTCCGGATGTAGCGTGGGGTACCGACTGGTATCCGCAGGGAGGCGAAGCGCCGCGCCGTGGACACCCTCAGTGGGGCCGATTTTGAGCCGGGTGTGGCACAAAACCGGGCACACTTTCTTTTTTCAGAAATAGGAAGTGATGGCAACTCGCTGAAAACAGATGGTGAGCCACCCAGTCCCGAGGCCACGGGATCGAACCTGGAACCCGTTGCCGCTTCGCCCAATGCTAAGTGGTTGATTCGTTTGGCTTGTCCTCGCGTCGTAGTCGCTGGTTTTCGGCCCTGTTCGGCGCTTAATGTTCTCTTATCGTTCCCTCCGGGGCATGAGTGTCGGTGTCGAAAAACCGCCTGTTACGTAACGAAAGGATAGTGCGCTTTCCTTTCGGTAGGGGATTCCTAACGAAACTATCCCCTCCCGACCGGGCTTGACCCTTGCGCCCCTGTGTTTTCCGGCCCATCCACGCCTTGGCGTGGTCCTCTTCAACCACATTTGTGGTAGACTTTGACTATATGCTTGACTTCCGCTCCAAGGCGCGCCGGGCCCTCTTGGCCTATTACTTCACCAATCCCAGGGCGCGGCTCCATCTGCGGGATCTGGCCGGACGGCTGGGCATCGATCCGTCGAACCTCTCGAAAGAGTTGGGGCGTCTGGAGCGCGAGGGTTTGTTTCTCTCGGAAGTGAGTGGCCGCCAGAAGTATTTTCAAATCAACCGCGAGTATCCCCTTTTCAGTGAGGTGCGCAGCATCGTCGCAAAGACCATCGGTGCGGTTCCACTGCTCGCACAATCCTTGACCAAAATTGAGGGAATCGAAGAGGCGTATTTGTATGGCTCCTTCGCGCGGAACCAGCAGGACACCGCTAGCGATATTGACGTTCTTCTGATCGGCAAGCCTGAGAGTGATGCTCTGGCGGAAGCCCTGCAAAAGCTCGAAAGGCGACTCGGACGCGAAATCAACTATACGGTTCTAACGAGGAAGGAACTGCAGTCGCGCCGCCCCCGCAAGGATGCCTTCCTGGAAAACGTCTGGCACAATAAGCGCGTCTCGCTGGTCGGTAAATGAACTGCCATGACCTTCGCACCGCGATTCGCGATTACCCACGCCATCACGGCGGCGCTGACAAGGATTGAGCGTGCGCGCGGATTTCTGGATGCCGCCAAACTGTCGGAAGAATGGATTGGCAAGATGCAGAAGCGCGCCCTGGTGCTTGAGGCTCACCATACGACGCATATCGAAGGCTCTCAACTGACGCTCGAACAGTCCGAACGCATTCTGGCAGGCAAGAAGGTCCAGGGAGCCAGGCCGGACGATACAAAGGAGCTGCTGAACTACAGAAAGGCATTCGAGCTGGTTTCGAACTACCTGGAAAGTGGCGAGCCGATTACGGAGGCCCTGATTCGGGAGATTCACAAAGGCTTGGTGCAAGGCGTGCGTGGAAACAGAGCATCGCCGGGAGAGTACCGCAAGATTCAAAATTACATCGTGAACTCGCGCACGGGAGAGAAGATCTACACCCCTCCTCCGCCGCTCGAAGTCCCGCAGATGATGGCCGACTTTGTCGCCTGGCTGCAAAAAGAAGCGCAGATAAATTCTGTGATCGTTGCCGGCATCGCCCAGTTTCAACTCGTCCAAATTCACCCTTTTGTGGACGGCAATGGGCGGTCGGCGCGGCTGCTTTCCACCCTATGCCTCTACAGAACAGGCTACGACTTCAAGCGGCTATTCACGATCAGCGAATACTATGACCGCGACCGGCCCGCATATTACCAGGCGCTTCAAAGCGTGCGCGAGAGCGGGATGGACATGACCGGTTGGCTCGAATACTTCACAGAAGGCTTGAGCGCTCAGATGCGTGAAGTACAAGTCACAGCCGAGCATGTCATCCGCCGGGACGTGATTCTCGCCAAGGCCCGCAAGAACGGGCTCAAAGACCGTTCGATGGCGCTCCTCGATTTCCTTCTGGGCGCAGGTA
>DATIYQ010000249.1:0-6188 GCA_035517515.1 Binatia bacterium
TCAGCGGTTTCCCTCTACTTGGGGGGCGCAGCCACCGCCGCGCCCCAGAAGTCCACCACCGAGTCGGTCAGCGCGATCCCGTAGCTCCACCGCCCGTTGAGCTGCGATACGCTGCGCCAGGCCACCCGGCACCGCGCGCTCTGCCCGGTCTGCTGGTTGATCACCTTCAGCCGGTCGTTCAAGTCAACTTCCGCTGCCAGGGCGATCAGCGCGCCACCTTCGTTGATCAGCAGCGTGGTCGTTTCCTCCGAGAATGGTTTGTGAAATCGGTCCTGGCCTTCCGCCAGCAGGGGAATGCGCGCAGGGATGCGCGGGCTGGACCGCTGGTCGGAATGTTCCTTCATCGTTGCTGAAGTCCTCCCCGCCCCGTTATATCGCGTGCTCTTCTATGGAATCCTATCGGCAATTATGCCGCGCAGCAAGCATCCCCTGCCTCCGGCCTCTGCCCCAGCGACTCCGTAGCGCCTGCCTCCTGGCTTTCACTGTCAATTCGGACCCGGGCGCTTCTTGCAAGGGTGAGGAATCTGCTCTTGCCGTTCGCGTCGCCCTAGAGCAATCGCTTCAGCCCCGCCCGCGCTTCCGTGATCTGCGGCAGCCGCGCCGTCGAATTCTCGAAATGATTCAGAAACCCCTGGTAGGAGTTGATCGCCTCGGTCTTCTTGCCCTCGTGCTCGTACACTTTTCCCAGGTAGAACTGCGAGAGCGTATAGGTGAGAAAGCTCCGATCGCCCACCGTGCCGAGGTTGGCCCACAGGAGTTGCAGCCGCAGCACCTCTTGGAGATACTTCTCGCCCTCCTGGTACGCCCCCGTTTCCACTGCCGCCCGTCCCGCGGCCCACGTGGCATCCTGCTTCTCCGAAGGCGGTAGCTCTGCCCAACGAGACATCACTCCGCTCCAATCCCCCGCCCACACCTGGGCATCCATCCGCCCTGTTTCCACCCAGCGGGAGGCCGCGAATTCACCGACGAACGGAATGGCCTTGGTCTGCGCCGCGTTATATTCCTTCTCCGCATCTTTTTCCTTTTTCATCACCTGGTAGGCGATCGCGCGCACATACTCGCTTCCGGGCCCCTTCATTCGCTTCCCCAGGGACAGTGCGGCTTCCGGCCGTCCCTGCTCGAGATATACCTGGGCCGCTTTCAGCAGGATCGGCGGCGCGGAGCTCGGCGCAACCTCAAGATACAGCCGCGCTGATTCTTCGTAGCGTGCGGCGGCGCGATCCAGAGCCCCCCGCGCGACCTCGATCTCTCCAAACATGCCTGCCGCCGCCGCCTTCATGCGCGGGTCTCCGTGCTCGTAAATTCCCTGAATGCTCGTTTCCGCCAGCGAATACTTGCCTTGCATCAGATAGACCAGACCCACCTTGAGTCCCGAACCCTGAAATCCTGGGTTCAGCTCCACATTCTTGCGGTATTGCGCCAGCGCCTCATCCAGCTTCCCGGAGTACGAGTACACGTCTCCTCGGGAGTCAATCGGATTTGGGTCGTTGGGTGGAACCAGCGCCGCATATTTATCCAGGGCTTCGAGCGCATGCGGAAGATCGCCGGCTAAAGCGTAGTCGTAAGCCATCAGGTTGTACGCATTCGTGGCATTGCTGTCCAGGCGAACCGCTTCCTGCAGTACCGCCAGACTCTCGCCGCGGATGCCGAGGGGGAGTTGCAAAGTGGCCAGCGCCAGCCGGGGTTCAATCTCCCGCGGAAACTCGCGGATTATGGTTTCGTAAGCCTGAGACGCCTCGTCCGTGCGGCCGTCCAGCGCAAGCTTGGTGGCTTGGATCAACAACTTCTGAAGCTGGGGAAGGGGCAGTCGATTCGCCAGCTCCGCTGCGTGGGCAATGGCGCGGCGCGCCGCCGGAAAGTCCGAGAGCCACAGGGCCGCCCCCAGTTGGTTATAGGCCATGGCAAACTGCGGATCGAGTTGCGTGGCCCGCCGAAACGATTCAGCCGCCTGATCCAGCAGAAAGCGGTCATAGTAGGAGTTACCTTCCTCGTAGGCGCGTAAGGCTTCCATGTTCGATGTCAGCATGGCCGCCACGTTGGGCCGCGCCGGGGCTTCTCCCGGCGCCAGGTCCGCCAGAATCACCGTGGTCGCCTGGTCCACCAGACCGAAAACCGCCTGGGCATTCGGCGCCTCGACCTTGTTCACCAGCAGCACTTTTCCGTTTCCGGTTTCCTGAACGCGCAGGTCCAGCCTCAGCCCCTCTCCCACTTTCAAGAGCGCGCCGCTCACAAACAGGTCCGCGTGCGCCGCCTGCGCCACCTCCTGGGCCTGCCCGGCGGGCAGCTTTCCTTCGCCCTTCACTCGTTCGCGGATGATTCCTCGCACCCGCTCCGAAGAAATCACCTGCAGGCCTTTGGCTTGCGCCAGGTTGGTGGAGAGCAATTCCACCACGCCGTTTCCCAGCCAGTCGAGCGAGGGATCCTGCGTCAGATTTTCGATCTCCACTACGGCAATCGCCTTGCCCCCTCCCGGGCCGGCAGGCTTTGCCAGAAAGCGCGGCCCCAGCTTCCATACCGTCAACGCGCTCACCAGCACGATGGCCAGCGTCACAACCGCCCGGGTCAAGCGGTGTGCGCCTGCGGCAGGCACCGCCGCGGTTTCCACCCTCGTTGCCGTAACGGCTGCGCTACCGGAGGTCCCTAAACCGAGGGCCACGCCCGGCGCCGCAGCTCCCGTCGCCCCAGGTTCCTCCGCAGCGGCCTGCGTCACGGCCGCGCGCGGCGCCGAACTGTCCCGCAGCAGCCGCTGCAAGTCCGCGCGCATGTCCGCGGCGTGCTGATAGCGCAGCCGCCGGTCTTTCTCCAGCGCCTTGTGGATCACATCCTCGAGTTTAGGCGGCAGGTCCGGATTCACCCGCACCGGAGGCGTAGGCGCGCGGTTCAGGATGCCTTCGGAGATCACTCCGGAAGTTTCCCCACGAAAGGGCAGAGCCCCGGTGGCCATTTCATAGAGCACCGCGCCGAAGCTGAATAGATCCGTACGCGCGTCCAGTTCCTGTCCCCGCACCTGCTCCGGAGACATGTACGCCACCGTGCCCACCGCCGTGCCCGGGCTGGTCAAGTGCTCTTCGCGCACGTCTGCGGTCATCTGGCTGCCCAGCGTCGAGCCTTCTCCGGCCCCGGGCGTCTGCTTGGCCAGTCCGAAGTCCAGAATTTTGGCGTGCCCCCGCGTGGTTACGAAGATGTTGGCCGGCTTGATGTCCCGGTGGACGATGCCCTTGGCGTGCGCCGCGTCCAGCGCATCCGCAATCTCCACGCCCAGCTCCAGCAGTTCCTCCAACGGCACCGGCCGGCCGGCGATGCGATGTTTGAGCGTGGCTCCTTCGAGCAACTCCATCACAATGTAGGCCAGGCCGTTTTCTTCGCCAATGTCGTGCAGCGTGCAGATGTTGGGGTGATTCAGCGCGGAGGCCGCTTGCGCTTCCCGCCGGAAGCGCTCCAGGGCGGTCTCGTCGCGCCCCAGGCTTTCCGGAAGGAATTTCAGCGCCACCTGGCGCTTCAGCCTCGTGTCCTCGGCCCGGTACACTATGCCCATGCCGCCCCCGCCGAGGCGCTCCAGAATGCGGTAATGGGAAATGGTTTTTCCTGCGAGGGGATCCAATGCGGGCATCGGTCTTGGATATTAGTCCGCGCCGCAAAGTCCGTCAACGCTGCCCGGCCCGCGTGGTTCCGTCTGTTCTTCCGCTGCTATGGACATGCCTGCCGGCCCGTTTGCCGGGATCCCTTTCCCGCCGTGCCGTATCCCACGTCACATCCAGCCGTGTACTGGCTCACCGAACGCAGCAGGCTTCACGTGCTAACGAACGAGGTGTGGTAGGTGCTTATGCGCTCTAGCGGCTCAGCTCGCAGGCCCATGGATTCATCTACAGACTGCGTGCTCACCGTGGACTGCCCCACGCACCACACCAAAGCCCGCATCACCATTGCCAGGTGGAGGGCCGGCAACGGGCAATACACTCCGTGGACCGTCGTGGATTGCTCACTGCTCCCGGCCGGCGATACCCCCTGCCACGTGGGCTGCCTCGCTCAACTGACTGATGTTTCCAGACTGGCCTGGCGCAAGCGCGGCCGGCCAGGGTGAAATCGCCTGCCAGCGGCCTTCCCGGGCGCCTGCCACTGGCCTAGCCCCGGCTTGCCATCTTAGCTTCCGTGCTTCGTGCGCTTCGCCGCCAGGGCCTTCGTTGCCAGTGTCTCCAGCACCTTCGGGTCCACATCCGCCAGCTTCTTGATGTAGAGGCACCCCTTGCCCGTGGTGTGCTTGCCGAGCTTGGCCAGCAGCGCATCGGCCCCGCTGAATCCAGTCATGCCGTACAGCACGGTTGCCGATTTTCGCGGCGAAAAAGCGATCAGCGGCATATCACCCTCGCGCCCGCTTTCGTATTTGTAGTGGTAGCTGCCGAACCCGATGATGGACGGACCCCACATCTTCGCCTTCTCCCCGGCCGCGGCTTGCATCATTTTTACCAGCGCCTTCGCGTCCGTCCGCTTCGCCGGGTCCGCCAGGGCCTCGATGTACGCCGTCACGCTCACCGTGGTGGGCTTGGTTTTGTTTTCCGCCATTCCCCGCGCCTCCTGTGCCCCCGCAAGGTAGCATGGCTTGCCAGTGGACGCACGGGCGCCGCGTCGCGAGTAGTGGGTCAGTTTGCCTCGTAGCACAGACATTCCTGTCTTTGCGCGGGGTCAATTCCCTCGATATAAGCTGACAAAGAAATGCTACAGCCCTTCCTTCGCTCGATCCCAGCAAGCTGAACTCCTACCGCGCCGCGCACCGCTATCGCGTTCTGCAAACAATCTCGGTTTGTCATTGGCCGCAAATCCTTGCCGGTACGATCCCGCCATCCCCAGAGCCCAGTTTCAAGGCAGGTTCACCATGTAGCCGGTGAGAAAGAATTGACATTCAATTCCTCCGCTCGCTGGAGCCGGACCAGTCAGCCGGACCCATCCCCCCAGAGTTGCGGACCCACTGGTTTCGATATAGAACCGCACCAGTTGCGATGCGAAGAAGCGGACGACGCCTTGTCCGTCCGTTAGCGATTTGGTGACCGGCAGCGGAAAGATCTGATCGAGGACAAAATGTTGCGGCGAGGTCTCGTCGTAGATGAAGTCCAGACTGGCCACTTGCACCTTTGCGGCCGCCGGGATGGGACAAACCCCGGTTACGTATTCAATGACGATGCCTTTCTTGGGAGGCAGCGCTACCGCCGCAACATTGTGGAATTCAGTCAGTCCGGTATTGACATTCAGGATAAAGCTGCCCCGGAACGGGATTCGTGCCGGGTTGTCCGCATCCCTTACGCTTCCGGTAACCGGCAGCGGCGTATTCACCACATTCACATCGGTGGCCGCATTCGCGCGAACCGTTTTCTGGGGGAGCACAGAGACCCCAAGTGCAAGAGCCGCGAGTCCCAGCGTGGCGCCGAGCAGCCGTGCGAATCGTTTCATCGTCTTCCTCCTTGTGGTCACCTTTACATTGCAGCCGGTCCCCTGCTGGGCGGGTTGCGCTGTGGAAATTGGGGATCGCTGCTACTGCACCTGGGGGTGATGGTACCTCTGCTTCCGTCGTTTTGTACCCGCCCCCGCTGCGGGCCACGGCACTCCCGAGGAGCTGCATGGGGCTCCCAATCCATGTTGTTTTCAAATTGGCGCGCAACTCGGGAGAATCTCGGCCGGAGCAACTGCTCGAACCCATCCCATCACCGCTTCTTTCCGCCGCCGTTCTCCTTGTGCCATTTTCGATCGGATTGTGCGCCGAGTTCTCACCCCTCCTCAAACCGCACGGCCGCGATATGATTCCCCCTGATGAAGCTACTGGTCCTCTTCGTTGTTGCCATGGGGAGTTTTCTGCTCGTTCCCGCCGGCCGGGCGGACCAGGGCTGCCGCTACTTCAAATCGCGCGGCGGTCTCTCTGGATTTGAAGATGGCGGGATTTATATCCTCGACCACTCTCGTCTCACCAGGGGCCGGGCGGACCTCCGGGAGTTCCTTTGGCAGCACTGGTCGGGCCATCGGAAGGGAATCGCCGAGGCGCGGATTCGAACCGCGGGTCGCGGCACCGTCAGAGCCCTCTACGTGGTCCAGCCCGACCCTCAGGGGAGGTGGGGCATCAACGTCGAGATCGACCGCCCCATGGAACCCCCGTGCACCGCCTTTTTCGCGGATGGGTTGGTCCGTGTGCCCATCGCCAATCC
>DATIYQ010000250.1:0-4533 GCA_035517515.1 Binatia bacterium
ACCCTCGCGGACGAGTATCGCTGCAAGCCCGCCCTGGCCGGCGGCGCTTTTGAACGCACGGTGCGTGAGGTCGGATTTGAACGCCTGGTCTGTGTGAGTAATGTTCAGAACACCATCCGGCTTCTCTCCGACCTGGGACGGCAGCCGGACAGTCTGGAAATCCTGTTCAACATGTGCTGGGGAGCGTTTTCGGACCTCGCCTGGTTCCGGCGGGTGACCATGACCGTGCCGGGACCCGGGCGCCGCGTCAGCTACATCGATTTCTCGGAGGACTGGTGGTATCTCGACGATCTTGCCGCGGAATACTTTGAGAAGGAAGGCCTCGCCGAGCGCTTTGCGGCAAACGCCGGCGGGCGAATTCTCGCGCCCCCTGCGCAGAGCGATGGCTCGGAGATCCTCGCCTGGCTCCGCGGCACGCTCCGGTAACGGTTCCTTCCGCGGCCGGGCCCTATTTGCATCCCCGCGGGCCGCTCCGTATCCTAAGGACAGCCATGAAGGTTGCGCTGGCCCAGATCAATCCGACGGTGGGCGATTTCGAAGGCAACGCGGCGAAAATCCGCGAAGCGGCCGCGGAGGCGCGCCGGCGCGGCGCGGACCTGGCCATCTTCTCCGAATTGTCGCTGTGCGGCTATCCTCCCTTCGACCTGGTGGAACGTCCCGCCTTCGTGCAGCAGAATCTGGAAGTCCTGGAGCGGCTCGCCGGCGAAATTCCCCTGACCTCCATCGTCGGCCTGGTGGGCCGCGCGCAGGATGACGTCGGCAAACCGGCGGCAAATTGTGCGGCCCTGATCGGCTACGGCCGCGTGCTGTTCCTGCAGCGCAAGATGCTGCTGCCCACCTACGATGTGTTCGACGAGTCGCGTTACTTCCAGCCCGCGCACACTCAGCACGTGTACGAATTCTGCGGCGTGCCCCTGGGCATCACCATCTGCGAGGACATCTGGAACGACAAGCAATTCTGGGCCCGCCCGCTCTATGAGCGCGACCCGGTGGCCGAGCTGGCCTCGAAGGGCGCGGAGTTGATCGTCAACATCTCTTCGTCGCCGTTCCACCTCCACAAGCGCGCCCTCCGCTCCAAAATGATTCAATCGCTGGCCGCGCGCCACGGCAAGCCGGTGGTGTACGTCAACCAGGTGGGAGGAAACGACAGCCTGGTTTTCGACGGCGCCAGTTGCGTGATTACCCCGGAGGGAGAAGTGGCCGCGCGCGCCTCCGCATTTTCGGAAGACCTGGTGCTCTACGACACGGACTCCCGCCAGGGCGAGCGCCACGCCCAGCCGGAGGAAGAGATGGAAGCCGTGCACCAGGCGCTGGTGCTGGGCACGCGCGACTACGTCCGCAAATGCGGCTTCGGCAAGGTGGTGATCGGACTGAGCGGCGGAATTGATTCCGCCCTGGTGGCGGTGCTGGCCGCGGAGGCGGTGGGACCGCAGAACGTGCTCGGCGTGGGCATGCCCGGCCCGTATTCCTCCGAAGGAAGCGTGCGCGATGCGCGGCAGTTGGCGGAAAATCTGGGCATCGAGTTCCAGCTCATTCCCATCACCCCGATCTTTGAGGCCTACCGCGCGGCGCTCCGCGACGCCTTCCACGGCCGCCCGGAAGACGTGGCCGAAGAGAATCTGCAAGCCCGCGCCCGCGGCAATCTTTTGATGGCCCTCTCCAATAAATTCGGCTCGCTTCTGCTGACCACCGGAAATAAATCCGAGCTCTCCGTCGGCTACTGCACGCTCTACGGAGATATGGCCGGCGGGCTGGCGGTGATTTCCGACGTGCCCAAGACCATGGTGTACGCGCTCGCCGAATACCTGAATGCGACGGGAGGAATGCTGGGCGAAGAAAATTCCGCAAAGGGCAGGGAACTCATCCCCAAGGCCACCATTCGGAAAGCGCCCTCCGCCGAACTGCGCCCGAACCAGACGGACCAGGACACGCTGCCTCCGTATGAGACCCTGGACCGCATCCTGCGCGACTACATCGAAGAAATGATGAGCCCGGAGGAAATCACGGAGAAGGAAAAGCTGCCGCTGGCGCTGGTGGAAAGCATCGCCCGGAAAGTGGACCACAACGAGTACAAGCGCCAGCAGGCAGCCGTGGGCCTGAAAATCACATCGAAGGCTTTCGGCATTGGCAGAAAGTTTCCCATTGCCCAGGCCTTTCGATCTGCCGCGCGAGTGCGCGTGCCCGCGGAGTCGTGACGCCGCGCGGCAGAGACAATTCTGTCATCCCGCGCCGCGAGGAATCGGGACCAGGGATGTGCTGTTGCGCGGAAGTCTGCGGGGCGTGGGCGCTCAGCCGGGCCAGTTCGAACTCGCGGAATCGGGAACTGTGCCGGGCCAAAGTATTTTTCGTGAGCAGGACATCAGGGGAGGGAACCAGGCGATGAATATTTTCCGTGTGCTTCTGGGTCTGCTCTTCGCCGCGGCCGCGGCTCGGGCCCAGGACGTGAGCGTTGGCTCCGGCGGTCACGCCGCGGCGCCCGCGGATTCCGTGGCGCAGGCCGCGCCCGCGGCGGGCGCGGCGGGCAGTGTGGGAAGCCGTGTGGAAGCCTACCTGCGAAATCTCTACGCGCTGGGGCCGACATTCACCATCAAGGTCGGACCGCCGCAACCCACGGCCATTCCCGGCTTGCGCAGCGTGGAAGTGGAAATCGCCACGCAAGGGCAGAACAACCAGGGAACCATGTACGTCAGCGAGGACGGGCGCTACCTGGTGCAGGGAGATTTGTCGGACATGGATGCGGACCCGTTCGTGGCTCTGCGCGCCGATATGGACCTCTCCTCCGCGCCATCGCGCGGCCCGGCCGGCGCCAAAGTGGTGGTGGTGGAGTATGCGGACCTTCAATGCCCCAGTTGCCGCCGCTTGAGCGAAGTGATTCGCTCGCTGGTTCCGGATTATCCGCAGGTGCGCTTCGTCTTCCGCGAGTTTCCGCTCACGCAGATCCACGTCTGGTCGCTGACCGCCGCGCTCGGCGGACGTTGCATCTATCACAAGAATCCAGCCGCCTTCTGGACGTATGCGGAATACATCTTCGACCATCAGGACCAGATCAGCGCCGGGAATGTCTGGGAGACGGTGGTGGCCCAGGGAGTGGCCGCCGGGTATGACGCGGACACTTTCAAGGCGTGCCTGGTGGATCCGGCCATGAAAGCGGAGATCGACAAGAGCACGGCGGAGGGGATCAAACTGAAGGTCGCCAATACCCCGACCGTTTTTGTGAACGGACGCCGCCTGGTGGGGGGAGAGCGCGAGGGGCTGGTCCAGTACATTGACTTCGAACTGGCCCGGCTGAGCGCGCATTCGCGCCCGGCAAAGACTTCCACCCCGAAGTAAGGTGCGTCGCACAAACTTCCGCGGGACAGGACACCGCCGCTTGAGGTCCGAGTACCCCACCGCCACGGGAAAAATCCAAAGGAGCTGGCCCGCTCGGAGATTAGAAAATGTGGTGAGCCGCCCTACCCAGGGGGGCCGACAGGGCAGGGGTGCGGCGAAGCCGGAAAGGCCAGGAAAGGGGCGCAAATACAGGGCGATTTCGTAGTTAACATAATATATCTTATCGGACCCATGCTGTCAAGTGAAATCGCCTGCCGCCACTCACTTCTTAATGCCCCCCTGTCTTCCGCGGCGCTGAGAACAGCCCCTCCCCCAGGTCTCCGGACCATCAGTGCGCCGCGGCGTGGACCACATAGCCGACCGCGAAGCCCACGGCCAGCCACTTCGCGGCTCGCACCGTTCGCGTCCACATTCCCCCGCCCTTGGCCGCCTTCACCGCAGCGTCCCGCTGGGTGGTCAGCGCAGCGTTCTTTGCCTGTTCGTCCTTCACGTCCTGCTGGGCCGCGGTCAGCTTGGCCTGGCACGCGCGGCAGTCCTGGGCAAAGTCGAACAGCGGCTTTAAGTCCGCCGCGGGCACGCGCACGTCCTGGGGCGGGGGCTCGCCGGGTTTTCCCGGAGCGGAAGGGAGCGCGGCGCTGCCCCCTGGCCGCGGCGTTGCTCCCGGGGCGCTGGTGCCCTGCTGCGGCGGGATCGGTTCGATGGGCTGGGGCAGCGTCGGCAGGAATTGCGGGAACTCCCGGATCACCTGCTGTGGTGTTTGCACGGTGCGCTTCAGGTCGGTGATCTGCTTCAGAGTGTCCGCCAACTGCTGGGCGCGGTCCTCTTCGCGCTTTTGCGCGGCGGCAATCAGCGTGCCCTGCGAGGCCAGCGTGGCTTGCATGCGTGTGCGGTCGTCCCGGGCTTCGAGCCAGCCGCGAAAGGCGACCACCGAAAAAACAATCGCGGCCAGTGCGATGATGCCGACGGCGCGCGAACCGAGCGCACCGGCGGCGCTCTCCACCTGGGCGATTACTTTTTGCGCCGCTGCTGGCGCCGGCGGAGGTTGGGTGCTCATGGCGCGAACCAGATGCGCAGGCGGCTGACCAGGGCGCTGACTGCCGCGGCGGTGAGCGCAGCGAGCACGGTGGCCGCGCCGCGCATTCGCGCCAGGCGCGCCTCGTGTTCGTCCAGCGCGTCGCCGTGGTCATCCATGGTGCCGTTGAT
>DATIYQ010000251.1:0-14217 GCA_035517515.1 Binatia bacterium
GTGCCATTCGTGATCCAGAACTCGATCAACCGGGTGATGCCGGAAACCGCCAGCAACCCCGCAGCGGCGGCGAGCCAGCGGCCCACGCCTCGGCCGTGCAGCCAGGAAACGACTGCGCCGACTACCGCCCCTCCGGCTCCAACCGGGGCGATGCGGTGAGAAACTGCGAAAGCCGTGCGCACCCTAAGACAAGTTCTCCGGGCTGTCAAAAAAGTGGGGTTATGAGGACTGCGGCAAGCGCCTGGGGGAATTCTCGTGATTCTCTTTACTCGGATCAGATCCCGGCCTACCCGCCAGGTGTGAGCGCGACGGTGGAAAACTGGCTACTCGAGCGCTGGATGGCCTCAGCTCAGAAGCTAGACGGCAACTTTCCACGCCGGCGACCATCCTTGCGAAACCGTTCTTGGTAATATCCCAGGAGGCCGTTGCTGGACCGAGAGGGCCTCGGGCCTGGTCACGCGACTACACAGGCCCGAGAATTGAACCAAAAGGGGTCGTGCGATATCTTCAAGTTGAAATGCCCACCGACCAAGTCAATCAAAGGATCAAGCTTCACCACGCGTTAGGAGCGACACGGCCCCCGGAAAAGATCACACAAGAGGCTTTTGAAGGAAACGACCGGCATTTGAGGCGGCTTGTGCGACTGCGCCCAGGTGAACGAGCGGATGCAAGTGACCTATGGGAATACTTACATGACCTGCGCAACACGGACATCCAAGGCCCACTGTTGGTTTACCTGCTGCCCTTTTGCCTGCAAGCGTGGCGTGAAGACCTGCGAAGTATTCAGGACGGATATGGCGGAGTTATCGAGTATTTCTACCCTGTCCTGGCCGATCGACACATCTTTGACTTGCATTTGACACCCAAGCAAACCGCGGTCGTTTCGGAGTTCATGCAGCAGACGATTCTTGAGGAAATTGACGACCAGCGCGGGCTCGCCTTCCAAGGGTCTGGAACAAGACCATATCGCTGGGTCGGAGCACTAACAACCTATGGAGTTATTTTACCGGATGTGGAGCGGCTATGGACTGCATGGTGGTCACTGGGCACGGTCGGACGCGCAATTGCTGCTGTCCAGTACATCTCGTGTCTGATGTACCCCGAAAACGAGAACCCTGTATTCGTCCCGTGGACTCCCGACCGTGGAGGGGGCCCCGCTTGCCTCTGGGACTTTGAAGGACACTTATATTCCCATCGTTGGCTGGAGCCGAACTTGAACTTCTTGAAGGGAATTCTCACTGTGCAAAGGGTGGGTGAGGTGCTGGTCCAGGCGGTGGAGCATTTGGTTGGTCAATCGGAATATGAAGCTGCCGCGGCCGTGCGAAGCGACTTTCCGCTTTGCACCGGGACTCTAGAAGCTCGCTGCGCCGAACTCCCGCGGCTGCTTGAAACGATTCAGGAATCTAGCGCGCTGCTCTCGTGGTCAAAATGATGGAAATCTATGCCGGGCGGTCAATTGGACGATTAACGCGGGAACCGGACATGTACCCCTAACCCTCCCAAAGTCCCGTTCTGGAAGTTAGCCGATGCCGGTTGAAGAGACTTTTCTCGGGTGACAGCGCACTCGGAGACTTGCTCACGCCGAGTCAGTGTATCGAGCGGTCCTCCGGCTCGATCTCAATCCGCAGGAGTGGAATGCCAGCTTCGCGCAACGCTTCCTCTTTGCGCGCGATATAGGTCTCATCGTAGACGGATCGCAGGGTCTCGCCGGGTTCCGCCACGCGACGACCGAGTTCGCCCGCGCCCTGAAGCGCTTCCGCGAGCTTTGTGGCCGATCTGCCGGGTGATTCTCCGGATGGCGGTGAGCCTGCGCTCCTGCTCCGCCGCGGGGAACTGTTCCAGCGATTCCAGCATCATTGTCGCTAGCTCGTCGGCGGCGCGGTCCGTGGCATCCTTCCGGGCTCTCGTCGGCATGGATGCTGTATTTCACGGCACAGTTCCGAGTGGAATGGGTTTTGAAGGTGTGGCGGGCAACGGCAGGAAGCCTGTTTTTTCTCCTTTCCTCGACTGCCTGCCAACTCCGCCCGGCACGCGTGCGCCGCCTGGAACTACGTCACGCCTCCCGTGCCGTTCGTGATCCTGAACTCGATCAACCGGGTGATGCCGGAAACCGCCAGCAACCCCGCAGCTGCGGCGAGCCAGCGGCCCACGCCTCGGCCGTGCAGCCAGGAAACGACTGCGCCCACCACCGCCCCTCCGGCTCCCACCGGGGCGATGACGTTGCCGATCCAGTTGATGAAGTTCAGGAAGGCATCCCGCCCGTGCGGGACTGGGCGCCAGTCTGCCCCTGGACGGCCGTGTTGAACTGCGGCTGCTGTCCAAGTCCCGAGGATTCGGGACTGCGCCCAGACGATCTGCCCGGCGAGGACGAACGAGATGGCGAACACGGCGAGCACCCGCTTGCTCTCCTCGCCCAGCTTCAGCTTCATGTCTGGGGCCTCCTTTCCGGCTTGCCGCTTCTCCCGCCAGTCCAGATTCGAGGGAAAAAGTGCGGAAGCCGTGCGCACCCTAGGACGAGTTTTCTGGATTGTCAAAAAAGTGAGGCGCAATGCGGACCGAGCGCGCCTGAAGGCGTTTGGCGGGGTTCTTTTGTTGAGGTCAGGTTCCCGCTGTCGAGGAGGAGCTCAAAAGAGTAACGGAGATGGACCTATGCAGCAGTGAAAGGGGTTAGCCCTGACACGTAGTCCGCCCATGGAATAGACGGTCTTGTTTCCGATAATCCGAACTGCGGGTGACATCTATCGCGCTCGGAAATAGTGCTGCACCGCGAGCACCGCAATTCCTACTAGAATCTGCAGGGCGGTAGAACTCGCAATCTTGAACACACTTTTACCGGGCAGCCGCTTGAAGACCACCGGGACATTGGTCAAAGCGCTTGTCATGGACCCGATTACTGCCGCCGTTCCCGCCAATTCTGGTGTTATTTTTCCGCTGGCACTTAGGTTGGCGACTGCCACCGTCGTACTCGCGCTACTGGCCACGCCGCTGATGCCGCTCGCGGCCATAAGGCCGAAGCTCCCAAACAGCCTTTCAGCGAGCGTGCCAAGGGCTTGGATCGCGAGAAACAAGGCCCCGTATCCCAACACTCTTCTCAAGGATATGGGTGAACGCAGAGTCAGCTCTTGACCGGGCTCCTCGTCTGTCTTGCCAGTCCGCACCAGCAGGGCAACACATGCCATCGCAGAGAGAGGCCCGATTGCCGTGAGCACAGCTCGCGGCGCGAACAGCGCCAGTAGGACGAAGTTGCGAAGGAACATGGCAATGGTCGCAAATAGGATCAGCACCGCGACCCTAGC
This sequence comes from Binatia bacterium, assembly GCA_035517515.1. GTDB lineage: Bacteria > Acidobacteriota > Terriglobia > Acidiferrales > UBA7541 > JOPF136. The sequence goes on from DATIYQ010000251.1 coordinate 3,297, forward strand.
ACCGGTGACGGCAGCCATAAGTTCGGCGACTGCGGCGCGGTTGCTCACCAAGCCGCCGAGTATGGCCGTCCAAATCAGCCCCCGCGTGCTGTACAGCCGCAGCAGCACGTAATTAACGAAAGCCACGCTGGCGATCACGACGACCGCGATCCATGCTTGCCGCAGGTTCACCAGTGCCCAGGGGTCAATGAACCTGTCGGGCAAGACTGGGTAGATCACCAAACCGATCAAGCCGAGAAGGACTGCGCCTCGCAACTCCGCCATGCTCACGCCCCCGGCAAATCGGTGCAATTCCATCTTCCACGCGAGCAATAGCGTCATAAGGATTGCTGCTGCGACAGGCGTGAACGTGTGGCCGAGCCCGACCAGTACACCCAAAGCGCTGGTCACCAACAATGCGGCCGAAGTCGTAATCTCCGGAGAGCGATTTCCCATTATGGAGGAAGTGTTAAGCAAAGCGATCAGCACGATTACGCCGGTCATGGCAACCAAGCCGTATGCCAGCGAGATCTGAACGCTCAATGCGCCGAGCAGTGCGGTCAGTCCAAACGTTCGTATTCCAACGTCCTTGCTGGCAGACTCTCGCTCAAATCCAACGAGCATGCCGACCGCAAGAGCCATGACCATTTTGATCGCCACTGCGCTCGGTGGAAACCGTACAGACTCTTGTAAGGCGATTGACATGAAACCTCAGCGGATCACCCTCATACTCCGCAGCTGGGGTGCATCTGCACTCGATTTTGCTTATAACGCAACAAAAGACGCTTGAGTCAAATTTTTTCAGCGACTTGCTGTCTGCGCCATAAGTCCTGCAGCGCCCCCTCTAATTTAGACAGTCAAGCCCTCCGAATGTAGTACAGCTTTGAGAGCCAAGAGAGTGACCAGCCCGAGTTTTTGTGCCAGGGCGAAAGTGACCTGACCTAGATGTTTGTGCCAGCGGGAGTGAGAGAGAATTCACTCTGGAGGAACGCTGGTATGTCCACGAAACGGTACCCTTTCATTGCGGGCCATTTTCGATACCGGGCCCTTCGAGGAGATCTTCGAGCGGGCGAAAAATGAGGAATGGCGCACCCGGAGAGATTCGAGCTTCCGACCTCTTCGTTCGTAGTTCGCCACACCCTGAGGCCAAGCAATTCCGGGCGGATGACGGGGCGCTCGGGAGCTAGCTCGGTGCCAAGTCAGTGTATCGAGCGATCCTCGGGCTCGATTTCGATTCGCACAAGCGGAATGCCGGCTTCTCGCAACGCTTCCTCTTTGCGCGCGATATAGGTCTCATCGTAGACGGATCGCAAGGTGTCGCCGAGTTCCGCCAAGATGGCTTCAAGCTTCGCCAGTTCCACAGCAAAATCGGCCTTCTCGAAGCGTGAGTTCCTGTACTTGTAGCACTGCCCCGAATCGTCCCGATTCAAGTAGGTGCGCGAGGTGCCGTGCTTATAGAGGTTGATTCCGTTGATCCGGGCCATATCCATGAAGCCCACACAGCGCTCCGGTCCCAGTTTTTCTGTTGATCTCGATAGGGGGCTGGCAGTTGGGCTTCACGTCCCGAGTCTTCCCATTCCCCTCACTGCTGCGGCTGCGGCGCCGCCGGCACGAGGCCCGGTGTCTGGTACATCTCGTTCAGTTCTCTACGCAACTGGATCAGTTCGCGCAACTCTTCCATGGTCGGAAGGCGCGTATTGCCCACCGTTTGCGTAGAAGCGGAGGCCAGGCCCGGACCGGGCGTGCCTGCGGAAGAGCCCTTCTGAAGCACGATATAGGAGCGGGTGTCACCCGGGATCGTGATTACGATGGTTTGATTGAAAGCGAACCAGCAGGGGTGGCGCTCTGTATCCTCTCCGGTGGGCGCGGGAAGGGGTCAGCCGGTGGGGACGGTCGGATCGGGCTCGACTTCTTCGGCAAAGACGATGCCCACGGCGTTGCGATTCTCGTCGGAGGCCGGTTCGCGGCGCACCACGTAGCCGCGCAGGGGGATGCGGCCGTCGGGGTGCAAATCGTCCACCGGGGCTTCCATCATCACCTGCAGCTCGGATTGCAGCCGCGGGGTATTTTCCAGGTAGAGCAGAGCGCCGTGGAGGGTCAGATCGCGGATTACGGTTTCTTCCTGGAAGGCGCGGCCCTCCTCGGTGTAACCCACGATGGTGGCGCGGAAGAAGCCTTCGCGGCGCTGGCCGGCGCGGCTATCGCGCATGACCACGTCCATTTTGCGATCGTTCAGGGTCATCACCATGCCTTCGGAGGCGGCCCAGGCATTGGCGTATTGCTGGCGGGTCTGGCGCAGGATGGCATCCACGCCGCGGTCGCTGGAATCCGGGTCGTGGTGAAACAGGACGAGGTTTTTGGCGCCCGCATCGCGCACCACGCCGATGCCCTCGAGCCAGGTGGAATGTCCCCAGCCCTTCTGGGTGGTCCGAAGCTGTTCCGGAGTGTATTGCGCGTCGTGGATATAGATATCGGCACCGGCGGCGAGTTCGCGGAGGTCGCGGTCCATCTCCGGCACGCCGGGCTCGTTATCCGTCGCGTAGACGATCGTCCCGGCGGGAGTTTCCAGACGATACCCCAGGCAGCCCTGGGGATGATTCAGCCATTTGGTGGAGATGCGCGTCTCCCCGAATTGCAAACTATCGCCGCCGGCGATCTCCGTGTATTCGCGCTTGCAGTGAAAGATGCTCACGTCCACGGGGAAATAGGGGGTGGCCATCTGCGTCTGTAAGACGCGCTTCAGGCTGTCTTTGCCCAGGTACTTGGATTCAAAACTGAAGAAGTGGAAGTGGTTGCGCTCGGGAATGAACGGGAAAAAGAAAGGCAGACCCTGGATATGATCCCAATGGTAATGGGTGACCAGCACGACCGCATTGATGGCGGTCTCGGCGTAGGCTTCCATATACCGGCGCCCCAGGTGGCGCAGGCCGGTGCCGCAGTCGAGGATAAAGCGCTGGCCGTCGGTGGCCACGAATTCCAGGCAGGGGGTGTTGCCGCCATACCGCCAGGTGCTGCGGTCCACCGTGGGAGTCGAACCGCGCACTCCCCAAAACGTCAATTTGGCGGTTTTTTGGGACATACGGACACTCGTTCCTGAAGCCCGACCTTTCCCTGATTGCGCCAGAAACCCGCGGCACCCCGCGCCGCGCGTAGTGGGTTTCATACTAGGCGGGAGGCCCGCCGGAAGTCAATTTTCTTTGGAGTTCCGAGTGCCTGTTCCGAACCACGCGGGCGCCGGCCGCATCCGAGTTGCGAATTTTCGGTCAGCGCTTCGCCTGCATGCGAGATCCTGGGGAGTGACCAGATGGAAAGCCGGCCGGACCACCCGGGCACGGAATGCAGGTTAAACTAGGGCCATGGCCCACACTGCCGGAGCGCACGGCCAGTCCCACGCGGACTCCTCTGGCTTCTCCCCTGCCCACGCGCACGGCGTGGGACACAGCCATGCCCATGGGCACTTCCACGCTCACGGGATGACGGGCGGCCGCTGGAAAGGGATCATGCTGTGGTCGGTGGTGGCCACGGCCGGGCTGGTGGTTGCCGAGCTGGTGGGTGGAACGCTGGCGCGCTCCATGGCCCTGGTGAGCGACGGGATTCACAACCTTTCGGACCTGCCCACGCTGTTCGTTTCCTGGTTCGCGCTGCGCCTGGCGGAGCGCCCTCCGGACGCTGAAAAAACCTACGGATACCAGCGCGCCGGGATTCTGGCGGCGTTCGCCAATGCCTTGCTGCTGGGTGTGGTGGCAGTGTTCATCCTGTATGAAGCGGTCGAGCGCCTGATTGCGCCGGTGGAGGTGGCCGGCCGGGTGATGTTCTGGATTTCGCTTTGCGCGCTGGCGGTGAATGCCGGGATCAGCCTGGCGATGGTGCGTGGCCGCAAGGACCTAAACCTGCGCACCGTCCTGGTGCACAATGCCGGGGACGCCCTTTCCAATATCGCAATTCTGGCCGGCGCCGTGGCCATCGAACGCACCGGGGCGCAATGGGTGGATGCTCTGCTGGGCCTGCTGATCGGGGGATTGGTGCTGTGGTCCAGCGCGGGGATCCTACGGGAGAGCACGCACATCCTCCTGGAAGGATTGCCACGACATGTGGAGCTAGCCGACGTCGCCCGGGCCATGCTCGGAGTGCCGGGCGTCCAAGAGGTGCACGACATTCACATCTGGACGCTGGGTACCGACCTCTTTGCGATATCCTGCCACGTGCGCATTCCCGATATGCACATGGAAGTGAGCGAAAAGATTCTGGGGGAGATCCAAGATTTGCTGGCTCGCCGGTTTCAAATCACCCACGTCACCATTCAATTCGAACGAGCCGGCCTGCCGGAGAACGCAGGGCTCTACATGCCGGAGCCAGTGAAATAATTCCGGCGGGGAAACGGGTCAGGCCGCGGGGAGCTGCACGGAGGTGCCGCGCTCTTCATTCATGCGCTGCGTGGAATCCACATCGAGTTGATCGAGAGGGATGGTGCGGCGCAGCCCATCCTTGGTGACGTAAACCACCCGTCCATCCGCAGAAGTGAACGCCACGGCAAAGAGCAAACGGCCATCACGGCGCACCAGGACGAATTCGCCGGGATCGGTCAGTGGCTGCTCCTGCGCCTGCACGGGCGCCGGGGTGGCCGCCGGAGGCGTCACCACGATGATGGGTGGCTGCTGTGCGGGAGCCGCGTCCGCTTCCGGGGCCGCGACCGCAGACGGAGACTCGATCACAATCGGCGCTCCACCATACGGCGCGTAAAATCCCGGAAAGTAACCGGTGCCCGCGCCGCGCAATTGGATCGCTTGCGCGATCTCCAACTGGGTGACGGGGTCGATCAGAGCACGCACGCCCAAGTTGGAATTGACGGCCGCCCAATGGGTGTAATCAAAGCCAAGTCCCGGAGCGGGAAAGCCGAACAAATCTTGTATCGTTCCCCCGGCAATGAATCCGGAATTCAGGGGCTGGGAAGCGACCAGGGAAGTCGTCGGAACCGCAGTCCGGCGCGCTCGAACCGCACCCGGATAAGCAGGATTTGCGTGTGTGGCGGCAGAGGGCCGGGTAACTACAGGGCCGGGGTGAGCCACAGCGACATGCCCTCCCGCTCCCCCGCGCACCTGGGCGGATACAGGCAAGACCCAGAACCCCAAGGCGACAGCAAGAACCGCGGTGCGCTTTGCGTTCATGGGAGTCTCTCCCAATCCTTTAGATGCAGTCTACTCCTATTCGGGTAGCGTGTCATTGGGGCCTTCCGGGCGGTTCGCCCGGGCGGCCCATGCCGGGCGACGCCAGCCGGCAGACGGGCAGGCGGCCACCCGGGTTGCGCTTCCCGCCGGAGACGGCTTGTGTTATAACCACCAAGCTCTATGAAGGACGGGCGGCCTTCCGATGCGGCTCCCGAGGGTGGGGGCTTGGACTCGAACGCGGAAGGGCAGGTTCCGGGGGAGCCCTTGGAATACTGCCCGGTGTGCTCGGCGCGCCTCGAGCCGCGAAAGTGCAAGTTGATTTGCGCGCGGTGCGGCTACTATATGTCCTGCTCGGACTATTATTGAGCCGTGGCCCTGGCGGGCAGCAGTGCACGTGGCGGATTGAAACGGCGGCGTGCGGGCGCCTGGCGGCACTGGCCAGGATTTTCCGGCACCGGAGAATTCAAGCGGAAGGGGGATGGCAACGTGTCACTGAAGATACTGAGCAGGGATGCGGAAGGCGTGGTCGTGCTGGCGCTGGAGGGGAAGATCATTCTCGGTGAGGAATCGAACTCACTGCGGGAACGCATGAAAAATCTTCTAGCCGAAGACAGGCGGAAGATCGTGATGAACATGGGCAACGTCACCTACATTGACAGCGCGGGATTGGGCACGCTGGTGGCGGCGTTTCACAGCGCGCGGAACCATGGCGCGGTGCTGAAACTCTCCAACCTGGGGCAGAAGTTCCAGGAAGTCCTGCAAGTGACCAAACTGTTGACGGTTTTTGAGGTCTTCGACTCGGAAGCCGCGGCCATCCAGAGCTTCGCAAAATAAGGCGGCCGGGCGACCGGCCCTCCGCACCCCGCTGCGGGAAAAAAGGAATCGCTCCTCTGGCAAGAAGCAGGAGAAGTTCGCCTCACTCCTCGAGACGGTAAATCGCCAGACCACTAAGCAATTTGGGATAGAAATCCGTGGACTTCTGCGGGAGGACGTTGCCCGCCACGGCCAGATCGTAGACCGCGCGCGGCGCGACGGGCAGCAGGAGGAAGGCGATTTGGGCGTGGCCGCGATCCACGTCGGCGCAGGCTTCCTCCGCCTCCCGGTGGTAGCTGATGTTCTTTTCGCGCGCCACCGCTTCCTCAGTCAATCCCAGTTTCTTCTCCAGGAGCAGCCGGTGGAGCAGCACCACATCCAGTGAGCGTTGCGGCGCCGGCACGCTCTCCAGCAGAGTCGCGAGATCCGCCTCACGGCGCAGCACGAACAGAAAGAAGGCCCCGCCACCCGCATAGACTCCCAAAGCGCGCCGGCCTGCCGGACCTTTCTCGCGCGCCGCCAGGTCGCGCCTCAGCTCCGCCAGCGCGGGCCGGCGCTCGGGTTCGCCGGCGAAGGGGTAGGCATACCAATCGAAGATGCCTTCGAGCGACTTTCGAAAGGCGGCAAAATCAAAGCCCGGAATCCCGCGCACCGCCCGATGCGTGGGCAGCAGCACCACGCCGGGATCCTGGAGCGCGAACAGGGTCACCAGGATTTTGTCATACGCTGCGGGCGCGGAATCCTGCGGATTGGATCGGGCGGCGCGGCACTCGTCGCGATACGACAGCGCCGTCTCGTAGCGATGGTGGCCATCGGCGATGAGCAGTTGTTTCCCGGCCAGGGCGGCCACCAGGGCCTGCACCGCCGCAGTCTCGCTGACCGGCCACAGGCGGTGGACCACGCCGAATTCGTCGGTCAGCTCGTTTTCCGGCGCGGCCCGCCGGACGGGCTCCAGGAGGGCGGAAACGGTCTTTTCCGCGTCGTCATAGAGCATGAAAATCTGCCCGGTGTGCGCGCGCGTGTGGCGGAGCAGCTCGAGGCGGTCGGCGCGAGGTCCGGTCAGGGTTTGCTCGTGGCGCAGGATCACCCCGGCGGAATAATCTTCGAGTCCCGCAAGCGCCATCAGGCCCCGGCGCACGCGCCGCTCAGCATGCGCGGGCGAGCCGGGAACGGTGAACTCCTGCTCACAGGCGTAGAGGGAGGGCGCAGCATCGCGGCGCAGCACGCCCTCGCGGATCCAATCCTCCAGAGTCTGCGCCGCGCGCGTGTACACGTTTTCCCGGGGGCCGTCCGCGGGCAGCGCGCGGCCCTTCTCCACCCGTACCAGGTTGTGCTCCTCCAGGCGGTAGTAGCGCTCCTGCATCTCCGGGGTGATCTTGTCGTACGGCTGGGTGAGCACGCGCGCCAGATCAAAGCGTTGCGAATCGTAGCGAACTGCACGAAATGGAAAGATGCGGGCCATGGCAGCGCCTCACCGCCGGGCAGATCCCTCCGCGGCTGCCCACAGCTCCCCGAAACCTCGCTGACGAGCCGGGACCATGAAGGGCCGCATTCTAACAGCGCAGTGCCGTTCCTCGATAGCATGCCGATCGTGCTTCGAGCCGCCCGGCCGGCGGCCACAAGAACGCCACGCCACTCTCAGGGGAAACCGCTGGCCCCGGTACAATGGAGACGCGATGCCACGCCACGCCACGAGCGGCCGCTGGGCGAAAGTCCGGCTGATTGCGTTCGACCTGGATGGGACACTGATTGATTCCAGCCGCGATCTGGTGGTGGCCGTCAACGCGGCACGAAAGCGCCTGGGCCTGGGCGAACTGGACGACTTGACCGTGCTCGGCTATGTGGGACACGGGGCGCGCGACCTGATGCGCCAGGCGATGGGCGGCGCTCCCAGCGAGGCCGAGGTGGAAAAGGGGCTGGCCTATTTCCGGGAATACTATGCCGAACACCTGCTGGACTACACGCGCCCGTATCCCGGGGTGGTGGAGGCACTGGCCGCTCTAGACGGCAGGCCGCTGGCCATCCTGACGAACAAGCCGATGCGGTTCACCCTGCCGATCGTGGAGGGCCTGGGGCTGGCGCCGCGATTCGCGCGCATTTACGGCGAGGACAGCTTTTCGCGGAAAAAGCCGGATCCGATGGGGCTCGAGGCGCTGCTGGAGGAGTTCCGCGCCGGTCCGCGAGAAGCGCTGATGGTGGGCGATTCGGAAATTGACGTACAGACCGCGCGGAATGCGGAAACGTGGTCCTGTGGCGTTACCTACGGCCTGGCCAGCCACCAGCTCGCGGCGTGCCCGCCGGACCTGATGGTCGCGAACTTGATGGAGCTGGTTGCGGCTCTGGGTGACATCGCATAAATGGAACCACGGCTTCCCAACCACCGCTCGCGGCTATGCCGGCTGCGTGGCGTACCAGGCCCAGGTGCGGCGCAGGCCTTCCTCGAAGGCCACGGAGGGGACATATCCGAGCATCTGGCGGGCCAGCGAAATATCCGCCTGGGAGTCGCGAATGTCTCCGGCGCGCGGGGGATCAAAGCGAGGCTTGGCGGCCCGGCCGCTGATTTTGGCCAGCAACGCCAGGGTGTGATTTAAGGTGAAGCGGCCGCCTGTGCCCACATTGAAAACCATCCCGGAAACGCCCGGAGTCTCCGCGGCGCGCAGCGTGGCGTCCACGACATTGGAAACGTAGGTGAAGTCGCGGGACTGCTCCCCGTCGCCAAACACCACGGGTTGGCGGCCATCCCGCAGCGCGGTGATGAACAGCGAGAGCACCCCGGAATAGGGAGAGCCAGGATCCTGGCGCGGCCCAAACACGTTGAAATAGCGCAACGACACATTTTCCAGGCCGTAGCACCGGCCGAACACCTGCGCGTAAATCTCGCCCACAAATTTTGTTACGCCATAGGGCGAAATGGGTTCCGGGTGCATGGCCTCGGTCTTCGGCAGGGTCAGCGATTCGCCATAGGCGGAAGAGGAAGCGGCAAAAACCACGCGCCGCGCCCGGGCATCCCGCGCCGCCACCAGCACGTTCAGGGTGCCATTCACGTTGACCAGGTTGGTTTCCACCGGGTCGGCCACGGAGCGCGGCACAGAGGTGCGCGCGGCCAGGTGCAGCACGTATTCCGCTCCGCGCATCAGCTTCTGCAAGGGATCGAGGGCGGTGATGCTCTGCCGCTGCACCTCGAGCGGGCCCTTCAGCCCGGCCAGGTTTGCTTCCTTCCCGCTCGTAAAATCGTCCACCACCAGCACGTCCGCCCCGCGCCGCAATAATTCCTCCACCACATGCGAGCCGATGAAGCCCGCCCCTCCGGTAACCACCACACGCATCGTTTCCAATCCTCGATTCTTGCTGGGAATTGCCGCGCGGGAAGTGCGGTCCGGGCGGCGAAGCCGGCGCGGCAAGCCCCGGCCGCTCCCGGGGCGGCTCGCATTCAGTTCTGAATGACTATATCCTGTGATTGCGGAGCGCGGCAAGGCGCGCGCCGCGGCTGCAAAAGTGATACGGGATCAACTCTCTCCCCCTATGAGCCGCGTTTGCCAATGCCACACGAGGAAAACCGCCAGGCTCCGGCCTGTTGTTCGGACGGCGATGGCCACCGCACTGGCCATTTTTTGCGCCGCCGCTCTGGCGGGAGCCCAGAAGCAGGGACACGCCCGTAAGAATCCCCCTCCGGCGTCCGCGCCGGTCCCCTTTGCGGTCGGAGAACGCCTGGAGTATGCGGCGCACTGGAACGGCTTTGTGACCGCGGCCACGGTGCGGCTCGCGGTGACGGAGCGGCGCGAGTTCTTCGGCCAGCCGGCATGGCACCTGCAGGCGTTTGCGCAAACCATTGATCCCGTCCGCCGGCTTTTTACCCTGGACGATCAATTCGATTCCTATACGGATGCCATCACCCTGGAAAGCCATCAGTATGAATCCTATATTCGCGAGCAAACCCGGCACGAGGACCTGGTGGTGCCGATGGCCACCGCGTCCCAGCCCGGCCGCGCCAATCGCCGCGTTTACGTGGTGTTTCCAGGCACTTCGGACCCGGTGGGCATGATCTATCGCCTGCGAACCATCGATTGGAGAAAGGATCCGGTGGCGCGCATGCGCATCTTTGACGGCAGGAAATTTTCCGAGATCGAAGCGCACCGCGAGACCACCGGGACCCAACTCTCTCTGCCCGCCGGGACCTTTACCACTACGCGCATCGCCCTGCGCATCCTGCAGGACGGTGTGGACCTGCCCAACCTGAAGCTGTGGATCAGCTTGAGCGAGGACGCGGCGCGCATCCCGGTGCTCTTCGAGGCCGAAGCAGCCATCGGCACGGTGCGCGCCGAACTGACCTCCCGCACCCCGTAGGAATCGCCGGGCGCCGGGGAAGCTGTCTCTCCGCGACGGGCTCCAGTTCAGGGCCGGATCCGCGGGTGCAGAAGATGTGCGCACGCAGTGATGCGCGCGGCACACCGGCCGCGGTACCGTGGTCATCCGGTCTGATCCCGGACTAGGGATCGTAGGGCTTCCAATCATCCGGTGGAAAGCTAATCTGCCAAAACTTGGGAGCCGCCACAACGAACTCGATGCCGACCGCGCGAATATTGCCTTTGACGGGCTGGGTGTAAACCACCCGGCAGGCTTGTTGCTGGCCGGTAGCTTCATGGGTGAGGATGAGCTCGTCGCGCGGACGGACCTCTTCCGCCAGATGGATCAGCGCGCCGTGCACATTGACGGCCAGGGTCTTGGTTTTTTCGCGAAAGGCACGGCCGGCCGGCGTGACTCCCTGGACGATCACGCCGACCTGAAGAAACACGCGTTCGCTGCGCCGGCGCTCCGGCTGCGTGGCGGAGGCTGGGGAATCAGCCGCCGGCCGCTCCACTCTGCTTTCCTGGCGCATCGCCCCTCACCTCTTTTCCATCGGCGCACGCGGAAAAACATTGAGCGGGGAAACCTGGCTGTGCGGCAGAGAGTGCACCGGCCGGAAG
>DATIYQ010000252.1:0-6737 GCA_035517515.1 Binatia bacterium
TTTTACGGAGCCCAGAACCCTTGATTGGTTCCGAAAATGGAAACGAGCAAGCCCATCCGGCGGGCAAGCTGTTTGTTCCAGAACGAAGAATCACCTGCAATTGATTGACAGACCCGCAGATGCCGCGTACCATCCTTTGAGTCGAGATTTTGGCTCGACTTCTGCTGTTCCTTCCTTGCTCGGACAGCCCTACGCAGGGATTTGAAGGGGCTTGGCGTCTCAGTCCGGCAGGGCAACTTTCGCCAAGGGAGGCCGCATCATGTCGGCCATGGACAACAACTCCACCAATCACCCGGCTGCGGCCGATTCGCACACCGCTTCCGAACCTGTAGTTGTCGCGGCTGAGGCTGCGGCCGCGATCGAATCAGCCGAGGCCGCGGTGGAGGTGGAAGTAGCGGCCGCCCCGGTGGCCGCGCCTGAGGAGGCGCAGGCCGTGCCGCCGGCTCCGCGCGCTCCGCGCCGGTCCGCGCAAAAGGAAGACGCGTCGGAGACGGAAGGCATGGAGGCGCTGCTCGAGAAATACGCAGCGGAGCATGAAGTCTCCACCGAGGGTGAAGTGCGCGAGGGCCGCATCGTGGCGGTCACCGACCTCGGCGTGGTGGTGGATCTCGGCTCAAAGTTCGAAGCGCTGATTCCTGCGCAGGAACTGACGGACATCAAGGGCGGCATGATCTTCGAGCTGGGGCAGTCTGTCCCGGTCATCCCCCTGGAAGAGACCAAGGAAGGCTACAAGCTGGTTTCCTTTCTGCGCGCGTGGCGCAAGCGTGCCTGGGAGGCCATTGAAAAGGCCCACCGCAACCACGAAACGATCACCGGAAAAATTACCGAGCGCATTCGCGGGGGGCTGGTGGTGGACGTAGGGGTGCCTGCGTTTCTCCCTGCCTCACAGGTGGATTTGCGCCCGGTGCGCGAATTCGACGGCTGGGTGGGGCAGGAAATTACCTGCCGCATCCTGAAGATGAACCGCAAGCGCGGCAATGTGGTCCTCAGCCGCCGCGTGCTCCAGGAAGAAGAATTGAAGTCCAAGCGCGATGCCGCGCTGGCCGCGATCGAAGAGGGGGCCATCGTCCGCGGCACGGTGAAGAATCTGACCGATTACGGCGTGTTCGTGGACCTCGGCGGCGTGGATGGCCTGCTGCATCTGACGGACATCTCCTGGGGGCGCGTAAGCAATCCCTCCGAAGTGCTGAAGGTCGGGGACGAGATCGAAGCCAAAGTCCTCAAGTTCGACCGCGAGAAAATGCGCATTTCCCTGGGGCGCAAGCAAATGGTCCCGGATCCCTGGGTGGACGTCCCGGCGCAATATCATGCGGGGATGCGCCTGATCGGGAAAGTTGTGGGCATCACCGATTACGGCGCCTTTGTCGAATTGGCTCCCGGCGTCGAGGGTCTGGTGCACGTTAGCGAAATGACCTGGTCCAAGCGCGCCAAGCATCCCTCGAAGATCGTAGCCCTCGGGGACGAGCTTGAAGTGGAAGTTCTGAAGGTGGACCCCGAGCAGCGCCGCATCTCCCTGGGCATGAAGCAGACGCTTCCGGATCCCTGGCTATCCCTGCGGGACAAATATCCGGTGGGCACCATCGTCACCGGCCGCGTGCGCAGCATGACGGAGTTTGGCGCCTTCGTGGAGGTTGAAGAAGGCGTCGAGGGCTTGGTGCACATCACCGATCTGCGCTGGTCGGACAAGCCCAAACATCCCAGTGAAGTCTTGCGCAAGGGCGAAAGCGTGGAGGCCAAGGTTCTGAAGATTGATATGGAGAACCGCCGCCTCTCCCTGGGCATCAAGCAGGTACATGACATCTGGGCGGACTGGATGGGCGCGCATAAGATCGGCGAGGTGGTGAAAGGCAAGGTGCTGCGTGTGGCCAACTTCGGCGCCTTCGTCGAACTGGCCCCCGGCATCGAAGGCCTTTGCCACATCAGCGAGATCGAGGAGCGGCGCAGCAAACGCGACAAGCAGCCACCCAAAAAAGACGCAGAGGCGCCCGCTGCGCTCGCCGTGGGCACCGAGTACGATTTCAAGGTGGTGAAGATGGATCCCGAGCAGCGCCGCATCGGCTTGAGCTATCGCGGCGCCCTGCAGCAGGAGGAACGGCGCACCTTGCAGGAGTACCGTTCGTCCAAATCCTCGCGCACCGCCACCATCGGGGATATTCTGCTTTCCAAACGCGAGATGCTTTCCCAATAACCGCCCGGGAGGGATGGGGATCCGTGCCCGCGGCGCACGGTGTCACGGATTTGGGTTCCGCGGGCTTTGACTCCTGCCGGTCGATTCGCCAGGGGTGCTCTGGCATATTTCCTTATCTGGTGGTAGGGTGGCGCTTACACAAACCCTGGGTCTGTTCCCGGAGAGGGCGCGTTTCCAGTGGGAGAGGGCGGGCATGACTTCACCGACCGTAACTAAAGCCGACCTCGTGGAAGAGGTTATCCGCGTGACGGAGCTGCCCCGCAAGGAATCCGAAACCATTGTCGAAACTGTTTTCGAGAGCATCATTGAAGCGCTCAAGAAAGACGAGAAGATCGAAATCCGCGGATTTGGAAGTTTTCGCACCCGCCAGCGCCGCGGGCGCACCGGGCGCAATCCCAAGACCGGCGACAAGGTGGAAGTGCCCGCCAAGCGCATCCCCTTCTTCAAACCCAGCAAAGAGCTGAAGGAGTTTGTGAACGGCGAGGCCCCCGCCCAGCCGGCTCCCTCGCCCCAACCATCTTCTTCGCCCAGCCCGGCCCCGCACTGAGCGGTCACGGAACCGCACGCTGTGGACTATCTCTGGACACCCTGGCGCTACCGGTACGTGGCCCAGGCCGGCAAAAGCGACGAGTGCATTTTCTGCGCGGCTCTGGCCGCCAACGACGATTCCGGACGCAAGATCGTCCACCGCGCCGCGCAAAATTTCGTCATCCTGAATCTGTATCCCTACACCACCGGCCATTCCATGATCGTGCCCTACCAGCACGTGCCGGACCTGGCCGGGTGCGACCCGGAGACGCTGGCGGAAATGATGCGACTTGCCCGGCGCATGCAGATGGCGCTCGCAAAGATTTACAACCCCGGGGGCTTCAACCTGGGCATGAACCTGGGGCACTGCGCGGGCGCCGGGGTGGCCGGCCACCTGCACCTGCACGTGCTCCCGCGTTGGGCGGGCGATACCAGTTTCATGACCAGTGTGGGCGAGACGCGCCTCCATCCCGAGGGGCTGGACGAGACCTACCGTAAACTGCGCGCCGAATTTGAAGCGCCGGCGTGAGCAGGTTCGGGCGCGTTCACACCAGACACAGACGTCCGCGAGCAGATCAGTGCCCCGCGCCTTCCAGGGCCGAGCGATACATTTTGATCTTGGAATCGTTACCCGCTCGCTGGGCGGCTTCCAGCGCTCCCGCTAACGCGCCGCGCCGGCCGGGCGAGGTGCGAAGAGCGCTCTCGTACTCCGTCAGGGCCTCCTGCGCGCGGTTCTGCTCCAGCAGCAGGTCGGCCAGTTGTTCCCGCGCCGGGACCATCGGTCCCGGCGTCACCGGACGTTTTTCCATTCCATCTTCCGCATCCGCGGCCCGACGCAGTTCCCCCAACGCCTCCGCAGCTTTGCCGGAGGCCTGCGATACCCAGGCCGAAGCTTCCAGTAACTGAATGCGTATCTGTACAGTCCAGTAAGCATCCCCACGGTCGAGAGATTTCTGGTGAAGTGCTTCGAGACTTGCCGTTTCCGTGCGTGCGCCGGCGGGATTTCCACTGCGCGCCAGGCCCACGGCGCGCGCCCACACCGCGAGCGCCGCTACCCACGGCAGTGTGCCCTCCGGCGCAGAGCATTTTGCCGCTTCCGCCCACGCGCGGCGCTCCACGGCATAGCGCACGGGCATGGCAGTGGCCGCGTAGCCGACTTTGAAGGATTGCGCCTCGAGTGAATTCATCTCCCGGAGTTGCGCCAGCACGGCCGCAGCATCTGCGTTCCGGCCGAGCTGCAGATACGCGTAGACCAGGTAGTCCATCGCGTGGAGCTCTTCGCCGGTGTCGCCTTGCGCCCGCGCGGCCGCGCGGGCAGCGAGATTCGACGCGATCGAATCCTTCCACATCCCCAGGCGCGTGAAAATGTGCGATGGCATGTGCAGCGCATGCGGGGCCGAAGGCGCGATCCGCGCGTACTCCCGCGCCACTTCAACTCCTCGCGGCGCCATTTCCGCGTTGTCGTACGCGTGGATCAAATAGTGGATCACTCCAGGGTGCTCCGGAAATTGCCGATGCAGCGGTTCGAGCAGGTCCACGGCCTGCTTTTGATGCTGGTGAGTCCTGTCGCCTGGTGAGGCTGTGGCCAGCAAGGATAGCGCGTAAAAGATGCGCGCCTCGGGATCGTCCGGGTAGTGCGCCGCGAGCGCCCCCATCGCCCGCTCGTATCCCTGCAATCGCGAATCGTAAGCCCTCGTTTCGGCCTCCAGGAACATCGGGGCGAGTGCGGCAACATACTCTCGCTCCCGCGCCGAGCCTCGCGTAATCTTCTGCGCCCACAGGATGGCCCCTCGGCCCCGCTCCAGGGCCGCCGGGGTGATGCGATCATCCCAGATCTGATGAAATCCGGACATGGCTTGGCCCCATCCGGCCATGGCGCACTCCGGGTCTTTCTGCGCCACCCCTCGAAAGGCTTCTTCGGCTGCGCTATAGGCGAAGGAGTGCAACAGCGCCACTGCGCGATCAAATGAGGCTTGCTCTCCTGGAGCACACGTGGTGGAAAACGTTACTTTGCCCAGCTTTTCCGGCACGGGATGATCCCCAGTATGTTCCTGCGCCAGGACCGGCGCAGAGAGCGCCAGGACGAGGATCAGCGCGGGCTCGCATGACCTCATAGTCCACCTCCCGGAGCCGCGGCTGCCACAGCCCGCGGTTGAAATATAGCTGCGCGTACTTTCGTCAGGCCTCATTTTAGTGAGCCAGCAAACCTGCGGCAATTGCAAGACAAAACTTTGCCCCGAAACCTGCCGCGCCGCATTTCGATCTGCTGGGCGCACGCTATATACTTCTGCCATCACTTCGGGCCTGCGGCTTTCGGGAGAAAACGTGTGCATTTGGAGCTGAGCGAAGAACAGAAGCTGCTGCACAAAACGGTGCGCGAGTTTGCGGAGGCAGAAGTAAAGCCGCTGGCGCGTCACCTCGACGAGAGCGGAGAATTTCCCCGGGAAACATTTCGCAAAGCCGCGGAGCTGGGGCTCACTGCCGTGGCCATTCCGGAAGACGAGGGCGGCGCCGGCTTTGACCACGTCAGTTACGCCATTGTCATCGAGGAACTCTCGCGCGTCTGCGCCTCGACGGGCACGATTCTTTCTGTCCAGAACTCGCTCTTCTGCGACCCCCTGCACCGCTTTGGCACCCCCGAACAGAAGAAGAAATTTCTTTTCCCGTTCGCCCGCGGAGAAAAAATCGGCTGCTATGCGCTCACCGAGCCCCACGCTGGGTCCAACGCCGCCGCGCTGCGCACCGTGGCCGTGCGCAAGGGCGACCGCTACATCGTCAACGGCACCAAGGCCTGGATCACCAATGGCGGCGCGGCCGATGCGGTGCTGGCCTACGTGAACACCGACCCCTCGAAAGGCGAGAAGGGAATTACTGCGCTGGTCATCGAGCGCGGTACTCCCGGCTTCAAGGTCGGCAAGGAAGAAAAAAAGCTGGGCATCAACGCCACCGCGTGCGTCGAACTCTCCTTCACCGATTGCGAAGTGCCCGCCGAAAACCGCGTCGGCAACGAAGGCGAAGGCTACAAAGTGGCGCTTTCCACTCTGGATGGCGGGCGCATCGGCATCGCCAGCCAGGCCGTGGGCATCGCACAGGGCGCGTTCGAGGCAGCTTTGCGCTACGCCCAGGAGCGCCAGGCCTTCGGTGGCCCTATCGCCCAGTTCCAGGCCATCCAGTTCATGCTCGCGGATATGTCCACGGAAATCGAGGCCGCACGCCTGCTGGCCCGGCGCGCTGCCTGGAAGCAGGATACCGGCGCGCGCTTTTCCCTGGAAGCGGCCATGGCCAAACTCTTTGCCAGCGAAATGGCCACCCGCGTCACCCACAAAGCCATCCAGGTGCACGGCGGCAACGGGTACAGCCGCGAGTATCCCGTCGAGCGCATGTATCGCGATGCCCGCATCACCGAAATCTACGAAGGCACCAGCGAGATCCAGCGCCTGGTGATTTCGGCCTGGGTGTTGAAGTCCTAGCAGCGAAACTCGAAAATCGGTCTCTCGGCCCCGCGTCGGCTCCTTGCGCGTCCCGGAAGCGCCGCCGGCTACCCGCCCCGGCCACATTCAACTTTGAGCTTCGCCCCGGTGTATTCTCATCGCATGTTTGAGTTACACGCGGTCCGGGAGTTCGACCCCGGGAGGGACGAGGAATTCTTTTCAGCGCTTCCGGCGCAGCCTGCGGTATTCCTGTTGGAGCTGCGCGCGGGGGAGAGCGGGGCGCGGCCGTACCTGGCGCGCACCGCGGATTTGCAGCGCCGGCTGGGCGTTCTACTGGGCCCTGCGCGCGAGCCTTCGCGGCGGCTGAACCTGCGCGAACTCGCCACCCGCGTCCGCTACCGCATCGTCGGCTCGCGCTTCGAGCAGGCGCTCGTGCTCTATCATCACGCCGCGCAGATTCATCGCGGGCGGTATCGCTCCTGGATGCGTCTGCGCCCGCCGGTACTCGTCAAACTGAAGTTGCGCAGCGCCTATCCCCGCGCCTATGTCACACGGCGGATCCTCGAAGACGGCGCGCTCTATCTCGGGCC
>DATIYQ010000253.1:0-3284 GCA_035517515.1 Binatia bacterium
GAAGAGGTCCACCTTCCCCCCGACGGTCGCGGAGCCCAGCATCCCCAGGGAGCCGGAGAGCACGGCGGCCTCATCCGACAGAATGTCACCGAACAGGTTTTCGGTAAGCACTACGTCGTAACGTAGTGGATTGGTGATCAGCAGCATGGCGAAGGAATCCACGTAGCAGTGTTCGAGAAGGATGTCCGGAAACTCTCGCCCCACGCGCGTGACTACTTCCCGCCACAGCCGGGAGGTTTCCAGCACGTTGGCCTTGTCCACAGAGGTCACCCGCCGGCGCCGGGAGCGCGCCGCCTGGAAGGCCACGCGCGCTACGCGTTCGACCTCCGGGGCGGTGTAGCGCATGGTGTTGTACGCCGCGTCGCCCGGCTGGTAAGCGCGTGGCTCGCTGAAATACAGCCCGCCCAGCAGCTCGCGAACGATCAGCACGTTGGTACCGCGCACCGCCTCCGACCGCAGCGGAGTGCAGGCGGCCAGCGCCTCATGGGCCACCACGGGCCGCAGGTTGGCGAATCCGCCCAGCGCCTGGCGCAGCGCCAGCAGACCCGCTTCCGGCCGCAAGTGTGCGGGCGCGGAATCAAACTCCGGCGAGCCGACTGCGCCCAGCAGCACGGCATCGGCTTCCAGCGCCGCGTCCAGGGTGGCAGGCGGGAGCGGGCTGCCGCTGGAGCGCACCGCCGCGGCCCCGATGGGCCGCTCCGTGATTTGAAACTCGTGACCGCAAAGCTCGCCGGCGGCATGCAGAATGCGCAGCGCTTCGCGGGTTACCTCCGGCCCAATCCCATCGCCGGGCAATACGGTGATCCGGTACCTCATACCATCCTCCGAGCTTCCTTCTCCGGCCTTTGGAATGCTCGTAGCGCGCAGGGGAAAGGCGGGAGAAGTGGAAAGCCCTGCGGGAGATTGCGGAGCGTCTACCGCGCGCCCGCAGCCGCCGGGGTGGAACGCAGTCGCTCCGGGTCCGCAGGCGCGGCCGCAAGGGGAGCGGCCGGCGGCGCGGCACGCAACTCCGCGGGGAGCAGTCCGAGCAGGTCCAGGTCGTACAGGCGCTTCTTCCGGTCGGAGAGCGCGGTGAAGCGCTGATAGGCGGCGTCGAGTTGTTCCCGCGTGAGCGGGTATCCCAGTTCCGCGTAACGCCGCGCCAGCGCGTGGCGACCGGAGTGTTTTCCCAGCACGATGCGGTTGGTCTCCAGGCCCACGGATTCCGGGGTCATGATTTCGTAGCACAGCGGATTGCTGAGCACGCCGTGCTGGTGGATTCCGGCCTCGTGCGCAAAGGCGTTGGCGCCCACAATCGCTTTATTGGGCTGCACGGAGAAGCCAATGAGTTCGGAGAGCACCCGGCTGGAGGGCACGATCTCCTGCGCGGCGATGCGGGTCTGGTAGGGCAGGCGGTCCGCGCGGACCCGCAGGGCCATCACCACTTCTTCGAGCGAAGCGTTTCCGGCGCGCTCGCCGATGCCGTTGACCGTGCATTCCACCTGCCGCGCGCCTTCGGCAATGGCGGCCAGCGAGTTGGCCACCGCCAGCCCCAGGTCGTTGTGGCAGTGCACGGAAATGACCGCGCGCTCGATCCCGCGCACCCGCTGGCGGATCGTTCGGATGAGCTGCGCATACTCCGAGGGGATCGTGTAGCCGACAGTATCGGGAATGTTCAGCGTGGTGGCGCCGGCCTCCACCGCTTCCTGAAGCACGGCGATCAGGAACTCAGGGTCGGAGCGCGTGGCATCTTCGGGAGAAAACTCCACGTCCGCGCACAGGGATTTGGCGTAGGCCACCGCGGTGCGCGTTTGCTCCAGGCACTCTGCCCGCGTGATCTTCAGCTTGTGCTGCAGATGAATGTCCGACGTGGCCAGAAAGGTGTGGATGCGCGGATGGGCGGCCTGCTCCAGCGACTGCCAGGCCCGGGAAATGTCCTCGCGGTGGGCGCGAGCCAGCGCGGCGATGCGCGGCCGGCGGACTTCGCGGGCCACGGCCCGCACCGCTTCAAAATCCCCCTGGGAGGCGACCGGGAAGCCGGCTTCGATCACGTCCACGCCCAGGCGGTCCAACTGCCGGGCCATGCGCAGCTTTTCTTCCAGGTACATGCTGCAGCCCGGGGCCTGCTCCCCATCGCGCAGGGTAGTGTCGAAAATGGTGATGGTTTCGGCGGGCATCGCTCAGACTTCCTGCCGGGCCCCGCGCTCCTGGTCGCCCGGAATCGCAAGTGTGGGCTGCCGGGTGCGAATAAAGCAAGTTTATATTTCTTCTGACAAAATAAGCAGCGCTAATAGTATAATTTTGCCCACGGCCATGGAACTGCACGAACTGGAAACGTTTCTCGCCGTGGCGCAGGAGGGCAGCTTCTCCCGCGCCGCGCAGCGGCTGCACCGCACTCAGCCGGCCATCAGCCAGACCATCCGTAAACTCGAGGAAGATCTGGGAGAGCCGCTGTTCGACCGTTCTTCCCGCCGCAGCCAATTGACCGACGCGGGGATCCTGCTCCAGGACTATGCCGGAAAGCTGCTGAACCTGCGCGGAGAGGTGCGCGCCGCCCTGGCCGAGCTGCGCCATACTCAGCGCGGAAAGCTGACCATCGCCGCCAACGAATTCACTTCGCTCTACCTGTTGCCGCTTCTGGACGCCTTCCGCCGGGCCTGCCCGATGGTGCGCGTTGCCGTCACCCGCTCCCTGGCCAGCCGGGTGCCCGAGGCGGTGCAGAACCACAGTGTGGAAATGGGCATGCTTTCGTTTCCCCCCGAGGACCCCACTCTCCGTTCCGTTGTAGTGGCCACGGATCATTTGGTTTTCGTGGTGCACCCCCGGCACCCGCTGGCCGGAGCGCGGAAGGCCGGCATCCGCGAACTGGGCGCGCAGTCCTTCGTGGCCCATCATGTGCCCTCTCCCTACCGCGCCCGGGTGCTGGCGGCGTTCAAACGGCATAAAACCCCGCTGAACATGGATGTGGAACTGCCCACCCTCGAAGCCATCCGGCGGTTCGTGGCCATGGGCAACGGAGTGGCCCTGGTGCCGGTGGTGTGCGTGGAGGGACAGCTCGCGCGCGGCGAACTGGTGCGCATTCCGGTGCCGGAACTTGAATTCGAACGCAAGATTCGCATCGTCTACCGGCGCGGGGCCGCGCTCTCCCACGCCGCGCGCGCGTTCCTGAAAGTGGCGGAGGCGCACGCGCGCAAACCGGGCAGCCGTAGCGTATTCGAGCCGGAACGGTAGCCACGGTCAGTGATTTCCTGACCGTGGGCTCGTTCCGGGAATTGGCTGGCGCGAGGATTGAGGGTTGCGAGCCG
>DATIYQ010000254.1:0-16212 GCA_035517515.1 Binatia bacterium
GGTCGCATGCTGATTGGAAAACTGGCCGGCGCGGCGGGAGTCAACATTCAGACCATCCGCTTCTACGAGCGCGAGGGCCTCTTGCGCCCGCCCCAGCGCAGCCACGCCGGTTACCGAAACTACGAGGCTGGGGATTTGGAAAAAGAAGCAGTGAGCACAGGGGTGACCAGGTTTCCAATTCGAAAATCCAAGCCTGCTCCGCCGCGCCCCACCCGCCGCTGGGCTTGATGCCGGAGGGCGCCGGCCGTACGGCCGCATTCCGTTTATCGGGCGTTCACTGCGGTGGCTCTCCATGTGATAGGTTCTTCCGCCATGCAGGCCACGCTGTTTGAATTCCGCAACCGCTGGTGGGTAATTTTCTCGATTTTTGCCGCCGCGTTCCTGGCTTACCGCGTGGACCCCGTGAACAGCGCGCAGGCCATCGCCGATGCCCTGGCGAAGTGGCGGGGCCTTCGGGCGACCCGCGATGACTACCGCGTGGTGTTCGCCTGCGGCGCGGCGCTGGTGGCTCTGGCCGCGGCCTTGCGTACCTGGGGCACTTCGTATTTGCAGGCGGAGGTCATGCGCGATTCCCGCGTGCGTACGGAAACGCTGATGGCCGACGGGCCGTATCGCCGGGTGCGCAATCCCCTCTACCTGGGCAACATTTTTCTGGCTCTGGGGATGGGGCTGATGGCCAGCAGGACCGGCTTCGTGATTCTGGCCGCGGGCATGAGCCTTTTCGTGCTGCGGCTCATCCTGCGGGAGGAAGCGGAACTCCTGGAGAACCAAGGCCAGCCCTACCGTAAATATTCCGCCGCTGTGCCCCGGCTTGTGCCGTCGCTGGCGGCGCGCGTGCCGCCCGCTGGCAATACCCCGCACTGGGGGCAGGCCTTCCGCGCGGAGGCGATGTACTGGCTGCTGGCGGTGGCTATGGGTGGCTTTGCCGGGACTCTGAACATCAAGATCTTCTGGGGCATGCTGGCGGTGGCTATGGCCGCCGCGTTTCTCACCAAGCGGCCGGAGTCAAAGCGCGAATCCAGCGAACGTGACGCAGGCAGCGCTCCGGCCTGAAGGCCGGCCGTGCACCGAAGCAAGGTCCATTCAGTTTTCGAGGGCGCGGATGAAGCCGCTGTAGCGCACGCTGGCGCCGGCATCGAGTGCGGTCAGGGTCAGGCGCAGTTGCGCCCCGGGCCGGCCCACCGGCAGCGAAGGAAAATCGCTGCTCTTGGCCACGTACTTGCGCGGCGCCGCGGACTGCACTTCACCACTGGGGTTGAACGTGGGCCCGGGAATCACCGTGCGGAAACCATCTTCACTCCCGAGGATTTGAAACACCGCGCGATTCTCCGGGGTCAGGAAGAGCACATGCAGCACCAGCTCCCAAGGGTGGCGGAATTTGGAAACGTCCACGGAGATTCCTTCGAGCGGGCCGGTGGCTTCCACCGCGTCTCCACCCGTGCTGTTGCGCGTCAGGCTGAGAACCATGCCGAAGCCCCCCCGGCCGGGGATTCTAACATGGCCGGGGGCACCGACAAGTAAACCCGGTACGGGGCAGTCTGGGCCGGGGCTCACGATATAATCCCTGCCACCATGGGACTCGCCGCGGGAACGCGCGCCGGACACTACGAAATTCTCGGCCCGCTCGGGGCCGGCGGAATGGCGGAAGTCTACCGCGCGCGCGACACACGGCTGGGCCGCGAAGTGGCGCTGAAAGTCCTGCCCCCGGCATTTGCCGCGGACTCGGAGCGCGTGCTGCGCTTCCAGCGGGAAGCGCGCGCCGTCAGCCTGCTGAATCATCCAAATATCCTCGCCGTTTACGACGTGGGGGCGCACCACGGCCTGCCCTATCTGGTCACTGAACTGCTGGAAGGAGATACGCTCTCCAAACGCCTGGCGCAGGGCGCGCTCCCCTTGCGCAAATCCCTGGACTATGCCCAGCAGGTGGCGCGGGGGCTGGCGGCCGCGCACGACAAAGGAGTGGTGCACCGCGATCTGAAGCCGGAAAACCTGTTCGTCACCCGCGACGGCATCGTCAAGATTCTGGATTTTGGTCTGGCCAAGTATGGATCGGCAAGCGGCGGCGAGGCCCTGGCCGGGGAACTGGCCACGGAGAAAGGCGCGACGCTGGGCACGGTCGGCTACATGTCGCCCGAGCAGGTGCGCGGAGAGCCCTCCGACCATCGCTCAGACATTTTCAGCTTCGGCGCCATTCTCTATGAAATGCTTTCGGGGCAGCGCGCGTTTGACGCTCCCACCGGCGCGGAGAAGATGGTGAAAATCCTGAAAGAGGATCCGCCGCCCCTGGCCGTCCCCCCGGCGCTCGATCAGGTGATGCGTCATTGCCTGGAGAAGAACCCGGACGACCGCTTTCATTCCGCGCGCGACCTGGGTTTCGCCCTTCAGGCCTTTTCCACCTCGGAAATTTCAGGCTCTTCGCCCTCGCGATTGACGCAATTGGCCGCGGCTCGCCGGAGCCAGTGGCTCCAGAAATCGGCAATCGCGCTGGCCTTCGTGGCCGTGGGGCTCGCGGCCGGAAAACTTCTATGGAGCGGGCGCGGAACCGCGCTCCCCGCGTTCCACCAGCTCACCTTTCGCCGGGGACGGGTGGGAGCCGCGCGCTTCGTGGCCGCTGGCCAGACCGTAGTCTACAGCGCAGCCTGGGAGGGAGCGCCGCCGCAGATCTTTGCCGTGCAGCCCGAGTTCCCCGAATCGCGGTCCACCGGCGATGCCATGAGTGTTCTCGCTGCGGTCACGCCCGCGGGCGAGCTGGGCATCTTGCGCAACGCGCGCTATCTCCATCACACGGAATGGTTGGGCACTCTGGCCACCCAGCCCCTGGATGGCGGCGCGCCGCGGGATTTGCTGGAAGGCGTGGAAGGCGCGGACTGGGATCCCACCGCGAAGACCGGGCAGCGCGTGGCCGTGGTGCGCCAGGATGCCTCCACCGGAAAAATGCGCCTGGAATTTCCGGTGGGAAAGGTGCTGTATGAAACCGCCGGATGGATCAGTTTCCCGCGCGTCTCTCCCCTCGGCGGCCTGGTGGCATTTCTGGACCATCCCGTGCTGAACGACAGCCTGGGTTCGGTACTGGTGGTGGACACCGCAGGCAACCAGAAAACACTTTCCTCTGGCTGGGCCGCGGAGGCGGGACTGGCCTGGTCGCCCGGGGGCCGCGAAGTCGTCTTCTCCGCCACGCGAGCGGGTTCCACGCTGGCGGTTTACGCCGTAAATCTACAGGGCGGACTGCGCCAACTGCTGGGAACCCCGGACCGTCTAATGGTGCTCGACGTTTCGGCGGATGGTCGGCTTTTAGTCACTGCGGAAACCACGCGCAGCGCGCTGATGGCCAGCATCGAGGGCCAGGTCGGCGAGCGCGATCTCTCCTGGCTGGACCACTCCTTCCGTCCACACCTCTCGGCGGATGGCAGGTGGCTGCTGTTCACGGAGGGTGCCACCGCCGCCGGGCCGCATTATTCCGTGTGCCTGCGGAAGACGGACGGTTCTCCTGTCGTGCGCCTCGGAGAAGGCACAGCGCTGGGCCTTTCTCCCGACGGCAAATGGGCGCTGGCCATGGTCCCCAGCGCGCCCGCGCAACTCGTGCTGCTCCCGACTGGCGCCGGCCAGCCACGCACACTGGACCGGGGTCCGGTGGAAAGCTACGGTTTTGGCTCCTGGATGCCGGACGGAAAGTCCATCCTCTTCCTCGGACATGAACCGGGGCAGCCCGAACGCGCCTATCTTCAGGACCTGACCGGCGGTAAGCCGCGCCGGGCCTTGCCCGAGGGATTCCTTCCGCTGCCGGAAACAATTTCTCCGGATGGGAGCGTGGTGGCCTGCCGGCGGGAAGCAGCCCCGTACATGCTCTGCCCGCTCGCAGGCGGTGCGCCACGGCCCCTGGGCGGCATGGAGCCGGGAGAAATGCCCCTGGGGTGGTCTGCGGACGGGCGATTTCTTTACGTCGGAAATCTCAGCCATTTGCCCATGGACATTTGCAAGCTTGAGGTGGCCACCGGCCGGCGGCTGCCTTGGAAATTAATCCGGCCGGCAGATTCCGCCGGCCTGGTGGATGCCTCCGGCATTTCCATCACCCCGGATGGCCGATCCTATGTGTGCACCTACGTGCGCATCCTGAACCAACTCTTCACCGTGGCCGGCGCGCCGTAGGATTCCCAGCCGACGGGCTTGACCCTCGCCGCTAACAGTGGTTTATTTCGGATTCCGTTTCCCGGCCACCGGCGAAACAGAGGAAGCGAGCCTGCCATGATCCGTGAAGACATCCTGAAAGGATTTCCCGCCCTGTTTGGCGCCAAGAAGGTAAACGGCAGGGAGGCGAACGTCGAACAGACCATCGAGACATTGGCGCGGGAACTCGCCCCGGAAATTGCCGCGGCCATGAACGCCCGCCGCAAACTGCTGGAATCTCCCGCACCCACGCGCGAAAAGTATGGCTGGCCGAAATGGGAGGAGACCTTTGCGGATCCGGTGAGCGGCAAGCCGTGGACCTTCCGCCAGATCGTCCAGGGAATGATCGACAACGCCCTGGGCCGCGACTCACAGTGGCGCTGGCGGCTCAACGATGATGTGCCCATCCCCGCGGACGCGCATCCTCTGGAGAATCCTGGCCTCGAGCTCACCGGGCCGTGGCACCCGCTGGATATGGCCTTCAACGCGCTGAATAGCCCCGCGCCGGTCAACATGCCGGACTGGGAAGACGCCTCCCCGCCACACTTCCGTCCGGATGGCCAGCCGAAATCGGAACCCATCGGGATTTTTTCCGCACTGCAAAACGCGCGGGAAATTCTGGAAGGCCAATGGAACGGGCGCGCCTACGAAGTGGAAAAGAAAGGAAAGAAGCGGTCCTACAGCATCGGCCGGCCGCCGGGAAAATGGCCCACGCGGTTTGCGCGCCCGCCGGGCTTGCACTTGAGCTACCCCTACGTTCAGGTGGACGGCAGGCCTGTCTCGGGCCTGATTGCCTTCGCCGTCTTGTGGACACTCAATAATTTTGACGCCCTGCGGCGCGCCGGCACTGGCGTGTATTTCTACATCCCCAAGATGCAGACGCCGCAGGAGGTGGCGATTCTGGAAAAACTGCTGTCACGCCTGGAAGCGATCATCGGCGTCCCCGCGGGAACCTTGAAGATCAAAGTGCTGTACGAAGAAGGCAACGCTGGGCGCAGCCTGGCGGCCATCGCCTGGGTGCTGCGCCGGCGGCTGCTGGGTACCAATGTCGGCCGCTGGGATTACCTGGGCAGCATCATGGAAATGTGGAAGGACGATCCACACGGCGTGTTCCCGGATCCGCAAACCGTGGGCATGGCCGCGCCGAACATGATCGCCTACCAGCGCTACAACGCGCTGATGATGATTCTGGCCGGCATGAAGAATGGAGAGCTCACCCAGGGCGCGCCCATCGGAGGCATGGCCGCGGTCATGATTTACCAGCCGGCGGATGCCTACGGACGCTCCCGCTACAATCCCCTGGCGCTGCGCGCCATCGCCATCGACAAACTCCGCGAGCGTTTGCTCGGCCTGGTGTTCATCCCCGAGGGGCCGCTGCCTGCGGAAAGCCGTCCCACGCTGGAAGAGATTCTGGCCGGCCGCGTCAAGGGGCGCCTGTACGACTCCTACCGCCAAAGCTGGGTGGCCAGTCCCGAGCCCGCTTACGTGGCGGCCGGCAACATTCCGCTGCAGGTCTCGGTGGAAAAGTTGCAGGCCACGGTGGATGCGCCCCGGGAAACTTCCGACGTCAAGGGCAAACCGGTGCCCACGGCGTCCAGCGGCCTGGTGGAGGCGGAGCGTGCCGTGCTGGAATCGCGCGGGCTCTTGAACGCGCAGGGCAAGATCACTCCCTGGGTTCTGACCCGCGAGGAAATCTCCACGCCGGAGAAGATTTTCACCCCCGAATTGTGGGATTCCATCTACGGCGTTCCCAAAGGCGATATCACCATCGAACACATCCAGCACGCCTTCTATATGGCCGCGAATTACGGCTTCCAGATCCTCAACGGAAACTTCGCCGCGGCCATTGACGATTACGAGCTCGGCCTGCGCTTCATGAACGACCTGGCCACCTACCGCATCAACGTCTCGTGGCTGTGGACGCTGGCGCGCCACCACGCGGCCATCACCAAAGACGGCCACTTGAAGCGCGCCGCCCTCACCGAAGACGGCGTGGTGCTCGGAAAGAACGATGCCGCCATCAAAGCCGGAACGCGTTTCACACGGGAATTGTTCGATACTGTGTGGAACTTCCACAACGAATGGACTGCGCAGTTCTTCGCGGAGATGGACCGCCGGGGCGATCCCGGACGCTTTGACCGCAGCAAGGCCGCGGTCATCATGGAACTGCTGCGCCGGCAATTGCTCTGCCCGCGCTACATCCAGCACAGCGCCCGGGTGTTGTTTGTCATCGGAGAAGCGAGCGCGCAGGAGCGCGGGCCATTGATGGATGCCATCTTCGATCTCTCGCGCGAGGAGATCGCCCAGCGGGTGCGCTCCGGCGGCATCAGCGCAGCCGCGCTGGCGGCGCATGACTACATCTACGACATCTTTGTATAGGAGGCACAGGCATTCCTGCCTGTGCGCCATTGCCGAGGGCCTCGGCGCGCGGCGGCGCGCTCAAGCCGCCATACGGCTGCCCGGCAGAACTGAAGAAGCCTAAGCGGTGAACCCCAGCCGGGCCAGCAGGGCGCGGAACCGCGGCTCCGAACGCAGCGGATCCCAGGCCGGCTCCACGTTGAGGATCACCACGATTCCCAGCCGGGAGTCGAACGACCGCTCCAGCCAATCCAGGGCTTGCTGCTTTTCCCCGAGCAGGGTGTAAATCAGCCCGAGCCAGTACGCCAGGCTCGGTTCGCCCTTCCATTGCTCCCGCACTTCCTCCACGATCTCCAGCGCCTTCTCCCGCTTCTGCGCGATTGCATAAGCGAATCCCAGCATGGCGATCCGGGCCGGAAGCCTCTTCCCCATCCCGGTGATTTTCTCCCCCGCTTGAATCGCCAGATCGCCACGGCCGCTGGCGCTGCAGCAGTACAGCAGGATGCGCAGGACGTAGTAGTCGTCGGGAAACACTTCCAGAGCCGCCTGCACCGCGCGTAGGGCTTCTTCGTCCTGACGAAGACAATGCAGCGTCCACGCCTCGTGCGCCTGGAACAACGGGGTGAGCGGATCCAGTTCCGCGGCCTTTCGCACCGCGGCCAGGGCCTCCCCGCTCCGCCGCTGCACGTTGAGCACGATGGATAGCGTGTGATGGGCCACGGCCAGCCCGGGCTGGATTTCCACCGCGCGCCGCGCTTCTTCCAGCGCACGCACGTGGTCATGCATGCACTGCTGCGCGTACATGGCCAGCGCCACGTGCGGCTCCGCCAGTCCCCCATCCAGCGCCAGGGCTTTCTCTGCGGCTGCTTTCGCCCGGGGATAGGCGTCGTCTCCCGGCAAGTACCCGTAAAATCCCATCATGGCCAGCGCGTAGGAGAGGCCCGCGTAGCTCAGCGCGGACCCCGGGTCCGCCATCCCGGCCTTCTCGAATAGCTCGACGGCACGGCGAATGCCCTCTTCAGACCAGGTGCGCGCGTGGAAGGCGCCCTGCAGGTACAGTCGATAGGCTTCCGCGTTTTCTTTTGCGCGTCCCGTCGGCCGCTTGGAGGGCTGGCCCACCAGCTTCTGCTGCAGGTGCCCGGCGATTTCACTGGCGATTTGTTCCTGCACCTCGAGCAAGTCCGCCAATTTGCGTGTGTACTGATTTCCCCAGAGCTGATCCTGGCGCGCCACGTCCACCAGTTCCGCTTTCACAATCAGCGTGTCTTTGTGCTGCAGCACGCGTCCGGTCACCACCGCGCGCACCTTCAGTTCCTCGGCCGCCGTCAGCGCATCCACATTCTTGCCCCGATAGCGGAACACCACCCCGCGCGGCACCACCCGGATTTTTGGGATTTTCGACAGGCTGTAGAGGATGGTTTCGGTGATGCCCTCGCTCAAGTAATCGTTGGCGGGATCCCCGCTCGCGTTTTCGAAGGGCAGTACCGCCAGGGAGTCAATCCCCTTCCCGGCTGCCGGGGTCCGCCCGCTCCGCGGCCCGCTGGTCTTTGCCGCCTGCGCTTCGGCAGACTTCGCCGACGCTGCGTCGCGCTTCAAGCGTCTCAAATCCGCGCGCACTTCCGCCGCGCTCTGGTAGCGGAAGTCGCGGTCTTTTTCCAGCAGCTTGGAGAGGATTTCCTCGAGCCGGGCGGGCAGGCCTCGGCCGGAATCCCGGACTCCACTGGGGGTCCGGTTCAAAATGGAATCAAATATCAGCGCGGTGCTGTCTCCCGCGAAGGCCGGGCGCCGCGCCACCATCTCGTAGAGCACGGCGCCAAGACTGAAGAGATCGGTGCGCGCGTCCAATTCCTCGCCGCGCGCCTGTTCGGGCGACATGTAAGCGATGGTACCCAGCGCCATCCCGGGGCTGGTCAGATTCTCCTCGGCGATGCTCGCGGTGAGCTGAGCGGCCGCGGGAAGTCTGCCGGAGTTTCTGGTCGTCACTTTGGCCAGCCCAAAATCCAGGATCTTCACGGGCCCGCGCGCAGTCAGGAACAGGTTGGCCGGCTTGATGTCGCGGTGCACGATTCCCCGGGAATGGGCGGCATCCAGGGCATCCGCGATCTGGATGGCCACCTCCAACACTTCCTCCAATTCCAGGGTGCCCGCGGCGATGCGCTCGCGAAGCGTCTGTCCTTCGAGCAGTTCCATTACCAGGAATACGCGCCCCTGGTGCTCGCCAAGATCGTGAATGGTGGCGATGTTCGGATGGTTGAGCGCGGAGGCGGCGCGGGCCTCGCGCTGGAAACGCTCCAGCGCCTGCGGGTCCCGCGAAAGCTCCAATGGCAGCGTTTTCAGTGCGACTTCGCGTCCCAGGTTCGTGTCTGTGGCGCGATAGACTTCTCCCATCCCACCGGCTCCCAGGCGCGCGGTGACGTGGTAGTGAGAAATCGTCTGCCCAATCATGCGGAGTTTTGGCGGGAGAGCGCGCCGGTATTCTAGGCGGGAGCCGGGTTGCGGTCAACAAAACGCCGGCCACGCGGCATCGCGCCCGGTTCAGCGGCCGGCCATGCCGCCTGCACCCGCGGACGCGCCATCGGCGTTGCGTTCCCACACCGTGGCCGTCCAATCCTGGCCGCCGCTGTCATCCGGCACAATCGGGCCGGCCGGATGGTAATGAGAAGTGAGATAGCGGCCCAGTTCCGGATCGAAATCGCGGCCGAACCGCCCGGCGCCGTACACCTCAAACGTCTGGTTGGACCACAGCAGATAGCGCGTGTTGTGCTGCTCGATCTCGCGGATTGCCTCCCGTTCCATTTTCCCCGGCACGACGATCCCCGGCGCAAACATCAGCACACGCACCGGGCAGTGCGTGGCCGAAAGAAAATACAGGCTGGTGTCCTCCGGCAGCGCCAGCACCGCTTCGCCCCGCGCGGCCTTTTCTTTCATAAAACCAATTGCGGCCTGGTAATTTTCCTGCCAGTGCGGTGAGACCCGAATGGTGCCGCGATCGGTGACCAGGGATACGGAGCGCTCCGCCGCGATGGTGGTGCGGCTGGCCACCCCCCACGCCGCCACCAGGCAACCGAGACACAGCAGCGCGCCCGCCTGAAGAGAAAACCGGGAGGAACCGCTCAGGCGAGCGAGCACCACTTCCGCCAGGACCAGGTAGGAAAGAATGGCCGGACCGTTGTAATAGATCGCATAGCCTCCCGGAACCATCCCCAGCAGAATCCGGAATCCAAGCACGCCGGAAAACGCGAATAGGACCAGAAGGGCGAGGACCGCGAGGTCTCCCGGTTCGCGCAGCAGCTTCCAGGCGGCGAACACCGCGGCTGCCGCAACAATCAGCACCATCTGCTGCGGAAAGAAGATCCAACGGAATGCCGCCTCCGCCTGCCAGGGGAGAGACGCAGTGGTGAACCCGAGCACCGCGATCACCACACCCGCCGCCGCGGCGCCCCAGGGACTCTCCGCCAGCAGCCAGCGCAGCAGGAAATAACCAGCCGCCAGCACGGCGGCCAGGATGGAGAGCTGAAGCGCGGCAGCGCGCAGCGCGGCGCCGGAAATATTGAGGCCGGCAATGCGCACCCAGGTCGGGGCGTACACCTTCATGAAGTGCGAAAACGGCCAGGTGGCCATCAGATTTTCCTGGAGAATAAAGTCCACGCCGCCCAGGGAAACCATCCACCAGGCCACCACGCCGCACAGCAGCAGGCCGGGCAGGACCACCGCGGCATCGCCGGCAAATCTCCGCGGGGAACGCTGGTGGAGCGCCCGTGCGGCCAGAAGCAACACTAAGGCCATCCAGCAGGCGCCGCCGAATTCCACCTTGCACAGCAGCGCGGCACAGGCCGCCGCGCCGGCCCCGGCCAGCCACGCGCGGCCGGAGGATTGCGCCGCGCGCACCGCGAGCCACAGAAAGAGACACGCGCAGAGGCAGCCATATACGGATGCGTAGCTGTAAGCCAGCGGAAAACAAAAAATCCAGGACTGGAACGACTCCAGGATGACCACGGCGCCCGCGGTCCAACCGGCCAGTGGCGACCCGAGCGCTGTCCCGGTCAAAAAGAGCAGAAACGCACAGCCCAGGGCGGCCAGTGAGCCCGCCCAGTAGAGAACGTTCAGATTTGTGCCGAACGCACGGAACAGAACGCTGTTCAGGTAGGGAGCCGCGGGAAGATAGGGATAGTAGACGTCGCGGTACAGCGTTTTCCCCTCCGCCAGCACCGCCGGCACGTACATCTCGCGCCCGCAGTCCACGGTGAGATTGCCCCACGTGGCCCAGGTGGCGTACAAACGCCAGCCCCAAAGCACGGCCAGGGTTGCAAGCGCCAGGAGCGCAATGCGCCGCCAGTCCTTTCCCGATAATGCGCAGGCGGGAGAAGCGAAGCCGGACCGTGCCGCGGGCGCTGCCGCGGGGCCTGCACTGCTCATCGAAAAAGCGGCCGCTGGAAGGGGAAGCATCGCGCGCGGGAGCATGATAGCAACCCGTGCGGCTCAATTCCCCCACAGCCATCGTTGTTGTTGCCGGAGATGCCAGTGCAACGGGCGCGGCGAGAGCAGCCTCTTTCCCCGGTCGTGAAGACGGGGTTGCCGGGGGCCGCGCCATTCTTCTCTTCAAAGATTCATCTCGAAGTCTCCGGGCGATTGATTTACCATGGCGTCCCCCAAGCCCCCCAGCCGCAGGAATCCGCGTGGGGGCGGCAAGGGTTAACATATGTCCCGTCCAGCCGAGCGCAAGGCATTTCCGGCGGGCGCCAGGAGAATGTTCCTGGGGCTTGGTGTGATGCTGGCGGGCAGCCTGCTGGCTGCTGCTGGCCTCTACGCAGACTCCTCCGCGAGCCCGCGTCAGGTCTCCAACATCTTCAAGCCGCTCTCCACTCCTGCGGGAGAAATCCACCGGCTCTCCCTCTTCGTATTGGGTGTCACCGGCGCCATCTTTGTCGTGGTCTTCTCGCTCTTGGTCTATGCCGTGGTCAAGTTCCGCAAGCGCGGCGACGACGACGGCAGCGAGCCCCCACAGGTGTACGGCAGCAATTCTCTGGAACTGGCTTGGACGGTCATTCCCGGCCTCATTGTGCTGGTCTTGTTCCTGGCTACGGCGCGCGTGATCCATGCCATCCAGGACGCGCCCCAACCCCCCTCGGCCGTCGAAGTGACCGTGATTGGCCACCAGTTCTGGTGGGAATTCCGCTATCCCGCGCTGGGCGTGGTCACGGCAAACGAACTGCATGTTCCGGTGAGCGATCCGGCGCACCCCAGGCCCACCTATCTCACCCTGCTCTCCGCGGATACAGACCACAGCTTCTGGGTGCCGCAACTCAACGGAAAGACCGATCTGATCCCAAACCGCGTGAACCATATGTGGATCGATCCTTACCAGACCGGCATGTTCCTGGGCCAGTGCGCGCAGTATTGCGGCACCCAGCACGCCAAGATGCTCCTGCGCGTCTATGTGGATTCGCCCGAGGAGTTCGACCGGTGGGTGGAGCGTGAAAAAAAGCCGGCGCAAATGAACGACGCGGTCAGCGCCGGCCGCCGGATTTTCGAAACCACCGCCTGCCTCAATTGCCATGCGGTCTCAGGAACCGTGGCCAACGGGCTGTTCGGGCCCGACCTGACCCACCTGATGAGCCGCGAGACCCTCGCCTCCGGCGCGGCATTGAACACTCACGCGAATCTGCGGCTGTGGATTCACGACCCCGAGGCCCTCAAGCCCGGCTCGCTGATGCCGGCCATGAATCTGAACGACCAGGACCTGGATGCTCTGGTGGCCTACCTGGAGACGCTGAAATGAGCAAGGCGAGCTAAGCCGTGGCTTCCGATTCCATCGCTCTTCCGAGGACGGAAGAGGCCGGGCGCGGGCTGGTCGAGGTGCTGCACGACTGGGTGGTGACCGTCGACCATAAGAAGCTCGGCTTGATGTACATCCTCTACTCGCTCGTCTTCCTGGTGATCGGGGGAATTGAAGCCACCATCATCCGGCTGCAACTGATCGTCCCTCACAACCATCTCGTCTCCCCGCAAGTGTTCAACCGCATGATGACCATGCACGGCACCACCATGATCTTCTTTGTGGCCATGCCTATCCTGTTCGGCTTCGGCAATTACCTCGTCCCTCTGATGATCGGCGCGCGCGACATGGCCTTTCCCCGGCTGAACGCCTTCAGCTTCTGGCTCACCGCTTTCGGGGGCTTGCTCCTCTACTTCAGCTTCATCGGCGGCACCGGTCTTTACGGCGCGGGGAGCGCGCCGGATGTGGGCTGGTGGGCCTATGCGCCGCTCACCGCGCGGGCTTTTTCCAAAGGGCACAGCACGGACTTCTGGACCATCGCCGTGCTCGTCTCCGGCTTCGGCAGCATCGGAACCGCCGTCAATTTCATCGCCACCATCATTTCCATGCGCTGCCCGGGGATGACCCTCAATCGCATGCCCCTGCTCGCGTGGTTGAACCTGGTGATGGCCGGCCTGGTGCTGGTCACCATTTCCCCGCTCACCGCCGCCCAAATCATGCTGATGCTGGATCGCTATCTGGGCGCCCACTTTTTCGACACCCAGGCGGGCGGTTCCGCGGCCATCTGGATGCACTTCTTCTGGATTTTCGGCCATCCCGAAGTGTACGTGCTGATCATTCCCTGCTTCGCCTTCGTCTCGGAAGTGATCCCGGTTTTTTCCCGCAAGCCGATTTTCGGTTACCCGGTGATGGTCGGCGCCACCGTGGCCATCGGATTCGTGAGCCTGTCGGTCTGGGCCCACCACATGTTCACCATCGGCATGGTTTCCTACGCCAACGCCTTCTTCACCTTTTCCACTATGGTGGTGGGCATCCCCACGGGGATCAAGATTTTCAATTGGATTGGAACCATGTGGGGCGGAAAACTCATCTTCAAAGCCCCCATGCTCTTCTGCATCGGGTTCCTGTTCCAGTTTCTCATCGCCGGGCTGACCGGCATCATGTTGGGGGCCGCGCCGTTTGACTGGCAGCTCGGCAACTCCTACTTTGTCGTCGCCCATTTCCATTACGTGATCGTCGGAGGAATCCTCTTCGCGCTCTTTGCCGCCTTCTACTACTGGTTCCCCAAGATGTCCGGCCGCATGTACAGCGAGCCGTTGGCAAAACTGCATTTCTGGCTCTTCCTGATCGGCTTTCACCTCACCTTCGACCTGATGCACATCCCGGGGCTGCTGGGCATGCCCCGGCGGATTTATACCTACGAGCCGGGCCGCGGCTGGGATGAGCTGAACCTGCTGATCACCGTGGGCGTCTTCTTCCAGATTGCCGGCGTCCTGGTTTTTGTGGGCAATCTGCTCTGGTCGCTGTGGAAGGGCCGCGACGCCGGCAATGATCCCTGGGATGCGTGGACCCTGGAGTGGTCCACCAGTTCCCCGCCGCCGGAGTACAACTTCGCCCAGATTCCAGCGGTGCGCAGCCGCCGTCCCCTGTGGGATTTGAAGCATCCGGAAGATCCGGATTGGAAGTACGAGTAAGCGGGAGACCCTGCGATGTCCCAAACGTCGATGGCCATGCCGGCCGAACCGCAGTGGGCGCTGCCCGGACGCGGGCCCGTCGGCATGTACAGCCTGATCCTGGCCGAATCCGCCATCTTCATCATCTTTGTGGTCGCCTACCTCTTCTATCTCGGCAAGAGCCTCACCGGCCCCTACCCCAGGGACGTGCTGGAACTCCCCATCTTCGCCTCCATCTGCCTGCTCTCCAGCAGCGCCACGATTCATTTTGCGATTCCGGCGCTGCGCAAGGGAAACATCGGTGCCTTCGGCATGTGGTGGTTTGCCACCCTCGCGCTGGGAACGATTTTTCTGACCAGCACCGGACTGGAGTGGCGCCACTTGATTTACGAGAAGGGCCTGACCATCAGCACGAATCTTTTCGGCACCACCTACTACTCGCTGGTGGGGCTCCACGCCTTCCACGTGACCGTGGGACTCATCGGACTGGCCCTGGGAATGTTGTTCACGCTTCTGGGCCAGGTCAAATCGGAGCACGCCGAGCGCGCTCACGTCTTTGCGCTGTACTGGCACTTTGTGGATGTGGTCTGGGTTGTGGTGTTCACGGTGGTGTACATCGTTGGCCGCTGAGGTGAGAGCAATCACATGACGGCTCCGGATGCACGCGCGGCAGGGGGAAAGGCGACACAGGTCAACGTGGCGCTTCCCGCGCCCACGGCCTGGCCGGTCGTGCTGGGCTTCGGCGTCACCCTGCTCTTCGCCGGACTGGTCACCAGCGAGTCGCTGAGCATCCTCGGGGCCGTGCTGATGATTGCCGGCTGCGCGGGCTGGTTCCGCGAAGTCCTGCCGCACGAGAAGCACCAGGTGGTGCCCGCGGAGGCCGCTCCGCTTGCCGTTTCCATCGCCACCTCCCGCCGCCAGGTGGCACGTCTCCCGCTCGCCCCAGACCTCCCCCGGGCATTGCTTCCCCTCGAGTTATATCCCGTTTCCGCGGGAATCAAGGGGGGGCTGGCCGGTAGCGTGGGCATGGCGATGATGGCCAGCTTGTACGGCCTCTTGAAGCAATCCAGCATCTGGTATCCCATCAACCTGCTGGCCGCTTCGGCGGAACTCCCGTCGCTGAAGCTCACCCCCGATTCCTTGAGGGCGTTCCACGGCGATGCGTTTGCGCTGGCCTGCCTCCTGCACCTGGTCACTTCCGTTCTGGTGGGTCTGCTCTACGGCGCCATGCTGCCCATGTTTCCCCGGCGGCCGATTCTGCTGGGAGGAGTGATCGCGCCGGTGCTCTGGACCGGATTGCTGCACAGCGTGCTGGAGCTGCTGAATCCGGTGCTGAACGATCGCATTGACTGGCGGTGGTTCATCGCTTCGCAGTGCGCGTTCGGCGTGGTGGCCGGGCTGGTGGTGGTGCGGCAGAATCCCGTGCGCACCCGCCAGATCATGCCCTTCTCCGTGCTCGCGGGCATCGAAGCGCCGGGAGCCATGCACGAACGAAGCGGCGAGGATGCTCCGAAATGAGCGTTCGCGGGCTCACGTTCGGGCTCCTCAGTCTCGCCGTGTTTGCGCTGGCCGCGTGCGAAACCTCGCCCGGCAAACCCACTCTGGCGGACGTGCCCATCAATCCGGAGAGTGTTTCCGATTTCGATGCTCTGTTTTCGCACAACTGCGCGGGCTGCCACGGACCCAATGGAAGAGGGGGCGCCGCCCTGGCGCTCAACGATCCCGTCTACCTGGCCATCGCGGACGATGCCACGCTGCGCCGGATCAGCTCAAACGGGATTCCCGGAACCTCCATGGCCCCTTTCGCGCAGAGCGCGGGAGGCATGCTCACGGCGAAGCAGATTGAACTGATCGTCAGCGGCATCCGCTCGCGCTGGGCAAAACCGGACGCGCTGCGCGGGGCCAATCCTCCGGCCTACGCGGCCTCGGAACCGGGAGACGCGGCACGGGGCGCCGCGGCGTATGCCACCTTTTGCTCCTCCTGCCATGGCCCTGGCGGCAAGGGAGGGCCGAAGGCCAGCTCCATCGTAGACGGGACCTTTCTGGCTCTGCTGACGGATCAGGAGCTGCGCACCATGGTCATTGTGGGCCGGCCGGACCTGGGCGCCCCGGACTGGCGTGGAAATGTGCCCGGGAAGCCGATGTCTTCGCAGGAGATTTCCGACGTGGTGGCGTGGCTGGCGTCCCAGCGGGTTCCCTTCCCGGGGCAGCCATATCCTGCCGCGGTCCAACCGACGGGAG
>DATIYQ010000255.1:0-10081 GCA_035517515.1 Binatia bacterium
GGAGACGAAGGAAGCCGGGGCGCGCACAGAAGCGGCCACGGACCGCCTGCCCCCTGGCGCCTGCCAGTACCTGCTCACCTCTCCGGCGGCGCGGGCGGAGTTCGCGCCGGATGCGGTGATCATCTATGGGAATCCGGCGCAGGTGATGCGCCTGGTGACCGGAGCGTTGTGGAAGCGCGGCGGGGCGATCACAAGCTCTTTTACCGGCCGCGTGGATTGCTCGGACGAAATCATCCGCCCGGTGCTCTCCGGCGAATACCAGGTCATATTGCCGTGCTACGGCGACCGCGTGTTTTCCCAGACCGACGACACGGAAATGGCCTTTTCGCTTCCCGGGGCGCGCATGGACGAACTGGTGGAGGGCCTGGAAGGAACGCACAAAGGAGGAATCCGCTATCCCATCCCCGCTTTCCTGCGTTACACCCCGCAATACCCGCAGCACTATTACGAGCTGGAAAAAATCTGGGCTGCGGGAACGCCTCCCGGCGAGGGCCGCGGCTAGGAGACAGAAAGAAAAAGAGGCGAAAAGACAACGCCAAGGCGCAGAGAATCGCAGAGAGGAACATGATCCGTGGGCCGGCCGCTCGAAAAGCTCAGTAAGCGCAGGATGATTTACCGCGGACGCTTTTTCTCCGTGTGCCAGGACCACGTGCTGGAACCCGGCGGCGTCCGCGCGGTGCGCGATGTGGTGCTGCACGGCGGCTCCATTGTCCTCCTGCCGGTCTTGCCGGACGGGCGCATCCTGCTGGTTCGCCAGTACCGCCATTCCGTGGGGCAATTCCTGTGGGAACTGGTGGCCGGGCACATCGAACACGGCGAAACGGAACTCGCCGCGGCCCGCCGCGAGCTGGCCGAGGAAACCGGCTGCACCGCCCGCCGCTTCCGCAAGCTCCTGGACCTCTTCCCCACCCCGGGGTTTCTCAGCGAACACATGGCCATCTACGCGTGCAGCGGACTGACCCCCGGGGCCGCTTCGCCGGAAGAGGACGAGAAGATCGAGCCCCGCCCGTTTTCCCAGGCCCAACTGGAGCAGATGATGCGCCGCGGAAAGCTGCGCGATGCCAAATCCATCGCCGCACTCCTCTATTTCGCGCATGTTGTGCGCGGGCGATAAACCTTGCTCAGGGGGTCAACCCGGGCGCTCAAATTTTCATTCCCATATTGACACTCGCGCCCACTCTCACTAGACTCCGCGCCTATTGAGGGGCCTTCCTCGCTTCGGGGTTCCTGGTTGGCCCCCGGATTCAGGTGTTATCAGGAGGGGTAGGCGTTGAAAGTAACCGGGAAGGTCAAGTGGTTTAACAACGCAAAGGGGTACGGATTCATCGGTCGGGATGGCGGTGCGGACGTCTTTGTCCACTACAGCGCCATCGTCGCGGACGGTTACAAAACCTTGCAAGAGGGCGACCCGGTGGAATTCGAGATCGTGCAGGGCCAGAAGGGCCCGCAAGCGGCAAACGTAACCCGGGCCTAGGTCCACGTTCTGCGATTCACCCTGGCACGGGGGGACGCCCAGCCCGGCGCCGCGCCGCGGCACGGGTGTGCTCTGATGCCGACCGGGCCTTCCCGCGGCCCAGCGCCGGCGCGTGCGGGTGTCCCCGCGACGCCGCCGTGCCAGCTCCCGTTCTATAATCTCCCGGCCATGGAAAACCGAGACGTAGCCCGCATTCTCCGTGAAACCGCGCAACTGCTGGAAATTGATGGCGCGATCATCGGCCGCTACCGCAGCTATGAAAAAGCGGCGGAGTTAATTGATGCACTGCCGGAACGGGTGGAGGCGCTGGCGAGCGAGCCGGAACGCCTGACCGCCCTTCCCGGCATCGGCGAGCGCATGGCCGAGCACCTGCAGGAAATCGTCAAGAGCGGAGACTACGCACTGCGCGCCAAGCTGCTGAAGAAATATCCCCACACCATCCTGGACCTGCTGAGCCTGCAATCCCTGGGTCCGAAAAAAGTGGCCCTGCTGTGGAAGAACTTCAAGGCCGGAACCGTGGAGCAGGTGGAGGCGCTGGCCCGCGAGGGCAAGCTGCGCGACCTGGTGGGATTCGGCGAAAAAAGCGAGCAGAACATCCTCAAAGCTGTTGAGGTGTTCAAAAAATCCAGCGGGCGCTTCCACCTGGACGTGGCCCAGCGCCTGGCCGATGAACTCTCCGAACATATCCGCGGCCTGGGCAAACAGGTGGCGGAAGTGCAGGCGGCGGGCTCCCTGCGCCGCTCGAAAGAAACCGTAGGCGACCTGGACCTGCTGGTGACGCTCCCCGAAGCGCACTCCGGCGCGCACGACGTGGAGCGGGTGAGCGCGCACATCCTGAAATTTCCGGAAATCCAGCAGGTGCTGGCGCGCGGGGAAAACAAGGTCAGCTTCGTGCTCGAGAGCGGCATGCAGGTGGATGTACGCCTGCTCCCACCTTCGCAGTCCGGCGCCGCGCTGCTCTACTTTACCGGCTCCAAAGAACACAACGTGGCCCTGCGCAGCCGCGCGCTGAAAATGGGGCTGACCCTGAACGAGTACGCGCTATCGCGCCTGAAGGACGAAAAGCCCGTGGCCGGCCGCACGGAAGAGGAGATCTACAAGAAGCTGGGGCTGGAATGGATTCCCCCCGAACTGCGGGAGAACACGGGGGAAATCGAAGCCGCGGAAAAACACCAGCTCCCGAGGCTGATTACGCGAAAAGACGTCCGCGGCGACCTGCAAATGCACACCACCGCCAGCGACGGCAAAAACTCCATCCTGGAGATGGCCCAGGCGGCCAAGGCCCTGGGACACGAATACATCGCCATCACGGACCACTCCAAGGCAGTGACCGTGGCCAACGGCCTCGACGAGAAGCGCCTGCGCGCCCACATCCAGGCCATCCGCGCGGCCCAGAAGGAAATCTCCGGAATTCGCCTGCTGGCCAGTTGCGAGGTGGACATCCTGAAGGACGGGGCGCTGGACCTGGCGGATGACGTCCTTGCCGAACTGGACGTGGTGCTCTGCTCCATCCACTCCTACATGAACCTAGACCGCGCGGCCATGACCGAGCGCATGGTGGCGGCGCTGGAAAATCCCCGGGTGCAGATCATCGCGCATCCCACCGGGCGGCTGCTGCTGCGCCGGGACGCCTTCGAGTACGACATGGAGCGCATCCTCGAGTTGGCGCGCGAGCGCGGCGTGGCCTTCGAGTGCAATAGCCACCCCGACCGGCTGGACCTGCGCGACACCCACCTGCGCATGGCCAAGGATCACGGCGTGAAGATTGTCATCTCCACCGATGCGCACTCCACCGCCAATCTTGCGCTGATCGAATACGGGGTGCGCACGGCCCGGCGCGGCTGGCTGGAAGCCTGCGACGTGCTCAATACCCTGCCCTGCGACCAGTTCCTGGCCGCCCTCCGGCCCAAACCTGGAGGTTCTCGCCACGCGCTCGAGCCACGCGTCAAGTCCACCGTCAAGAGGCGCCGCTAGGCGCCCTGTGGCTTGTGCCGCGTGGACCTTCCGCAGGGGCGCTGCGTGCTGCGCCCGGCGATGGATCATGGCAACGAACACGGGCGCAGCAAGCAGCGCCCCTACGGGGAGGGTGGCGTGCCTCTCCGTGGGACAGGCATTCCGGCCTGTCTCCCTCCGCCTCCGCCCCCTCCCGTCCCCTGTTGAGGTTGTCCGCAGCGTACGACTTGCGGGCTTGCCAGCCTTGCGCCTCTGCCAGAAACTCCCCTCCACCCGGGAACTTTCTGCGGGCGACTGACGTACCATAAACAGAATGCGAGGTGGACCCATGCGTCGAAGCGTGTTGCTGGCCGCGGCTGCGGCGGTCTGTTGCCTGGCGGCCCTTCCCGCCCTGGCGGACCAGTGGAGCAAGGTGTACAAGGTCACCGGGCGCCCCGATCTGCGCGTCGAGACCAACGACGCCTCCATCGAGGTTTCCTCCTCTGACGCCAGCGAGGTGACCGCGCGGGTGGTCTACACCGGTTATTCGGCAGACGACGTGCGCGTGCAGGAGAGCCAGACCGGCAACCGCATCGAGATCGAAGTCCGCCTGCCCTCCATGCGCTGGTCCTGGGGAGATTCCCATCGCAGCGTGCGCATCGAGCTGGTGGTGCCCCGCCAGACCAACCTGGACCTGCACTCCTCCGATGGACACATCCACGCCAGCGGCGTGAGCGGGCAAATCAAAATCGAATCGAGCGACGGCCATCTGGAAGCCACCGACCTGAAGGGCTCCATCCGGCTGCACACCAGTGACGGGCACATCGAGGCCTCGGGCCTGGATGGCTCCCTGGACGCCTCCACCCAGGACGGCCGGGTGCACGTCCGTGGCCGCTTTGACGACCTGCGAATGCAAACCGGCGACGGCAGCCTGAGCGCAGAGGTCCTGCCGGGCTCGAAAATGAGCGGAAACTGGTCGCTGACCACCAGCGACGGAAGCATTTCCGTGCGCCTGCCCGATGGCTTTGCCGCGGACATCAACGCCCATACCGGCGACGGCAATATCTCCAGCCAGCTTCCCTTGCTGGTCTCGGGAGTGCTGGGGCGCAGCGATCTGCGCGGCAAACTGGGCGGGGGCGGCCCCACGCTGCAGATCCGCACCGGCGACGGTTCCATCCGCCTGGACCGCCTGTAGCCCGCGCAACTCGCTGGCGCGCGGGGTAATCGCCGAACGCCGCGCCGCCCGCCATTCCGCATCGACACCTCTTATGTGCGCACATATACTCTTCTCATGAACCTCACCCTGTCCCTCGACGGGCAGACCGTCTCGCGGGCCCGCAAGAAAGCGGAAGCGCTCGGGAAAAGCCTCAACCAGTTGATCCGGGAATATTTGCAGCGGCTGGCTGGGGCTGACGATGCCGAGGCCAGCATCGCTGAATTCAAACGGCTCTCTGGCCGAGGCAACTCTCGCGGCTGGCGATTCAATCGAAACGAACTTCATGAACATCCATAGCCGCCGGACAGGGATTTCGATGGAGTTTACATCGTGACCCCTCCCGCTGAGCGCCCCACCTGAACCGCTGCGGGCACGATTTGCAATTCCCGGCGCGCTTCCGCATGATGCTGTGTTTGCCTGTGCCGCCGCAGCGAGCAGGGAGTACACTCTTCCGCGCGCAGAATCAGGAATGAGGAAACGGAATGGAAAAGCCAGCGAAGATTGAATCCGCGAAGGGCAAATTAGGCGTCCTGCTTCCCGGCATGGGCGCCGTGGCCACCACGTTCATGGCCGGAGTGGAACTGGTGCGCAAGGGCCAGGCCCAGCCCATCGGTTCGGTGACCCAGATGGGAACGGTGCGCCTGGGCAAGCGCACGGAAAATCGCACCCCGCTGATCAAGGAGTTCGTCCCCCTGGCGCCCCTGGAAAACCTGGTGTTCGGCGGCTGGGACATTTTTCCGGACAACGCCTACGAGTCCGCGGCCCACGCCGGAGTGCTGGAACCGCACCACCTCGAAAAGGTGCGGCGGTTTCTCGAAGACGTCCGCCCGATGAAGGCCGCCTTCGATCAGAATTACGTCAAGCGGCTGGAGGGCTCGCACGTCAAGAAGGGTAAGACGAAATTCGACCTGGCGGAGGAGATTGCCGACGACATCAAGACGTTCCGCAAGAAGTCCGGCGCCGACCGCCTG
Source organism: Binatia bacterium (assembly GCA_035517515.1). GTDB lineage: Bacteria > Acidobacteriota > Terriglobia > Acidiferrales > UBA7541 > JOPF136. Next base: position 5,594 of record DATIYQ010000255.1, read on the forward strand.
GTGATGGTGTGGTGCGGCTCCACGGAAATCTTTCTTCGGCCCGAAGAGGTCCACCAGAGCTTGAAGAAGTTCGAAGAGGGCATGAAGAAGAACCATCCGCTGATCGCCCCGTCCATGCTCTACGCGTACGCGGCCATCAAGAGCGGAATCGCCTATGCCAATGGCGCGCCCAACCTCAGTGCCGATATTCCCGCGCTGCTGGAACTGGCCCACGAGCGCAACGTGCCCATTGCCGGCAAGGACTTCAAAACCGGCCAGACGCTGATGAAAACAATTCTGGCGCCCGGCTTCAAGGCGCGCATGATCGGATTGAACGGCTGGTTCTCCACCAACATTCTGGGCAACCGCGACGGCGAGGTGCTGGACGATCCCGAATCCTTCAAGACGAAGGAGGAATCGAAGCTGGGCGTGCTCGACTACATCCTCCAGCCGCACCTCTATCCCACGCTGTACGGAAAGATTCACCACAAGGTGCGCATCCACTATTACCCGCCGCGCGGCGATAACAAGGAGGGCTGGGACAACATTGATATCTTCGGCTGGCTGGGCTACCCCATGCAGATCAAGGTGGACTTTCTGTGCCGCGATTCCATCCTGGCCGCGCCCATCGTCCTGGACCTGTGCCTGTTCCTCGATCTGGCGCAGCGCTCCGGCCTGCGCGGCATCCAGGAGTGGCTGAGCTTTTATTTCAAGTCCCCCATGTGCGCGCCCAATCTCTATCCGGAGCACGATCTGTTTATTCAGCTCATGAAGCTCAAGAACACTCTGCGCTGGATGCGCGGCGAGCCGCTGATCACCCATCTCGGCACCGAGTACTATGACTGAGCGTGGGAAGCGTCCCCGGCGTTCCGCAAAGCCTCCGCGAGCCATCGCCCGCACGCCTGCCGCTGCTGCGGAGATCCCTCGGGATGCAGAGAACCTATCGCATGCAGGAGGGCCGCCGACGCTGAAGGAATTGCTGCTCGCCCCGCCGGGGCGCTTCGAACTCACGGTTCCCCCGCGCCGCAAATCTCGCATGCGCCGGGTTCCCCGCCTGGCTTAGAAAGTGCTGAACCCTCTTTCGGGCAACGACTCCTGAATTCATGCCGCGGTCACGGTGCACGGGACTCCCGCGCGCCCCTCATTTCCCCAGCAGGTAACGCAGCGCCGCTTCCGCTTCCAGAAAGCGAAACGTGTGCCGGCCGGCCAGCAACCGCTCCGGCAAGACTCGCGTGCTCGAGAGCAACAGCTCGTCGGCCATTTCTCCAAACACCGCGCGCGCCACGAAGGGCGGCATGGGAATCTGTGTTGGACGATGCAGCAGGCGGCCGAGCGCCTCGGTCCACTCCGCATTGGTGACCGGGTGCGGGGCCACGGCGTTCACCGGCCCGGTGAGCCCGCGGTCTGCCACCGCCCGCAGGAGAATATCGAGCACATCGTCCAGGGCGATCCAACTCATCCACTGCTTCCCGCTGCCGAAGATGCCTCCCGCGCCCATGCGGAACGGGGGCAGCATCTTTCCCAGCGCACCGCCGGCCGGGCTGAGTACCACGCCGATGCGCGGCTGCACCACGCGAATCCCCGCGGCGCGCGCCGCGCCCGCGGCTGCTTCCCATTCTTCGCACACCTCCGCCAGGAATCCCTGGCCGCGCGGGCTGGACTCAACCAGATTTTCATCCCCACGGTCGCCGTAGTAGCCGATGGCGCTCACCGCCACCAGCACCCGCGGCCGGCGGATCAGCCGGGCCAGCGCCTCCGACAGTGCCTTGGAGCCGCGCACGCGGCTGGCGCGGATGCGCTGCTTCTTCCCTTCCGTCCAACGGCCCGCGGCGATGCTCTCTCCTGCCAGATGGACGACCGCGTCGAAGCCTTCGAGCGCAGGCGGGGCCGGGGATCCCGACGCCGGGTCCCACACGATCGTTTCCACCTGCATGCCCGGCCACGGCTGCGTCGTTGGCGCGGAACGCGCCAGCCGCACGACCGTGTGTCCCCCGGCGGCCAGATAGGGCACCAGAGCGCCGCCGAGCAAACCGGTGGCGCCGGTGACCAGAATCCGTTGCGGCGCGGCCGACCAGCGGCGGTGCGCGGTCACGTCGTCCGAAGTGACTCGATGGCGGTAGGCGAAGCCGCGCTCCATGCGCCGCCGCATGGAGCCGGCTGCCAGCGTCCCCAGCACTCCCAGGGGCAACTCGTACTCGACGCGGTCTTCCAGCACGCAGGCATTCCCGCCGGCCGGCTCCAGGGTATGGGTGTGCGACCAGCGCGCAAACGGCCCGGCAATCTGCTCGTCCCGGAACATGCGGCCCGGCTCGCAGGCGGTGTGCTCCGCCAGCCACCGCCGGGAGAAAGGTCCCACCCGAATCTCGAACTCGGTGCGCGAGCCAGCTTCCGGGGCGCGTCCGAAGCGCCCGATGGTGCGCACCGATTCCCAGGGTGGCACCAGACGCTCAAAGGCCCCAGGACGGCACAGCCACTGATACACCTCCGGCGCGCCGCCTTCGATCTTTGTCCGCTTCACGAACTCTCGCGTAGTGTTCCTCCTCCGGCGAACAGCCGCGCCCGTCTCCGGGAGTAAACGTTTTCCCTTATTCCCGCGCGTCGCGCAACAGGCTTTCGAGAAGGATTTGTTTTTCCGATTCACTGGATTCGTTTGCTTCGAAGCCGGCGGTTTCCACAGCCAATTTGGTTTCGGCCGCATTGGCGGTTGAAGCGCAGGGAGTCGTGCGCTATAGTGCGCAGTTCCTTTTTGATTCCACGGAAAAAATCAGGAGGAGGCTCATGGAGCCCAAACAAGTATTGGAGTACGCGGCGAAGAATAACGCCAAATATCTGGACCTGCGCTTCGCCGACGTTCCGGGGGTGTGGCAGCACGTCAGCTTTCCCATCTCGGAACTGAAGGAAGAAAGTTTCAAGGAAGGATTCGGCATGGACGCCAGCTCCATCCGCGGATGGGCGGCGATCCACGAATCGGACATGCTACTGGTGCCCGATCCCAAGACCTGCTTCATGGATCCGTTCCGCGAAGTACCCACGCTGTGCATCATTTCCGACGCCGTGGATCCCATCACCAAGCAGCCCTACGGGCGCGATCCGCGTTACATCGCCAAGAAGGCGGAAGCCTACCTGGGCTACAGCGGCATCGCCGACCAGGCGTTTTTCGGCGCCGAGGCGGAGTTCTTCATCTTCGACAACATCCGCTTTGATTCCAAGCCGCAGGAAAGCTTCTATTACATTGACGCGGAAGAAGGCCGCTGGAATTCCGGCCGGGCCGAACACAACCTGGGCTACCGCCCGCGCTATAAGGAAGGGTATTTCCCCGTCCCGCCGACGGACCATTATATGGACCTGCGCGCGGACATGGCCACGCAGATGGCCGCCTGCGGAATGAACGTGGAATGCCACCACCACGAAGTGGCCACCGCGGGGCAGTGCGAAATTGACGTGCGCTTCGACACCCTGCTGCGCAGCGCCGATAATCTTTTCCTGTTCAAGTACATCGTGCGCAACGTCGCCTATCAATACGGCAAGACGGTGACCTTCATGCCCAAGCCGCTGTTTGGCGACAACGGTTCCGGCATGCACACGCACCAGTCGCTGTGGTCCAAGGGCAAGCCGCTGTTCGCCGGGGATGGATACGCCGGCCTCTCGCAGACCGCGCTGTGGTACATCGGCGGCCTGTTGAAGCACGCCGCCTCCATCGTGGCCTTTGCCGCGCCCACCACCAATTCCTACAAGCGCCTGGTGCCCGGCTACGAGGCTCCGGTCAATCTGGCGTATTCGCGCCGCAATCGCTCCGCGGCCGTGCGCATTCCCATGTATTCCCCCAGTCCCAAGGCCAAGCGGCTGGAATTCCGTCCGCCGGATCCGTCGTGCAATCCCTATCTGGCCTTCTCCGCGATGATGATGGCTGGCCTGGACGGCATCGAAAACAAGATTGACCCCGGCCAGCCACTTGATAAGGACATCTACGACCTGGAACCCGAGGAGTTGAAGAAGGTGCCCTCGCTGCCCGGCTCACTCGAGGATTCGCTCCAGGCGCTGGAAGACGACCACAAGTACCTGCTCAAGGGCGACGTCTTCAGCGAAGAAGTGATCGAGCTATGGATCGAGTACAAGCGCAAAAACGAAATCGATCCCGTGCGCATGCGCCCGCATCCCTACGAATTCCAGCTCTATTACGATATTTAGTCCCCTACTGCGGCGTTCGGGCGTTTGGACTCGTCGCCCGTCGCTCCACAACCAGCCCGAGGGCCTGTGAGTGCGAGAGGGCGCGTTCTTCAGCGCCCTCTCGCCTTTTCCGCGTCATCGCACCCCTCTCGCCTTGACCCTCCCCCCGCACTTGCACATACTCAACGCGCACGCGGCCCGCGCCGCCGCAACACACTGCTCATGCCCGACGGCAAAGACCGATCCCTCGACCAGCGCTTTCGTTCCCTCGCTCCGCATTTGCAGGCCGCGGTTGCGGCGCGTCCACAATTCCCTACCCGCCGGGAGAAGCGCCTGGCGGTG
>DATIYQ010000256.1:0-4430 GCA_035517515.1 Binatia bacterium
GGGCCCATCCTCATGACGCCCGACGCCAAGACCTGCATCTTTGGCTACCACCGTATGCTGGCTGATCTGTATCTGGTGGAAGGACTGAAGTAGCGCCCTCTGAATTCTCGCGTTGAAATCAGCCGAAGGCGGGAACCCTCCAGCCATCGGGCCGCAAACCAAATGGGCGCCCCGAAGGCCGCCCTGACATTGGTGATTGAACCGCCCCCAATCCGCATGATCCGCGGCGACGGTTCTAGATATCGAGGTTCTTCACGTCCAGCGCGTTTTCCTCGATGAACTTGCGGCGCTCCTCCACGTTCTCCCCCATCAGCGTGGTGAAGATCTCGTCCGCAGCCACGGCGTCTTCCAGCCGCACCTTCAGCAGTGTGCGCGTCTCCGCATTCATGGTGGTTTCCCAAAGCTGGTCGGGATTCATCTCCCCCAGGCCCTTGAACCGCGTCACCGCAAAGTCCTTCTTGGCCTCTTCCAGCACGTGGTTCAGCACATCCGTGGCGGTTTCTTTGGCTACTTTCGTCCCGTTCGTGGCGATCGTGAACGGTGGCCGGTCATATTCGGCCATGATCGCATGCAGGGCGCGCAGCCGCTTGTACTCCTGGGTGGACGCCAGCGCCCAGTTGAGCTTGCGGATGCTCGACCCGCTGCCCACCAGCATCTCGTAGAGACTGTGCTCCTCGTCCCAGGCGATCTTCGTGTCTGTTTTCAGTTTGGCCTTTTCGATGGCCGTCTCCAGCTTCTCCAGTGCTTTCTTGCTTTCGAAGTCCGTCTTCTTCTCCAGGTCCGAGGCCGCCACCAGCACCACCACCCGGGCATCACCCAGCTTGCGCGTGAGCTTGGCGGCCAACTGGTCATACTCCTGCACGTTCAGCAGGAATTGTGTCAGCGAGGCGCCGGAGAGCGAGCCGATGGCGGTCTTCACCGTGTGGTCTTCGGTGGCGCGGTTCATCAGCTCGCGGTTGAAGGTCTTTTCGTCGCGGATATACCGGTCCGTCTTCCCCCTCTTCACGCGGTAGAGCGGCGGCTGCGCAATGTAAATGTTCTCGCGTTCGATCAGTTCCTTCATGTGCCGGAAGAAAAAAGTGAGCAGCAGCGTGCGGATGTGGCTTCCGTCCACGTCCGCGTCCGTCATCAGGATCACTTTGTGATAGCGCAGCTTGGCGGCGTCGAAATCCTCTTTCCCGATGCCCGTGCCCAGCGCGGTGATGATCGCGCGGATTTCTTCGTGGCCCAGCATCTTGTCGTACCGCGCCTTCTCCACGTTCAGGATTTTGCCTTTGAGCGGCAGGATGGCCTGGTAGCGCCGGTCGCGCCCGCCCTTGGCGGAACCGCCGGCCGATTCGCCTTCCACGATGAACAGCTCGCAGCGCGCCGGGTCGCGCTCCTGGCAATCCGCCAGTTTGCCCGGCAGGCCGCCGGAATCCATCGCCGACTTGCGCCGGGTCAGCTCGCGGGCCTTGCGCGCCGCCTCGCGGGCGCGCGCCGCGTCAATGCACTTGGAGATGATGCGGCGGCCCACGGTGGAGTGCTTGTCGAAGTACTCCCCCAGCTTTTCGTTCACCAGTTGCTCGACCCGGCCCTTGATGTCGCTGTTCAGCTTGCCCTTGGTTTGCCCTTCGAACTGCGGCTGCGGCAGCTTGACGGAAACCACCCCCACCAGCCCCTCGCGCACGTCGTCGCCGGTGATGGTGATTTCATCCTTGTCGCCCTTCATCATCCCGAAGGAGTTCGCGTAGGAAATGATGGTGCGCGAGAGGCCGGTGCGGAAGCCCGCCAGGTGCGTCCCCCCATCCACGGTGTTGATCGTATTGGCGAAGGAGAAGACGTTTTCCGTGTAACCGTCGTTGTACTGCACGGCGATTTCCATCTCCACGTTGTCGCGCCTGCCTTCCATGTAGATGGGGGAGTCGTGCAGCGTGGCTTTGCCGCGGTTCAGGTGCTTCACAAATTCGCTGATGCCGCCGGTAAAGCGGAACTCCGCCTTCTTGTCGCTGCGCTCGTCCTCGAGCGTGATCTTCAGACCCTTGTTCAGGAAGGCCAGCTCTCGCAACCGCTGCGCCAGCACGTCGAAACTGAATTTGGTGGTGTCGAAAATCTCCGGGTCCGGATGGAAGGTGACCTTCGTTCCCGTGCGCCGCGTCTTTCCGGTTTCCTTCAGCTTGCCGCTGGGATTGCCGCGCTTGTAGGACTGCTCGTAAACGCTGCCATCGCGGCAAATCTCCAAATCCAGCCAGTCCGAAAGCGCGTTCACCACCGAGACGCCCACGCCGTGCAGCCCGCCGGAAACTTTGTAGGACTCGCTGTCGAATTTTCCGCCGGCGTGGAGCACGGTCATCACCACTTCCGCCGCCGGACGCTTCTCCGTCTCGTGCATGTCCACGGGAATCCCGCGGCCGTTGTCGGTCACGGTGACGGAATCGTCTTCGTGCACGAGAACGTTAATTTCGTCGCAGTACCCAGCCAGGGCTTCGTCCACCGAGTTGTCCACCACTTCCCACACCAGGTGGTGCAAGCCGGTCTCCCCGGTCGAGCCGATGTACATGGCCGGGCGCTTGCGTACCGCCTCCAGCCCGCCCAGCACCTTGATGGACTTGGCGTCGTACTTGTGCCCGTGAGCGGGCGTGCCCCCAGAATCTCGCTCCCCCATCGTTTGCTCTCCTGCTGATTTTTCTGTCCTGCTATTGCAGCGGGGAAGGCCGGTCGCGGTGGACTCGGGCCATCGCACTCTGTGGCCCGGCGCGGGGCCCGCCTGGGCGGGGACGTGCCGCGGGACTCGAAGAGCGCGCGCTCCATCCCGTCCGCCACTGGCGGACGCGGCGAAGCCTTCCTGGCTCATTCTGGCGCTTGCCTGTCAAAGACAGGCTTGCTGCGCGGGCCGTTTCGGGCGCCGCACAACACCGTAATTTTACGCCAATTGGGCTGTCGGAACAACAGGGAAACGCACGCTCGCGTTCCGCTAACCACAATTACTACAATAAGTTGCAGGTGATTCGGGCGCGATTACGTCCCCGCGCCGGGCGCCAACACACGCGCTGCAGCCAGCGCGTAAATCGACGTGAACGCGTAGACATTCTGCAGCGTAACGCATTCCCGCGGACCGTGGGCCACCTCTAACTTTCCGGGCCCGTAAGCAAATGCGGGTACACTGCGCTGTGCGTAAAAGCGGATTTCCAGCAAGCCTGGACACATCTCAAATCGCGGCGTGCGGCCCAACACTTGCCGCGCGCTTTCCGCCAGCGCCCGGGCGACTGGCTCATCGGGAGAGAATCCCGCTGCCGGTTCCTCCTGAAGAACCTCCACGGAACATTGCGTGCCCCGCCTGCGAAATCGCTCGAGGATCCGGAGCAGCGCGCGCTTCTCACCCTCCAGCGGCTCTTCCGGATTGATGCGGCGATCCAGCGTGAACCAGCACTCCGCCGGCACCGCGTTGAAGTTTGAGCCACCCCCCGACTGTCCTCCCACCAGCAGCACGGAGCTGCGCGCCGCTGCCGGGTGGATGGGAAACCCGGTCTTGCGCGCCCGCACGCGCCGCTCCAGATCCGTAAACGCTTGCGCGATGGGCAGCGCGCGCTCATACGCGTTCATTCCCTGGAAGTGCAGTCCCACGTGCGCCGGCTTCCCCCGCACCGTCACGCGCAGCGAGATGGCCCCGCGGCACGCATTCCAGATCACGCCGCTGGTGGGCTCGGGGGTGAGCATGCCAATTCCGTCCTTGCCCAGCCTTCCGCTTTCGAGCAGATAGCGCGAGCCGCAAGCCCCGCCGGTTTCCTCGTCCGGCACCAGCACCAGCCCGACTCGGCCCTCGAGTGGACAGCCCACATCCTGCAGCACGGCCATGGCGTAGATCATCGCGGCGAGGCCGCTCTTCATATCTGCCGAGCCGCGGCCGGCCAGCATCCCGTGCTGCACGATGGGATGGAACTGCTGCGGCGACTGCGCCGGTACCACATCGTAGTGGCCGTGAAAATAAAGCGTGCGCCGTCCGCGGCCCAGCGAAGCAAGGACGCAGTACCTCGGCTCCTGCTCGCCGCGCCGCTTGCCGGAAGGCACACGCAGCAACTCCACCGGCAGGCGCAGCTCGCGGAGCTTTTTCACAAGAAGCTGCGCGCAATCCCGGTAATAACGCCCGGGCGGGTTTTCCGTGGGGATCGCAACCAGGGCGGCGGTGAAATCCCGAATCTGCCGTTCGCGGCGCGCGACCGCCAGGCAAACCTGCTCGGCGAGTCTCGTCTGAGCCACGGCAGGGGTCATGCCGGATTGTGGGCGCAGGGAGCGCGCACGCTCCAGTGCCAAAATGGCCAGGGACAAGGCTTGGGTCTGAGGGCTAAACAGCCGATTGAGCAGGGGACACGTCAGATGCGCATGGGCATGATCACGTAGCGATAGCGCGTCGAGTCATCGCCCACCGGGCGCATTTGTCCGGCGGATTGCTC
>DATIYQ010000257.1:0-11388 GCA_035517515.1 Binatia bacterium
CCGCAGTCTGCGGTGCTTTTGGCGTTGCGCCATTCCGCGTCTCTCGCCTGGGTCCGCCGGCGCGCCCTCGCGCCCGCCTGGGAAGCGCTCACGCTGCGTCTGGCCCGGCATGAGGCTTCGGAGCAGCCCCGGGAGGGCCCCGTCTGGCGGCCGTACGCCGCGCGCGCCCTGGGCGTGGCCGCACTGGCCCTGGTGCTTTACGGGGCCATGCGCGCCGGACACATCCTGATGGGCTTGACGAGGGACGAACTGAGCCTGCTGCTTCATGGCGCCGGGGCCACGTTTGCCCGGGTGATGGCCGCGCTGGCGATTGGATTGTTGTGGACGGTGCCGCTGGGCGTGGCCGTGGGACTGCGCCCGCGCCTGGCCGCCGTGGTGCAGCCGCTGGCGCAGATTGCCGCTTCCGTTCCGGCCACCGCTTTGTTCCCCGTCCTGTTGCTGATTCTCTTCCGGGCGGGCGGCGGCATGGGCCTGGCGGCGATCCTGCTGATGCTGTTGGGAACGCAGTGGTATCTGCTGTTCAACGTGATTGCCGGCGCCCAGGCCGTGCCCTCGGATTTGCTCGAAGCCGCGCGCGTCTTTCGCATCCGGGGATGGGAGCGCTGGCGCCTGCTGATTCTGCCGGGGATCTTTCCTTACCTGGTGACCGGACTGGTGACGGCGGCCGGGGGCGCATGGAATGCGAGCATCGTGGCCGAGTATTCGCGCTTTCAGGGGCGGGTGCTGGCCACCACCGGCCTGGGCGCCACCATCAGCCAGGCCACGGATGCCGGCAACTTCGACTTGCTGCTGGCCTCGACCGTGGCCATGGCGGTGATCGTGGTGACCGTCAACCGGGTGCTATGGAAGCGCCTGTTCCGCCTGGCGCAAACGCGTTTCCGGCTCGAGACTTGAGCGCCTCGCTCTTTGCGCTGGGGCAGGCGGGCGCGCATCGGCTCAGGCGAAGCCTTCGACGAAGCGAATGTCGCGTTCTGCCGCTCCCTCCAGCGCCTTGAGTGCGACGTGATATGCCGCGCTCTGGTAGGTGGCGATGGCTTGTTGCACGCTGTCGAATTCAATCACCACGGTGCGATCCTTGATGCCGCCCTCGACCACTTGCGTGGGTGTGCCGCGCACCAGGAAGCGGCCTCCGCCCGCGGTGATGGCCGGGCCGGCCAGGCGCGCATACTCCGTGAGAGCTTCGGGCTTGGAAACCGAGCGGTACAAGGTGATCCAGTATCCTTTGGCCATAGACGCCTCCTCGCGGGTCACAGCATACCAGGGCCCGGCGCGGCCGCGGCACTCCTCGCTCCGGGGACGGGAGCGTCCGGAGCGGCGCTGGCCTTTGGAGTTTCCGGTTTGCCCTGGGTGTCGTAGAGTTTCACCGCGCCGTACTTCTCAAACGCGGGCAGCACGGTTTTGGCTTCGCCCACGCCGACGATCTGGAGTTTTTCCGGGTCCAGATATTGCGCCGCAACGCGGGAAACGTCTTTTGCGCTGACCGCGGAAACCTTCGCGGGATAGGTGTCCCAGTAATCGGCGGGCAGCGAATAAATCGAACGGTCCAGAGCGTAGCCGATCAGGCGTTCGGGCTGCTCGAGGGAGAGCGCGAAGCCGGCCACGACGGAGCGCCGCGCCTCATCCAGTTCCGCTTCCGGCACCGAGTCTTTGCCCAGGCGGGTAATCTCGTAAACGAATTCGTGCAGCGCGCCGGCGGTCACGTCCCGCCGCACATCTCCCGAGCCGGCCCATGAGCCGGCGTAACGCACGGCGGTAAACCCGCTGTAAACCCCGTAGGTATAGCCCTTTTCTTCGCGCAGGTTCAGGAAGAGGCGCGCGGAGGGCCCACCGCCGAGGATGCGGTTGGCCACCACCACCGGAATGTAATTTGGGTCCCGCCGGTCGATGGCCACGTTGCCCAGCCACAGCGTGGTCTGCACGGAATTCGGCCGGTCCACCAGATAGACATGCCGCGCCGCAACCGCCTTGGTGGCGGGCGGCGGCTGATCGGCCTGTTGGGTGCGTGCCCAACCACCCAGGTCCGTGGCCAGTTTGACCACCAGGGCTTTCGTGTCCACGTCTCCGGCGATGGCCAGCAGGCTGTTCTGGGGCACATAGCGCTGGTGATGCCACTCCGCCAGGCGTTGGGCGGTGAGCGCATCCAGTGACTCCGCGGTCTCAGAGACGCGCGCCTCGGGCAGACAGGTGGAGTGGTCATCCGGGTTGGTGCAATAGAGCGCCAGCGCGGTGCGTTCCCGCGCCAGAAACTGCGGGGAGGAGCGCTGCTGCTTCAAGCGCACGGCCAGGCGCTGCTTCAACTTGGCCAGCTCGTCCGCGGGAAACGCGGGGTTCAGCAACTGGTCCAGCGCCAGGGCAAACCAGGCATTGAAATTATCGGAGAGGCCGGAAGCGGACATGGACGCAGCCGTCCCCCCGAACGGGGCGGAGAAGCTGATTTGCGCGCCGAGCCGTTCGGTCTCTTCCGCAATTTCCTTGCTGTTGCGGTGCCTGGTGCCCTCTTTGAGCATGGAGGCCGTGGTGGAGGCCAGGCCCGCGGCGGACTCCGGCTCAGAGGTGGCGCCCGCCCCGAGTATCAACAGGCTTACATCCACCAGCGGGAAGCGGTGATCCTCCAGAATGAGCAGGCGGAGTCCATTGGGCAGCATGGTCTCAAACGGCTTGGGCAATTGCACCCGCAGCACTTCTTTGGAGACCGGCGCGCGGCCGAGTCGTACCGCTTTGCTAACGGAGGTGGATTTGTCTCCCGGTTGCTGCGCAGCGGCAGGCATGGCCGCGGCCAGGACGGCGGCCGCAAGCGCCAGGCAGGCGCAGAGAATTCTGTTTTTCTCCCCGGCGGGAGTCTGTGAGCGCCTCATTCTCCACCTCCCGCGGCCGCCTGCTTCGGATACGTCTCCACGATGCACCGCTGGTTGGCGCTCAAATACTTCTGGGCGACGCGCACCACGTCTGTGGCAGAGACGCTGTCCAGGCTGATTTCATAGGTGTTGATCAATTCGGGATTCCCGAATTTCGCGGTCAGGTCTCCGATCAGCATGGCGCGGGCCAGCGAGCTGCGCAAACGCTCCGCGCGCCGGCGCCGGCTGGTCAGGCGCACCTTTTCGAGCTCCCAGGCAGCCGGAGGCTCCTTCTGCAGGCGCACGATTTCTTCCTGAACGATTTCTTCGACGGCGGCAAAGTCTCCGCCGGGGCGCAGGGAGACCTGAATTTGAAACGGGGAAGGACCCGGCCGGTTTTCCAAATCCGTGTCGACGCCGGCGGCGAGCTGTTTTTCCTTCACCAGGCGCAGATAGAGCCGCGAGGACTGGCCGTCTCCCAGGATGGCGGAGAGGGTCTCGATCGCAAACCAATCGGGCTGGGCGCCGGGGGAGACTTTGTAAAGCACGTCGAGCCGGGGCGTTTGCGCGAAGGTGTCTTCCATTTTGCGCCGGCGCTCGGCGGTTTGCGGCGGCTCGGAAAGGTCCGGGCGCGCCGGAGTGGGTTGCGAGGGGATTCCGCCGAAGTACTTCTTAATCTTTTCCAGGGCTTCGGCGGGCTGGAAGTCTCCGACCAGCACGAGCACGGCGTTGTTGGGCGCGTAGTACAGCCGGAAGAACTCCTTCAGATCCTGCACGCTGGCGGCGTCCAGGTCTGCCATGGAGCCGATCACGGAGTGCTTGTAGGCGAAATTATCGTAGAGGACGTCGGAGAGCGCCTCGTCGGTGGCCCCGTACGGCTGGTTATCAATGCCCAGCCGGCGCTCCTCCTGAACCGCCTTGCGCTGGTTATCCAGGTTGGCCTGGTTCACCGCCAGCGCGCGCATGCGGTCGGCCTCCAAGTACAGGCCCAGGTCCAGTTGATTGGCGGGCAGGGTCTCGAAGTAATTGGTGCGGTCTTCGTTGGTGGTGGCGTTCATTCCGCCGCCATTGTTCAGCACCAGGATCATGTGCTCGCCCTTGCCGACGTTTTCCGAGCCCTGGAACATCATGTGCTCGAAGAGGTGGGCGAATCCGGTGCGCCCGGCATGCTCGTTGCGCGAGCCCACGTCGTAGGTCACGGCCAGGCCGAAAACGGGCGCGGAATGATCCACGGAGAAGACCACGCGCAACCCGTTCTCCAATTTGTGCTGCTCGATGGGGAAGTGCAGCGGTTTCGGCTCGGCGGACGGGTTCGACCCGGCGCCTGCCGGCGTCTGTCCAGGGGCCGGTGCTGGAACAGCCAGCATCGCCGCGCAGAGCGCCATCCATAACCCTCTCTTCATCACTGTTCCTCCCGGCAGGAGCCTGCGGTGCATGCCCACGCGAATGAGGGTATGTAGTATAGGCGAATCGCAGAGGGCCTTCCACCGGTGGCGGCGGTGCGGCGCATCCCCTGCTGGATGGCGATCACCCCGGGAGCAACGCCCCGCAGGGCCCGCCGCGGGCACAGACCCGCGTGATGCGGGTCACTGCGGCCAAATGGAAAGGAAGGCAGGCTGCGGGATTGGGACCTGTGTCTCCGTTTGAAGGGCCGTGGAGAGGCCAGCGTGTCGGGCCGGTTTCCTTCGCGGGACCTTCTGGAAGCGCTGGCCCAGTGCGCAGCCGAAGTGCGTCACATCGATTTGAGGAGAGCGGACCAGCGTTTCCAGGCTTCTTCGCGGGCCTTTTTGTTGGGCTCCGTACCTGCGGGATCCTCGCCGGAGCGCATGAAGCCGTGGCCAGCACCCTCGTACGTCACCGGCTCGTATTTCTTCCCGGCTTTTTTCATGGCCTCAACGGTGGCGGGAATAGTGGCGCCGATGCGCTCGTCATTGCCGGCGTAGAAGCCGTACACGGGCGCGGTAATGGTATCGAAGGAGTCGGGCGGCGGGCCGTAGAACACAAAGGCCGCGCGGAGATCCTGGCGATGGGTGGCAAAGCGGAAGGATTGGCCGCCGCCCCAGCAGAAACCAGTCACGGCCACTTTGCCGTTGGCCGCGGGGAGTTTTTTCACAAAATCGGCCGCGGCGTCGAGGTCTGCGGTGACCACCGCCGGGTCAAGTTTGGAGATGGCCTTGACCGCGTCCTGGGTGCTGGCGAAATCGCTGGTTCCTCCGCCCTTGGGCCCGAATCCGGAGAGCAGGTCTGGGGCGATGGCGATGTAGCCGGCGGCGGCGACCTGATCCGCGAGGTCACGCGCCCAGTCCGAGAGGCCAAAGATTTCGTGAATCACCACGACGGCTGCGGCCTTGTGGTTCACTTCGGGGTAAACGACGAAGGCCTGCAGCGAGCGGCCATCGTGCTTGAGGGTGACCCACTCCTGGTGGCGCGATGATTTTTCCAGGGCTTGTTTGGCCCAGTCTTGCGCCAGCAGCAGCGGCGCGCAGAAGAAGAAGGCGAAGAGAGCGAAGCGTGTGGTCCTCATGGCCGGGTAGTTTACCCGGAAATCGAGTGCGGGAAAACCGGGGCGGCTGCCGCGGCCGGGCCATCCCGTGCTCCCGCGGCGGGTCCACCAGGGCCGGAGAGTCCAGGACAGACCTCGCGCGGTACAGTTGTATATAATGCTGGCCAAGGAAGACAGGGGCGGGCGCCGCGCCTCTCCCCTCCTTCCCGGGCAGCGGATGGAGACGACTATGAATCCCGTCAAACCAGAAACCGGAGTGGAGGAAGCGCCCTCACGTGCGAGACGCAGTGACTCGCTGAGCATCACCGATAACCGCACGGGGCAGCGTTACGAGCTGCCCATCCAGCACGGGGCCATCCGGGCGGCGGACCTGCGCCAGATGCGCACCGGGCCGGAGGACTTCGGCTTGATGTCCTATGACCCGGCGTTTACCAATACCGCCGCGTGTACCAGCCGCATCACGTACATTGACGGAGACAAGGGCATCCTGGAGTACCGCGGCTACCCGATCGAGGAACTGGCGGAGCGCAGCACGTTTCTGGAAACGGCCTACCTGATCCTGAACGGCGAGCTGCCCACCAGCAAGCAACTGGAGGAATGGACCTGGCACATCACCCATCACACCTTCATCCACGAGAGCATTAAGAAGTTTCTGGACGGCTTCCATTACGACGCCCATCCGATGGGCATGCTGGTTTCGACGGTGGCTGCGCTTTCCACGTTTTATCCGGATGCCAAGGACATATTCAACCCGGCCTCGCGGCTGAAGCAGACCTACCGGCTGATCGGGAAGATGCCCACGCTGGCGGCGTTCGCCTACCGCCACAGCCTGGGCATGCCCTTTGCCTATCCCGATAACGACCTGAGCTACGCCGGAAATTTTCTGAGCATGTTGTTCAAGACCACGGAGGCCAAGTTCAAGCCGAATCCCACACTGGAGCGCGCGCTGGATCTTCTGTTCATCCTGCACGCGGACCACGAACAGAACTGTTCGACGAGCGCGATGCGCGGTGTGGGCAGCTCGCACGTGGATCCTTACTGCGCGACGGCGGCGGCCACCGCGGCGCTTTACGGCCCGCTGCACGGCGGGGCCAACGAGGAAGTGGTGCGCATGCTCAACGAGATCGGCTCGGTGGCCAACGTTCCGGCGTTCATCAAGCGGGTGGAGAAGGGTGAAGCCAAGCTGATGGGCTTCGGCCACCGGGTGTACAAGAACTACGACCCGCGGGCGCGCATCATCAAGAAGGCGGCCTACCAGGTGTTCGACGTGCTGGGGCGCAATCCGCTGCTGGATATCGCGCTGGAGTGCGAGCGCATCGCGCTGGAGGACGAGTACTTCGTCAAGCGCAAGCTCTATCCGAATGTGGATTTTTACTCCGGCCTGATCTACCAGGCGATGAGTTTTCCCACCTCCATGTTTCCGGTGCTGTTTGCCATCCCGCGCACGGCCGGCTGGCTGGCGCACTGGCAGGAGATGCTGGCGGATTCCGAGCAGAAGATCGCACGGCCGCGGCAGTTGTTCCAGGGGGCGGCCAAGCGGGAGTACAGGCCCATCGAGCAGCGCGGGTAAGCGCGGGAGCGGCCCGTTTCCAGAAAGCGGTCCCCGGATGCATAAAGCGGTTGCAAAGGCCGGCATTCTCTGGCAGAAAGGCCGATTCGAGGCACGCGTGTGGCTCCGCGGGGCCGCTGGCGCTTTTCCGGAGAAAAGCCGAGGCTGATGGAGCACGCCGTCAAGCTCAATTTTCCCAGCGACCCGCGGTATCTGGGCGTGGTGCGCGGCGCGATTGAGCGCTTCGCCTCACTGGCCGGGTTTGACGAAGAGGATTGCCGCTGGATCACCCTGGCGGTGCACGAGGCGCTGACCAACGTGATCCGCCACGCTTATCAAAACCGCCACGATCAGCCAGTGGAGATGCGCCTATCGGAGCGCGACGGAGGGATCGAAGTCTTGATGGTGGACCACGGCAAGGGCGTGAAGCCGGAGCAGATGAGCGGGCGAGACCTGGAAGACGTGCGGCCCGGGGGGCTGGGGCTGCACATGATCCGCGAGATTATGGACAAAGCCGTGTATTCGCCCCTGGAAGGGCGCAACGAGCTGTTGCTGTTCAAAGTGAAGGGATCCAAGCCTTCGGTAGGAGAATGATCGATGAATATCGCGACCCGACAGAACGGCACGAGCACGGTGGTGGATGTAAAGGGCGACATTGATCTTTACAATTCCCCGGAAGTGCGCAAGGTGATCCTGGAAGAGCTGAAGGAGAAGAAGACCGCCCGGGTGATCGTGAATCTTTCCGGGGTCCGCTACATTGACAGCTCCGGGGTGGCTTCGCTGGTGGAGGGATTAAAAGTCTCGCGCACGCTGGCCAGCCGTTTTATGCTCTACGGCCTGAGCCCTGCCGCCCGGGAGGTTCTGGAGCTCTCCCGGCTGATCCGGGTCTTCGAAGTGTATGCCAGCGAGGAGGAAGCTCTAAAGGCGCAGTAATTCGCGCCGGGCACCAGACTATGGCTCTTCTGGAAGCAGTCGGACGCAACACCATCGGGGGCCTGGCCTACGTGGGAGGACTGGCGCGGCTGAGCGGCCGCGCCGCCTACTTCACGCTGATCGCGCCGTTCCGCGGCCACGCGGTGCGCTGGGGCCGGGCCATGCACCAGGCCATGGCTGTGGGCGTGGAAGCCCTGCCGATCCTTTCCGTGATCACCTTTTTCATGGGTTTGATTCTGGCGTTGCAAGGGGCCTATGAGCTGCGCAAATTCGGCGCGCTGCAATTCGTAGCCAGCGCGGTGGCGGTCTCCATGACCCGCGAACTGGGCCCGCTGATGACCGCGGTGGTGGTGATTGGGCGCTCCGGCTCCGCCTTCGCGGCGGAAATCGGCACGATGAAAGTGACCGAGGAGATTGACGCGCTGACCACCATGGCGCTGAATCCGGTGAACTTTCTGGTGACGCCAAAGTTCCTGGCCATGATCCTGATGCTCCCGTGCCTGACCACCTGGGCGGACTTCATGGGGGTGATGGGCGGATCCGTGTTTGGAGTGGCCGTAGCCAACTTCACGGTCGGCGGTTACATCCAGGCGACTTTGGACGCTCTGCTCATCCGCGATATTGTGACCGGCCTGATCAAGAGCGTGATGTTCGGGGCGGTGATCACGGCGGTGGGCTGCTACGAGGGATTTGAGACCGGGGCGGGGGCGGAGCAGGTGGGCCGCTCCACGACCGCTGCCGTGGTCATGTCCATTTTCCTGGTGGTGATTGTGGACCTGATTTTCACCGCACTCTTCTACGTGCTGGGACGATGAGCGCGCCTCCTGCCGACGACGTGGTCCTTTCCGTACGCGACCTGCGCGTCCGGTACGGCGACCGCGAAATCCTACACGGCATCAGCTTTGACGTGCATAAGGGCGAGACCCTTGTGATTCTGGGCGGCTCCGGCTCCGGAAAGAGCACGCTGCTGCGCACGCTGGTGGGCCTGCAGCGCCCCAGCGCCGGCGAGGTGTGGATCCGGGGCAAAGACATCGCCAAATTGAGCGAGGAAGATCTGGATGACACGCGGAAACGGATGGGGCTTTCCTTTCAGGGAGGCGCGCTGTTCGGCTCCATGACCGTGGGGGAGAACGTGGCCCTGCCGCTTCACGAGCACACGGAACTGGAGGAATCCACCATCCAGATCATCATGCGGCTGAAGCTCGAGCAGGTGGGCCTGGCGGGATTCGAGAGCTACATGCCCTCGCAATTGAGCGGCGGGATGAAGAAGCGCGCGGCGGTGGCCCGGGCCATGGCCATGGACCCGGAAATTCTGTTTTTTGACGAGCCGTCGGCGGGCCTGGACCCCATCATCGCCGCGGGCATTGACAACCTGATTCTGAAACTACAGAAGGCCTTCCGCATGACCATCATCGTGGTGACCCACGAACTGGCCAGCGCCTTTCTGATCGCCGACCGCATGCTGCTGGTGAACAAGGGCAACATCGAGGCCCAGGGAACGAAAGACGAGATGCAGAACAGCAAACATCCCCGCGTCCGCCAGTTCCTGGACCGCATCGCGGAGCCCGAAGTCTCCGAGGAGATGGATTACCTCCAAATGCTCACCGGCGAAGCCCCGCCGCGGGCGCTGTAGCCGGGCCGCGCGCGCCGGAACAAAATAGCGAGTCTGAGCGCGGCTCTGCAGGATTCGTAGCGCCGGCGTCCCGCGCCGGCTCAGTATCTTCGTCAAACTCATTGGGATGGGCTGGTGCGGGACGCCGGCGCGTCAAACAGGAGGAACTCATGGGGGAATCCATCCGGCAGGTAGAGCATTACTCGTTGTCGTTGGCAGACAAGGTGGGAGAGGGAGCGCGGGTGCTGGGCGCGCTGCGGGACGCGGGTGTGAACCTGATTGCCTTGTGGGGTTACCCGCGCAGCGCGGGCAAGGCGACCATTGAGCTGATTCCAGAAGACGGCGCCGCGCTCGTGGCCGCGGCCCGGGTGGCCAAGTTGAAACTCAGCAAGAAGCAGATTGCCTTTCACGTGCAGGGGGAAGACCGCCCCGGGGCCATTGCGGACTATTGCGCGACGCTGGCTGCCGCCAAGATCAACATTGGGGCAATCCAGGCGGTTTGCGCCGGTGGGGGACGTTACGGAGCCGTGATCTTCCTACCGCAACGATCGGTGGGGAAGGCCGCGAAGGCGCTGGGCGCGCTCTAGGCGTTGTTTCTTATGCAGGGCGATTTCTGATCCGCGGCTCTGGCGGTCCCCGGCTTTTTCAGTGCGGCGGATGCCACAGCTTTCACTTTGCCGCTCCGGGGCCGCGCCTGCGTCCCGGCTGCCGGACACCCAAATTAACGGAAGCTTGGAAGCCGGCGCTTTGCAACACTTGGCATCGGTCCTGCATCCTTGGCTGCAAGGTCGGTTCAAGGCGCATGTTGGAGCGGCAGGGCGCTTTCTGCCCCGGTCACAACCCCAGCATGTGCTGGCAAGGAGTCGCACGATGTGCATGATCCGAATTGCCATGCTCTCCGCTCCGGTGCTGGCGCTGAGTTTGTGCGCGTATGGCCAGGACGCGCCGCCCCCTCCTGCTCCCGGCGCTGCCTCCCCGGAAATCATCGCCCCGGCTACTGGCGCGAGCGCGACGGCCCACCCCCCGGACCAGGCAGCTCCCCTCATCCCGTTGCGCGTGCCGAAAGGGCTGCCGCTGCAAGTGGCGCTGGATCAGGAAGTGCGCGTTCAGAAGGAGGGCCAGGCGATTCACGGCCGCATCTTGCAGCCGGTCTACGCCTTCGACCGCATCGTCATCCCCGTCGGCACGGAGGCGCGCGGACGGGTGGTGAAGATTGAGGACCTCTCCGGCAAGCAACGGACCCTTTCCGCGCTGGACGCGGAATTCACGCCGGATCGCAAGCTGGATCTCGAATTCACCGAGTTGGTGCTCTCCGACGGGAAGCACATCCCTGTGCATACGGTGGTCAGCCCGGGCTCGGGGCGAACCATCGAGTTCGTGCATGCCAAGGGAGAGGAAGAGAAGCAGGGCGTCAAGTCCGCCGCCTCCGAACAAATCGACCAGGCGAAGCAACAGGCCAAACAAACCTGGGAAGAGGCCATGAAACAGGTGAAGGAACCGGGGCGCATGCACCGGCTGGAGCATTACCTGATCGCCCAGCTCCCCGCGCATCCGCAATATCTCGAAGCGGGGACGCTGTACGCCGCGGAGCTCCAGGACTCGCTGGAATTCGGCACCACCCCGTTGACGCCGGAATTTGCCGCATCGCTTTCCAAGCCAATTCCTGCCGGAAGCCTGGAGCACGCCACGCTGATGACCGCGCTCGATTCCGCAACATCGAAGCGGGACGACCCGGTAGAAGCCATCCTGTGGCAGCCGGTGTTTGACGGCGAGAACCTGATCGTTCCCGCCGGCACGCTTGAACGCGCGCCCTGACGCTTGATTGCGCTTCCGGGGAAATCAGGACGCTACCGCGTCTTGGAGACCGTGGATTCCATCCTTTGGTGCGAGTAAAATGAAACGAAGCGTAATCGCTTCGCTGGCACATTCACGTCCGAGGCCGCGGTTGGCTTTGAAA
>DATIYQ010000258.1:0-10839 GCA_035517515.1 Binatia bacterium
CTTCACCGTCGGATAGCTGATGTTGAAGAGACTCTCCATCTTCTTGAGCGACCCGTGATGGCGCACAAAGGCGATGACGAAGACCTGGTCTTCCGGGCGGAGTTGCCCCAGCGGGGAGACCTCGAACTCCCCTTCGATGGAAAGATTGCAGGAGGGACAGGTCATTTTGCCGACCTTCAGGGGCTGCTTGCAGTCTGGACAGATGGCCTTCGATATGTCCATGATTGATTCTCCAAACACAATCTAGATGCCATATTGAATTAAGAAAGTCAAGAACATACTTAAGATTATTAAGCTAAACCTATAGGCCGGCACAAATCCTTTATTTTCTACTTTATCCGGGATCCCAGGCCAGCTCCGGAGGCCTGCGCCTTGCCTCTGCGAAGGTGCGACTAGAGATAGCGGGACGCGAGCGACAGCAACTCGGCTGGCGCCGGCAGGTCTTCGGTACTGGCGCCGCGATGCAGCCAGCGGATCCTGCCGTCCGGGGCCACGAGAGCAGCGCCCGGGAGCTGGAGAACATCGCTGTGTTTCTGGAATGCGCCCTCCAGGCTGATTCCGCAGCCGGCAGATTTGGCGCTGGCGCGGCTGCGGCGGAGGCTCGCGGTGGGACGGAGAATTTTCCACCAGGAGGTGCGCTCGAGGCCCATCGCCAGATAGCTCTCCCGCGCGGGATCCGGAATACACACCTGCGCGACGCCGTGCCGCCCGCAGAAGCGCGCAGCTTCTTCCGCAGTTCCCTGGACCACGCAGCCCACCTGCAGGGCGCGCTTTTCAAAATCAGGCAGGGACTCGCGCAACTGCACGAGGGTGTGCGAATAGAAGGGTCAACCGAAATGACGGAGCCAGAGGATCACGGCCGGGCCGGAAGACCAAAGAGCGGAGAGGCGGCGCGTTTCGCCGGAGTCCAAGCGGTAGATGAACTCCGCGGCCGGGTCGCCGACTTGGAGGAGCCGCGCCATGGGGGGAGGTGTCCCTGAAGAAAGTATATCCCAGGCTCCGCCATCTTTCCCCTTGCACTTCTACAAGAGAGGGCGTACCCTGCTCTCCTGTAGAAGCGGAAGGGAGGGCCGGTGAGCCCACAACGCCCGACGGGAAATCGAAACATCGACCTGCCGCAAGGGACCCTGGATCTGCTGATTCTGAAAACACTGGCGCTCGAGCCGCAGCACGGCTGGGCGATCTCCGAGCGCGTGCAGCAAATCTCCAGCGACGTGCTGCGGCTGCAGCAGGGCTCGCTCTATCCGGCCCTGCACCGCCTGGAGAGGCGCGGGTGGATCAAATCCCGGTGGGGCACCTCCGACAACAACCGCCGCGCGAAGTATTACGAGCTGACCGCGGGCGGCCGGAAGCAACTGGAGGCGGAAGAGAGCGCCTGGCGCAAGCTGGCCGCGGCCGTGGCCCAGGTGCTGGAGACGGCGTAGGAGCATGGCGATGCTTGACGGCTTGATCCTCCGTCTTCGTTCCCTTCTCCGGCGCAGCGCCGTGGAAGCGGAAATAAACGACGAGCTGCGATTCCACCTGGAGCGACAGACGGAAAAATACGTGGCCGCCGGGATCGCGCCGGAAGAGGCGGAGCGGCGAGCGCGCGTCGAACTGGGGAGCTTGGAGCGAACGCGCGAGGAGTGCCGCGAGGCCCGCGGCACGGGCCTGGTGGAAACGATCGCGCAGGATCTGCGCTATGGCCTCCGGGCCCTGCGGAGGAGTCCGGCCTTTGCGGTGGTGGCCGTGTCCACCCTGGCGCTGGGCATCGGCACGAGCACGGCAGTGCTGAGCGTGGTGAGCGCGGTGCTCTGGCGCCCGCTGCCGTTTCCGGAATACTCACGGCTTCTGAGAATCCAGGAATCGCACATGCGGCCGGCAAACCTGACGGGCGCGACGTTTCACGATCTCGAATCCGGAAATCATGTTTTCTCAGAGGTGGCGGCCCTGCGAATCCTGCCCAGAAACCTGGGCGACGCGCGCAGCGGGATTGCTCCTGAAGAGATTGCGGCCGCCTCGGTTTCGCGGAATTTCTTCCGCTTGCTGCAAACTCCGGCGCTCCTGGGCCGGACACTTTCCGCCGATGAATTTCGCGCCGGGGCAGCCGGGGCGGTGGTGCTCGGATACGCGCTGTGGCAACGGCGGTATCACGGCGCGCCGGGAGTGGTTGGAACCACCGAGATCGTGCACGGGCGGCCGTTCGTGGTGGTGGGGATCATGCCGCGTGCGTTTGCCTATCCGGAGGGAATCGACGCCTGGGTGGCACTCCGGGACGAAGAGACGATTGCCGATAACCGTCGCGCGCACCTGTTCACGACCGTGGGGCGCCTTCGCGCTGGCGTCCCACTGTCACGGGCGTTGAGCGATTTGCATGCGGTGGCGGCACGTGTTTCGCAATCCGACCCCACCGGTGATCCCGGGCTGGAATTGATCGCCGAGCCGCTTGAGCAGAACCTGAATGCCGGTGTTCGGCCGGCATTGCTGCTGTTGCTCGGCGCCGTCGGGATTGTGCTGTTGATGGCCTGCGCAAACGTATCCAACCTTCAACTCTCGCGTGCCGCGGTCCGGCAAAAGAGCATCGCCGTTCGCGCCGCTTTGGGCGCGAGCAGGGGCCGCCTGGTGCGCCAGCTTCTGACGGAGAGCGCGCTGCTGGGAGTTCTGGGAGGCGCAACTGGATGGCTGGCAGGCACCTGGTTCGTGCAATTGATGTTCGCCGCCTATCCAGCGGCGCTGCCGCACATTTCCGTCCCATCGCTTGACCGCGGAGTGTTGAGCATCGCGATTGTGGCCGCGCTGGGTGCCTCCCTGCTCTCAGGAATCCTGCCCGCGCTGCAACTCTCCCGCGCCGACCTGCGCGGAGAACTGCTGGAAACCGGCCGCTGCACAGGGTCCACGGCCCGGCGACGAATCCGCTCGGCTCTGATCACCGGCCAGATCGCGTTGGCCCTGATCCTGGTGGTGAGCGCCGGCTTGCTGCTGAAGACAATTGTGCTGCTGGAGCGTGTAAAGCCCGGCTACGAGCCTTCCGGCCTCCTGGTGGTTCCGCTGTCGCTGCCGGGCGCGCGGTATCCCGCGCTGGAACAGTGGCAGCGCTTTGTGGACGCCATCCTCGGCGGCCTGCGCAGCGCGCCAGGTGTGAAGTCGGTTGCGGCGACCGGCGGCATGCCCTTCCGCCCCACGCCGGGCAGCGATTTTGAAATCGCGGGCCGCCATTTCGATCCTGGTGACGAGCCGGAGGCGCAGATCGTTACGGTGACGCCGGACTTTTTTACCACGATGGGCATCCGCCTGTTATCCGGCCGGACTTTTACGAATCGCGACGTGCTGGGGGCGCCCACGGCCCTGATTATCAACGAAACCATGGCGCGGCAGTTCTGGCCTGGAGAGAACCCTCTGGGCAAAAGACTGACGTTGAAAGACTGGGGGGAACCACTGCCGGGCGAAATCGTGGGAATCGTGGGAGACGTGAAGCAGGAGGCGCTGGATCAGCCGGCGCAACCCGCTGTGTATTACAGCATGGCGCAATTTCCCCAGGGCACGCTGACGACCTACCTGCTGATTCGGGCGGAGGGCTCGCCGGAAGCGATTTCGGGCACGATCCGGCGGAAAATCTGGGCCTTGGATTCGGCATTGCCGGTACAGGTGCAGGCGTTTGAGCGCGTGATTGCCGAATCGCTGGAGCGGCGGCGCTTCACGTTGGCGTTGCTGGCCACGTTCGCTGGCCTGGCCATGTTGCTCTCGGTGATCGGCGTCTATGGTCTGGTGGCCAACTGGGTGGAACAGCGCGCGCGCGAGTTTGGAGTGCGCATGGCGCTGGGGGCTCAGGCGCGGGATGTGGTGGGAATGGTGCTGGGAGAGGGCTTGCGTCTCACGGCCCGCGGCCTTGCGATCGGCGCCCTGGCCGCTCTGGGATTCACCCGGCTGCTCGCCGGCTTGTTGTTCGGCATTCAACCGGCGGACCCCCTGACGTTTGTGACGGGGGCGGCGCTTCTGGCAGGCACGTCGCTAGCGGCGTGCTGGCTGCCCGCGCGCCGCGCCCTGCGCGCAGACCCGCTAGCGGCTTTACGCCATGAATAGAAAAAGCACGATGGGGGCGAGGAACGCCGGCTAAGGAAATAAAGAGGGATGATCCCATGAGCAATCCATGGACCGACCTGTTGTACCGCTTGAGGTCGTTCTTTCGCCGCGATGCCGCCGAGGCGGAAATGAACGACGAACTACGCTTTCACGTGGAACGGCAGACGGAAAAATACGTGGCCGCCGGGATCGCGCGGGAAGAAGCGGCGCGGCGGGCGCGCATCGAGCTGGGTGGACTCGAACAGACGCGCGAGGAGTGCCGCGCGGCCCGGGGAACGCGGCTGGTGGAGAGCCTGGCGCAGGATGTGCGCTACGGGCTGCGGACGCTGCGGAAGAACCCGGGCTTTGCCGCGGTGGCGATTGTGTCCCTGGCGCTGGGGATCGGAGCAAATGCGGCGATCTTCTCGCTGATGGACGCGGTGCTGCTGAACCGGCTGCCGGTGCGGCATCCGGAAGAGCTGGTGGTCATCTCATCTCTTGATCCCCAGTCGGAGCCGAACCCCTCGTTTTCGTATCCCATGTATCGCGACTTCCGCGACAAGAACCAGGTGTTCGATGGAGTGATTGCGCGCGGCGGCGTGTCCATGAACCTGAGCTTTCGCGGGATGACAGAGAAAGTGAATGGCGAGCTGGTGTCCGGAAACTATTACGACGTGCTTGGGGTTCGTCCGTACCTCGGCCGGCTGTTCTCGCAGCAGGACGATCTGACGGCGGGTTCGCCTCCGGTGGCGGTATTGAGCTACGGCTTCTGGCAGCGGCGGTTCGGCGGAGATGCGGGCGTGGTGGGCCAGTCCATATTGTTGAATGAAAATCCGGTGACGGTCATCGGGGTGGCCGCGCCGGGGTTCTATGGCACCACGCTGAGTGGCGACCAGGACGTGCGTGTGCCCATGATGATGACGCCGCTCTTTAAGCGGGTGCCGTGGAACCGCCTGGACAGCCGGCGGCATCATTGGCTGGACCTGATGGCGCGGCGCAAGACGGGAGTAAGCCTGGCGCAGGCGCAGTCGTCGATGGAGGTGCTGTTTCACCAGCTGCTGGCGGGAGAGGAACAGCAGCTTCCCGCAACGGCGACACCCTTTGAAAGGCAGGAGTTCATGGCCCGGCGGATCAATTTGTTGCCGGGGGCGCAGGGGCAGACCTACTTGCAGCGCGAGATGCGCCGGCCACTGTTATTGCTCTTTGCGGTGACCGGCATGGTGCTGCTGATTTTGTGCGCGAATCTGGCCAATCTTTCGCTGGCCCGGGCCGCGGCGCGCGGGCAGGAAGTGGCGGTGCGCCTGGCGCTGGGCGCGGGACGAATGCGGTTGCTGCGTCAATGGCTGACGGAAAGTGTCCTCGTGTCTCTCTTCGGCGCTCTCGCCAGCGTGCTGATTGCCACCTGGGGCAAAGCGGCACTGGTGAGTTTTGCGCCGGGCCAGAGCCGGGCAAACCTGGAGTCGCCGCTGGGCTGGCGGGTTTTTGCGCTCATGCTGGTGGTGGGCGTTGCCGCGGGAATCCTGACCGGGCTGGCGCCGGCGTTGCGCGCGGCGCGCTCCACGCCGGCGAGCACGCTGCGCAGCGACTCGCAAACGGTGGCCCCGGGCGGAGGGGCCCGGAACATGTTGAGCGGCATGATCGTGCTGCAGGTGGCCTTGTCTCTGCCGCTGCTGATCGGCGCGGGATTGTTCATCGAGAGCCTGCGGAATCTCCAGGGAATGGACATGGGATTCCAGAAGGAACGCATTCTGCTGGCAAGCATGAATCCGGCGCTGAACGGCTATGCCCAGGAAAAGATCCAGGGCGTGTATAAGCGCGAGTTGGAGGAAGTGCGCGCGCTGCCCGGTGTGCGTTCGGCGGGGCTGGCTACGGTGACGCCGATCAACGGCGGCTGGGACGAGTTGGGCGTGGTGGTGGAAGGATACGCGCCGCGCGAAGGCGAGGATCTGAGCCCGAACTGGGCGGCGATTTCGCCGGGCTACTTTGAAAGCCTGGGAATTTCGATCCTGATGGGGCGTGATTTTACCGCGCAAGACACGATGGGCGCGCCGAAGGTGGCGATCATCAATGAAACCATGGCGCACTACTTCTTCAAGGATGCGAATCCGCTGGGGCGCAAGATTGGACTGGAAAAGGATGCGGACACGGAGATTGTGGGTGTGGTGCGCGATTCGAAGTACGTGAACCTGCGCGAGGGACCGAAGCGGCACATGTATATGCCGGTGGCGCAGCAGGAAAGGCTGTTCGACTTGACGCTGGTGGCGCGCACCGCGGGCGATCCCCGCGCGGCGGCGGACCTGGTGCGCGCGGCGACGGCGCGGGTGGACCCGCACATGCCGCTTTACGGCGTCACCACACTGGCTTCACAGATTGATGATTCGCTGATCCAGGACCGACTGGTGGCATGGCTTTCCGGCCTGTTTGGGGCGCTGGCCACGCTACTTTCGGCGATTGGATTGTATGGAGTGGTGGCGTATTCGACGGAGACGCGGACGCGGGAAATCGGTGTGCGCATGGCACTGGGTGCGCTGCCGCGGGGAATTCTCAGCCTGTTCATGCGGCAGACGGGGATCCTGCTGGGACTGGGCGTGGCGCTGGGATTGGCAGGGGCCCTGGGGATGAGCGTGGCGATTGGAAGCATGCTGTTTGGGGTGCGTCCGGCAGAGCCGGGGGTTTATCTCGCCGCGACGCTGCTGCTGGTGGCCACGGCTTCGCTGGCGGCGTACCTGCCGGCGCGAAGGGCCACCCATCTGGATCCGGTCGTGGCGCTCCGCCACGAGTAGCAGAACACTGAAAAGCAGATCGCTCGCCCCGACAGACTGCGTCGAGGCTCGGGATGACAGCCATCGGGACCCACGGTCCAATCTGGATTGCTCAATCGTGGCGGGCGCCGCGCAGAACATCGGCCGCGTGCGGCAGCAGGCTGGCGATGGCCTGAAGACATTCGGTTGCGCCGCGGGGACTGCCGGGCAGGTTGACGATCAGTGTACTGCCGCGAATCCCGGCCACGGCGCGGGAGAGCGCGGCGCGCTCCGTGCTGGTGCGGCCAGCCTGGCGCATCATTTCCCCCAGGCCGGGGACGAGCTTCGAGCACACAGCGCAGGTGGCCTCCGGAGTCGAATCCCGCGGGCCCAGTCCGGTGCCGCCGGCGGTCAGAATCACGTCCAACTCGTCGCGGTCTGCCAGAGCCGCGAGCAGCATGCGCAGCGGCTCTTCATCATCCGACACCACGTGGCGCGAGAGCACGCGCCAGCCGCGTTCTGTGCACAAAGCGGCCAGCGCCGGGCCAGTGGCGTCCTGGCGCTCGCTGCGGGAAACGCTGTCGCTGACGGTGATGACGGCTACGCGCATGGGGAAAAGCAGAGTGCAGCTAGGCCGGTTCGGTGTCGCGCGCGGCTTCGTCCTGTAGCCGCAGGCCTTCCATGAGCAGGCCCTGGGTGGAGCGCTGGATGGTTTCCTGATCGCTCGAGGCGTTGAAATCAATCTCGAAGGTGCCTTCGGTCCAGGCCATGATGCCGTAAACGGCCTGCTCGCCGGCGATGGGTCCGAACACGGCATGTTTGCAGGCCCCGGCGGTGAACCACATTTCGCATTTCTCCGCGCCGCGGCTGACGGTGAGCTTGCAGTTTTTCTGGCCCATTTCAAGCGACTGCAACAGATCAATGATACTCATTTCCTCCAGGCGGCCTTCGAGCACGCCGGGGCGTTTGGCCTTCTGCTGGAGCTTTTCCAGCTGCAGGCGGTCAATCACTTTTTTGGCGCGGCGCAGCAGCTCTTTGATGAAGAACGGCTTCTGGATGAAATCCTCGACGCCGTCCACCATGGGGCGCAGTTTTTCTTCGATGTCGCCCCGGCCGGCCAGGAAAATGAACGGCGTATTTTTGGAGGCTTCTCGGATGCGGATTTTTTCGTAGAACTGGCGGCCGTCCACCCCGGGCATTTTGTAGTCGCAGACGATCAGGTCGGGAGACTGCTCGACCACCTTGAGGAGCGCATCCACGCCGTCGCCGGCGGTGAGCACCTCGGCGTGCGGCTCGAAGCCCTTGATCAGCAGGTCGCGGACGAGGGGATTGTCGTCCACCACCAGGACGCGGACGGCCTTCATCGCGCCGGCCTCCGCGGCGGGGCGCCGCGGCGGCGGTAGTCGCCCCGCTGGCCGCCGGTTTTTTCGACCAGACAAATTCCAGTGATTTCCATGGTGCGGTCGAGCGCTTTGGCCATGTCGTAAACGGTAAGGGCGGCCACGGCCACCGCAGTCAGCGCTTCCATTTCCACCCCGGTTTGCGCGCCAGTGCGGGCCACGGCTTCGAGTTCGACCCCATTGTGGCGGAGGCGGGTGGTGACGTCAACGTGCGTGAGCGGCAGCGGGTGACAGAGTGGAATCAGCTCGCTGGTGCGTTTAGCCGCGGCGATGCCGGCGATGCGCGCGACTTCCAGGGGATCGCCTTTGGGAACGGCGTGGCGGCGAATGGCCGCCAGCGCCGCGCGCCCGATGCGCACGAAGCCGCGGGCGCGCGCGGTGCGCGTGGTGACCGGCTTCGCGCTCACGTCCACCATGCGCACGCCGCCGCCCTCACGCGCCGGGCGGTAGTGAGAAAGCTGCCGGGGCTTCCTGGAGCCGGTCTTCTGCGCCATGCTCGATGTCCGCGGTGGGCCCAGGAGAACTTAGATCTTCACCAGGCACCACTCCTCGCTCCACGGCAGGCGGGACATCTGCCGGGAAGGGCCGGTGGGCTCGACGAAGAAGGCATCGGAGAAATTCGAGCCGATGCCGTTGGCCGGGTCGTAGAGTCCGGGTTCAACGGAGAAATTCATTCCCGGTTCGAGCATGGTGTAGTCGCCGAGGGCCAGGTAGGGCGGCTGGTGTCCTTCCCATCCCTGCCCGTGGGCCGGCCGGTGATAGATGTACGGGGCCACGCCCTGCTGCACCTGGTGCTTGTGAATCTTGTAGGCCACGCTGGAGCAGGTGACCCCGGCGATGGATTCCTCTCTCTGCATCAGGCAGCAATCACGGCTCACGGTCCACAGCTTCTTCATCTGGTCGGTGAGCGGATGGATGAACATGGCGCGGTAGAGCTCGCCGCCGCAACCGGCGATTTGCACGCCCCCCTCAATCTGAATGGCCTGGCCGCGCGTTATTTTGTTGAGCATAAACTGATTGGGATGCGGGTAGGCGGTGCCCCGGCCCACGCGGCAGCCGATTTCCACGGTGATGCCCACGGCGGTGTGGGGAGCGCCGTCGCGTTTGATATCCGCCATCAGCAGGTCCGTGCCGTATTTCGTGGCCGCGCTGGCGATATCGAAGTCGGTCAGATCCGTGCCGTGCTGCAGCAGCATATCGCGCGCGTAGGCATGCATCTGGTTGAAATAGTTGTAGGCGCGGCGGGTGAGGGCGATTTCTTCCGGCGTCTTGCGCTCGCGCATGTGCATGCAGCTCTCACCGGCGGATGCCATCTCCTTGCCGAGGATTTGCACCACTTTCTTCTGCATGGAAGGCCGCAATTCGGTATCCGCAGCCAGGGACTTTCCCGCATAGCCGCGCTTCTTGAGCCCCTTGAGCATCCACTCCGTCAGGTCCACCTTGGCGCCCTGCTGCACGATGCCTTCGTTCGGAAATGCGCCCTCGGCGTGGTACCAATCGAAATACATTTCCCCGTCGCGGTACCACCAGGACTTCACCAGGTCGCGGTCCAGCGCCGCGTAGAACCACACGGGATCGCCCTCGCGCGGCAGAAACACGTTGACCAGCCGCTCGGTGGTGGTGTGCCAGAGTCCGGTGAAGTAGATGATGTTCCAGCGGTCGGTGAGCAGGATTCCCTCGTAGCCGTCTTCGGCCAGCTTGTCGCGGAGCTTGCGCGCGCGCCCCTGGTGCCATTCGAGCGGCAGGCGATCGAGCGTGGAGGCTTTCAAATCGTCCTCTTTCAGGAACAGGGCTGCCGATTTGCCTCCGGCGGTCTGGGCGGAAGCGGCGGCGGCGGCCGCGGGAAACGAGCCGGCCACTCCGGTAGCGGCCACGGCCCCTCCGGTGGTGGCGATGAATTCTCTCCTGCTGATCATGTGTCTCTCCTCGCGTGATACCTGCTATTCCAGCGAGCGCAAGCGGCGCGGGTGCTGCCGGGCGAGTCACGCGTTGCCCGCTCCTCGGCAGGATCAAACCTCACCAGCGCCGGCGTCGCAGGGAGGGCAAATATCACAATTTCAGGAGTTTTGGAAGGAGATCGGAATTCCAGGCACGGGCGCGCCGCCACGCGAGGAGCGGTCGCTCACCACGGAAGCCGGTGGCCTGGCCGCGATCGTAATCGCAGTAGCAACGAGAAAACAACGCGGCTCCGCGGCCGCTCCCGCATTTGCAGGAAGCGCGGCCAGGCGGTATCCTCACGCAGTTCTTCGAGGGAGAAATGAGAAAACTAAGCGTACGGCACTTATGGATGGTGGCTCTTCTGGCTGTAAGCGCAGGGGCGTTGTTCGCCCAATCGCAGCAGTACGACCCGAACTTGTTCGGCGAGATGCGCTGGCGGTGCATCGGCCCGTTCCGCGGCGGGCGCACGGTAGCGATTGCGGGGATTCCGGAGCAGCCCAACGTCTTTTACATCGCCGCGGTGGATGGCGGGGTGTGGAAATCCACGGACACGGGGCGCACCTGGGCCAGCGTCTTCAATGACCAGCCGACCGGCTCAGTGGGCGCGCTGGCGGTGGCACCCACAAACCCGAACATCGTGTATGCCGGAAGCGGAGAGGGATTGCAGCGCCCGGATCTCTCCGTGGGCAACGGGATGTACAAATCCACCGACGGCGGGCGCA
>DATIYQ010000259.1:0-6035 GCA_035517515.1 Binatia bacterium
TCTTGATCCACGTTGGCGAATTCCGACATGAGAAGCTGTCCGGAGATCTTGCGGGCCACCTCGGGCGCGCAGCAAATACTCCCCGTGCCCACCCATTTTCCCGCGAGGCCGATGAGCGTTACGACTCCATTGGTGGGCTCCGGCTTCCCGCCTTGACGGTACGCTGGCTGCTCCACCAGCTCCATGCCCAGCATGGTCGTGAACACCTCCACCGTGGCTTGGCTGAGGGTGGTCACGATCCGGGTTTGGTCGAGCTCGTCTGACATCGCTTCTCCTGACTGCGGTCCGCCGCCATGCGTGGCGGCCTTCGCTAGAAGATACTGGCCAACTTCTCCTTGATCTGATCCGGGGTGAACGGCTTGCGCACGAACCCCCGGGCTCCCAGTTGGACCGCTTCCATCACTTTGGCCTGGCTGCCTTCCGTGCTGATCATCAGTACGGGAATGCCTTTCCATTGATCGTTGGATTTCAGTTCGCTCAGGAATTGCAGGCCGTCCATATTGGGCATATTGATGTCCGAGAGGATGAGGTCGACCTTGGACTGTGCCATCGCCTCCAACGCCTCGCGACCGTCTCCGGCCTCCAACACTTTCCCCAGGGGCAGGTTCGTCTGGGTTAGAACCCGCTGCAGGATCTTCCGAATGGCGGCGGAATCGTCAACGATCAGTACATCCAGAGGCATGCCGTTCTCCCACTGGATAAATGATCGGCGAAGTTGGCCGGAAGGATTAGAGCGCCGATTGGGTTTCGAGCCCCCGCGCTCCCGGTTCTTGCGCCACGCTAGTCCCGATGCCAGCGCGCCAGAAAAGCTTCGGAGGCCAAGTTATCGACTTCGCGCTGCCATGCCGCCTGCCATTCCCCGAACCGCCGTGATTTCAGTTTTTCGAGCAGCCGGACGCGCCGGTGGGCGTCCACCAAGCGCGCCTGTTGCATGGCCATCTGTTCTCCGGATTGCGCCCTGCGGCGATCCACCGCCACCAGCTCTTTTTCCAGCCGCTGACGGTAGCCCTGCAAGGATTCCAGTTCGCTCCCGTCGACTGCTCCCGACGCCCACAGCCGGCGGGACGCGCCCTCTCGCGCGTCGCGAATTTCGGCTCGTCGCGCGTCCAGCCGGCTGCGCTCGGTAAACAAAGCCGCCAGGCGCGCCTCCTCAGCCTGCAACTCCGTGCGCTGCCAGCTCAGGATCCTTTCCAGCG
Source organism: Binatia bacterium (assembly GCA_035517515.1). Classification (GTDB taxonomy): domain Bacteria; phylum Acidobacteriota; class Terriglobia; order Acidiferrales; family UBA7541; genus JOPF136. The sequence continues at coordinate 1,197 of DATIYQ010000259.1, forward strand.
AAAACCGGAAGTTCCGCATGCCCGGGAATCAGGCCAGGGCCGCCGCGAGCGCCTTTAGCCGGTCGAGCGTCTCGGCGCGGGGCGAGGTGGCGTGCGCGTCCTGGCGCAGGAAGTCCATCAGCCCATTCCGTACCCGAATACTGGCATCCAGCCGCGGGTTCGATCCCGCAGCGTATGCGCCCAGTTGGATCAGGTCCTCGGACTGCTGGTAAATCGCCATGGCTTCCCGGATTTTCCGGGCCGACTCCTTCTGCTCTGGAGTCGCCACGCGCCCGATGAGCCGGCTGACCGATTGCAGGATGTCGATGGCAGGGTAGTGCCCGGCATCCGCTAGACGGCGGGAGAGCACGATGTGCCCGTCCAGTATGCCGCGAACCGCATCGCAGATGGGTTCGTTGAAGTCGTCCCCTTCCACCAACACGGTGAAGAACCCGGTGATGGAGCCGCGCTTGAAGTTTCCGGCGCGCTCGAACACCTTGGGGAGCAGATGAAAGACCGAAGGCGTGTAACCCTTCTGGCTGGGCGGCTCGCCCGCCGCCAGACCAATCTCGCGCTGCGCCATGGCCAGGCGTGTGACCGAGTCGAGAACCAGCAGAACCTTGGCGCCGGCATCGCGGAAGTATTCGGCGACCGCCACGGCGACGAAGCAGGCGCGCACACGCAGCGGCGCCGGTTGGTCCGAGGTGGCCGTCACCACCACGGCCCGGCGGCGGCCCTCTGCGCCCAATTCGTGTTCGAGGAACGCACGGACTTCGCGGTTGCGCTCGCCGATCATGGCGATGACCGTGACGTCGGCGGCATGATTGCGCGCCATCGAGCCCAGCAGCGTGCTCTTGCCCACGCCACTGCCCCCGAAAATCCCTACCCTCTGCCCCGCGCCGCAGGTCAGCAGGCTGTCGATGGCGCGGATGCCCGTGGTCAGCGGCTCGGTGATGTGCTCGCGCTCCAGGGCGTTGGGCGGCGTGCGGTAGAGGTCGTAATAGGCGGCCGCTGGGACCGGCGGCCCGCTGTCCATGGGCCGGCCGAAACCATCCAGAACCCGGCCCAGCAGCCCGTCTCCCACTTCCATGCGCGCATCCTCGCGTCGTGCCACCACCGCGTCGCCCAGCCGTAATCCGCCCGTCTCTTCCAGCGGGATCGACAACACCTTGCCGTCGCGAAACCCGATCACCTGTGTACGCACGGGCGTGCCGCCCCCCACCTGAATCTCACAGAAATCGCCAATCGCGGCAGCCGGACCCTCCGACTCGACCAGCAGCCCGGTGAGGCCCACCACCACCCCCGAGCGGCGCAGCGGATCGAGCGCCCCCAAACGCGTGAAATAAGGCCCCAGATCGAGAGGCTTCACCCGTTCCCTCGCAAGCGGTCCGTCAAGCCGCGTTCAATCTCTGCCAGTTGGGTCTCTGCCGAAGCGTCCAAGTTTCCGCGCCCGGTTTCAAAAACGGCGCTGCCGCGCTCCAGAGCCGCGTCGCCTTGGATCTCGATAGAAGCCGCCCGTCCCGCCTGAGCCAGCGCCCGCCGCACCGCGGCTTCGTCCTCCGGATGCACGCGCACGCGGATTCGCTCCTCGCCAGCGAGCGGCTCGAGCGCGGCCTTGACCAGTCCCCCGACGGCTTGCGGATCGATGGTCAGCTCGCGGCGCACCACCCGCCGGGCAATCGCCACCGCCAGCCGCACCACGTCCCTCTCCGCCTGCTCCCGCAAACGAGGGCGCAAGCCTGCCAGTTCCTCGATGGTGCGCGCGAAGCGTTCGACCAGCGGGCGCATTTCGTTCTGAGCCGCGCTCCGCCCCGCGGCTTCTCCTTCGCGGAAGGCCGTTTGGCGTGCGTCCGGCGCCAGTTCCGGGCTGACCTTGGCGGAGGCCTCCGCTACCGGCGCCCGATGGGCTGCGGCGCGGGCAGTCCCCGCTGCCGGCCACGCGATGGCCGGTGTTTCGCCGCCGCTCCGTCTCACCCGCACTCTAGACGACATATTGCTCGCCCACCGCTCCCTTAAGACTCAGCACGCCCTCGGACTCCAATTGCCGCACCACCGCGATGATCTGCTGCTGGGCGGACTCGACATCCTTGATCTTGGTGGGGCCGAGCGCGTCCATGTCCTCGCGCAGCATCTCGGCGCCGCGCTGGGACATGGCCTGCAGGAAGTGATTCTTTAGTTGCTCGCTGGTTCCCTTGAGCGCCACGGTCAGCACCTTGCGGTCGATCTTGGCTAGCACTTCCTTCATGCCGTTGGGATCGATCATGAGCATATCTTCGAACACGAACATGAGGTGCCGGATGGTCTCGCCCAAAGTAGTGTCCTGCTGTTCGACATGCTCCAGAATTCCTTTGCTGGTGCTCGAGTCCAGGCGGTTGAGCAACTCCGCCACCGCACGCACCCCGCCGTAGGACTCGCGGCTGAATTCCCCGAGCGCCTTGAGCTTCTGCCCGATGACCGCGGCGATCTTGTGGATGATCTCCGGCGAGATCTGGTCCAGATTGGCCATGCGCATGGCCACATCGGCTCTCAGGTTAGCGGGCAGCGAGACCAGCAGAGCCGCGGCCTGCGCCAGTTCCAGGTGAGACAGCACCAGAGCGATGGTCTGCGGATGCTCGCTGTGGACGAACTTGGCCAGTTGCTGCGGATCCGCTTTTTGCAGAGCATCCAGGCTGATGGCCTCGTTGCCCAGGGCTTTGGTCAGGCGGTCGATAATTCTCTTGGCGGCATCTGGGCCGAAGGCACTGACCAGCATATTCCGCGCGTAGTCTAAACCCCCTTTGACCACGAAGTCCCGCGCGATGGTGGTCTGGTAAAACTCTTCCAGTACCGTTTCGGCTTGTTCCGGCGTAATGGCGCTGATGCGCGCCACCTCCTTGCTTACGTGCTGGACTTCTTCTTCGGAGAGCTGCCGGACAAACTCCGCGCTGGCCTGGTCTCCCAGCACCACCAGGAGGATGGCCGCTTTGCGCAGGCCCGGTAGGATCAGTTCGGAAGCTTTCTCGACATTGGCAATCATGGCATGGACGGCCCGTTAGTACGCACTCTTTTTTGGCATTTGCTCCCCGATCCATTCGCGCAGCACATGCGCACCTGCGGCGGAATCCTTCTTAGCACTTTCTTTGATTTGCTTGGCCAGCACGTCGGCCTTCTTGCTGGTCACTTTGGGCATCTTGATGGATCTCAAGGCTTCCTGCTCGAGCTTCTGCTCGAGCAGGGCCTGCTCGTCGAGCTGCGCTTGCATCCGTTCTTCGAGCGAGGGCTGGGCCTCTGCGCTCTCCAAAGCCGGGGGGCTGGAGGCGCTCGCCTTGTGCTTGCCGCCGCGAAGAGCCAGGAACGCCACCACGATTAACACCACCACTCCGCCGGCCGCGGCGGCCGCGATCTTGGGATCGCGTAAAGCCTCGAGCCAACGCGGCAGCGGCCCGTTGGCGGAGGGCGGCGGTGCGGGCGGCGCGGTCAAGTCGGTTTCCGGGTGCAGCGTGGTTTCAAAGGGCAGGGTTTCCACGATGAGCTGGTCGCCGCGGTCCGGCGTAAAGCCCGCCACACCGGCTACCAGATCGTGGATCGCCTTGAGCGTTTCGGGGGACGGCGGAACCAATACGCGTTTGCGTTTGGCTCCCTCGCCCTCCCACCGCACCGCCTGATCCACCAGCACCGCGAGTGACAGCTTGCGGATCGTGCCCTGCGGCAGGCGTGTGTGCCGCACCGTGCGGGTGGATTGATAGGCGATGTTTTCCGTGCGGCGCGAGACCCCGGCGAGCATCGTGCCCGGCCGGGACGTGGGCCGCGGCAGATTGGAGGCGGTGCCCGGCACCCCGGAGGCGCCCGTTCCGCCGCTGATGTCTTCGCTCTTTTGCGAGCTGACCATCACCGAGCGGCTGGGATCGAGAATCTCTTCGCTCTGTTCTATGCTCGAAAAGTCGCAATCTACGGAGACGCCCGCGCGGAATTTGTCGGCTCCCACCAGCGGCTCCAGCGTGGCGTTGATCTTGTTGAGCAGGTCGCGTTCGATGCTGTGCCGGAAATCCAGCAGCGCGTCCGATGGCTCTTCTCCGGGGTTGCCCGGCCGCCGGGGCCGGCTCAGCAGGTTGCCTTGCATATCCAGGACCGAGATGGCGTCCGGCGCCAGCCCTTCGACGGCGCTCGATACCAGGTAGCTGATGGCCGTCACGTTGGCCGGCGAAATCCGCGCTCCCGGCTTGAGGCGCACCAGCACGCTGGCTTTGGCCGGCTGGCGCTCTTCGGTGTACAGGGACTCTTTGGGAAAGGTTACATGCACCCGAGCCTGCTCGACTTCGCCCAGGCACATCACCGAGCGCTCCAGTTCTCCTTCGAGCGCGCGATGATAATTGATATGTTCGGCGAATTCGGTGGCCCCGAGATTGGTCTTGTCGAACAGTTCGAACCCGATCCGGCCGCTTTTGGGCAGGCCGGCCGACGCCAGCGCCAGGCGGGATTCCGCGACCCGAGCCGAGGCCACCAGCACCGTGGCGCCGTTGTCCGCCAGGCGGTATTCCACCCCCGACTCCTTCAGTTTCTGAACGACCGCTCCGGCATCTTCGGCCGCGAGCGATCCGTAGAGCGGCCGGAAATCACTTTCCCGCCGCCAGTGCGAAAAGCTGACTACCCCGGCCACTACCACGGTGGCGACGAGCAGTATGCTGATGCGCTGCCGCACTGAGAGGCTGTTGACCAGGTTCGTGAGTTGATTCATGATCGGCCCGCATCAGACGGGCGTTAGGTCTGCATGCGCATGATCTCCTGATAAGCGTCCACTACTTTGTTGCGCACCTGCAGAAAGAGTTGAAAGGCCAGTTCGGCTCGTTGCGTGGCGAGCACGGTGGTATGCAGCTCTCCGCC
>DATIYQ010000260.1:0-49537 GCA_035517515.1 Binatia bacterium
TGGACGTACCCTTCCCGCACTCCGTGAAGTGCGAGCGCAAGCTCCGGCGGCTGGTGGTGGAACGGGGCGCGCGGCTGGAGAAACGGGGCATGACCCGGGCCAACGCTCACGAGCAGGCGCGCGATGAACTGGTGCGATTCATCGAGCTCCTGAATCTTGACCCAGACTGGCTGGGGGATCTCGGGTTTGCGGAAGATCAGTTCCCTTCGTACACGCGGTCTCTGGACAAAAATGTGCGCGTGACCCGGGAGTCTCTGCTGCGCTTCGTTCGCCCTCCCCGGCGGGCGGCTTCCGGCTGGCATTTGTGAGCCGGCGGCCTGGGGCCGACCCTACCGTGCGGCCGTGCCGGATGGGCCGGCATCCGGCTACTGTTGCCGGCCACAGGCGGGAACGGCGAGAGGCGGGGCTGAGGGAATGGCCGCGGACTGGTATTTTTCCAGCAGGCGGCTGGCGGCGGGGACATCGGTGGCGTTGAGCTTCGCCCAGCGCTCGAACGCCTTGGTCTGTGCAGCGCACAATTCCGCGGCGGCGGCGCGAACGGATTCGGACGGGCGCAAATCGCCGGCTTCCACCATGGCGAAGAGCCGCGCCATATCCCGGTTCAAGGCGCCGAATCCCGGCTCGGCGCGCGATCCGGTTTCGAGCTGGGTGGCTTCTTTGTCCAGCCTGGAAAGCGAATCCGCAGCGTCCTTCTCCAGACCATTTGCGGCGCCGGAAGTGCCGCTCTCCGGGAGCCCCTTTTGCCTCCCGGCAATGGCCGCGCGCAGCGCGCTCACACCGTTGTATCCCGCCTCGGTAGCGGCCAGCCACTCTCCGAGCTGCCGGGCCAGCGCGAATTGCGCTTCCAGATCGGCGCGCGTCGCCGGGATGCGCGGATCCATTTCCACGGTGAGCCACTGGCTATACTTCTTGCCGGCGATCTCCAGGGACACCTGATAGCGTCCCGGGAGGGCCAGCGCGCCGGCGGGCTGATGCCGCGGAGTCTCTCCGGCGATGGCGTTATCCACCATGGTCATTTCCACGTAGTCCAGCTTTCCGCCGTAATAGCTGAAGGCCATGGCCCGCGGACTGGGATAGCGCAGGTCCCAGACGAAGCGATTCATGCCCGCCTTTTTGGAGAGCACCGCGGGCGGCGCGAACCAGTACTCCGGCACATTGTAGGGAAGCGTTTCGGCCGGCGGCGGCTGGCTGGTGTAGCGCCGCACCAGTTGTCCCCGCTCATCGCGAATTTCCAGGGAGATTTCTCCCGCGGGCTGGCTGCGCAGGAAGTAGTCAATCATCGCGCCGTCCGGCGGATTCTGGCCCGCAGGCACCTCCGGCGGCAGGGGCGTTTCCTGATCGTTGTCCCAGCGGATGCGCAGGGCCTTGGCGGGCTGATACAGATGCGCCTCGGCGGCGGCCACGTCTGCGCCGGCTTGGCGCAACGGCGTCACGTTGTCCAGAATCCAGAGCGCGCGGCCGTAGGTGGCGGCCACCAGGTCGTCTCCGTGCACGGCGAGATCGCGCACCGTAGCCGTGGGCAGGTTCAGTTGCAGGGATTGCCAGTGGTCGCCGTCGTCGAACGAAACATAGACGGCGTCCTGCGTGCCCGCGTAAAGCAGCCCGCGGCGCACCGGATCTTCCCGCACGGTGCGCGCAATGCCTTGCTCCGGCAGTCCAGCCACAATCGCCTGCCAGGTTTTACCGGCATCGCGCGTGCGGTAGAAGTAAGGATGCTCATCGGGCGGAGCAAAGACCGCGGCGTAGGCGGCCGCGGAGTCAAAATGGGAGGCTTCGAGGATGCGCACGTGCGCTTTGGCCGGCAGACCCACGGGCGTGGCGTTGCTCCAGTCGGCGCCCCCGTCCTGGGTCCGGTAAATCAGCCCCTGGTTGGTGCCTGCCCAGAGCACACCGGCATCCACAGAGGAGGGCGCGAGGGCGGTAATCACTCGCGCGGCGGCGGCGCGCGGCGATTCAGATTCCTCGCCTGCCGCGCCGGGCGCGGTGGTCAGGTCCGGACTGATGGCCTGCCAGTTCGCGCCGCCATCGGTGGTCTTCATCACAAATTGCGTGGCGTAGAAGAGCGTATCGGGATGGAGCGGCGAGAATACCAGCGGCGCTTCGTTCCCGGAACGATACTTCTGCCCGGGTGTGAAGACCACGTGGATGCCTCCGGTGGTCTTGTCGAACCGCAGCACGGTGTGATACCAGCCGGCGGTGAACACGATGTTGGGGTGCCGGGGGTCCGGCGCAATATAGCCGAACTCAAAGCCGCCCACGGAGAACCAGTCGCGGTAGGTGATTTCGCCGTAGTCGCTGCGGCTGGGCACAGCCGCGGTTCCGCTGTCCTGCTGCTCGGCATACACGTGATACGGAAACTGGTTGTCGGTCACCACGTTATAAAACTGGCCGGTAGGCTGGTTGAACCACGAACTCCAGGTGCGGCCTCCATCGAGCGAAATGGTGGCTCCCTGGTCCACGCCCAGGATCATGTGCTGCGAATCCGCGGGATCGATCCACATCTGGTGATAGTCGTCGCCCCCCGGCGCGCCCTTGAAGGAGATAAACGTCTCGCCGCCGTCGGTGGAGCGGTACATCGAAGTCTGCATGACGTAGACCGTTCTGGGATTCCGCGGGTCCACGAAGACCTTGCTGAAATAGGAGCTGCCCACGACGCGCGGGTCGGTGGTGATGCGCCGCCAGCTCTCGCCTCCGTCGTCGGAGCGGAACAGGCCCTGGCGCATGATGGCGAAGACTTGCGGGCCGCCGCTTCCCGGAGCCACGGCCACGCCGATGCGTCCGCGGGTCTCCGCGGGCAGACCTTTTTCCGGGAGCGGCTTCCACGAAGCGCCGCCGTCGGTGGATTTATAAATCCATCCATCCTGCTCCGGCTTCTTCGGGGGAGCACCGGCACCGGGCTGGGCCATCAGGGCCGCAAAGACCACCTGGTGGTCGCCGGGATCGAGACACATGTCCGCCACTCCGGTGCGGTTGTCTTTGTGCAGAACCTGCGTCCAAGTCTTGCCGCCATCGAGGGAACGGAAAACGCCGCGGGCGGCGCTTTCCACTGCCGGCTGGCCCCACGCGCCCACCAGCACCGCATCGGGATTGCGCGGGTCCACCAGCACGGAATTGATGAACTTGGTTTCCGCAAGCCCCAAGTGCACCCAGGTCAGTCCGCCGTCGTTCGATTTGTAAACGCCGTTCCCGTCGGTCTGCTCGCCGGTGCCTACGTAGAGAATGCTGGGATTCGAAGGCGCGAGCGCCAAGGCGCCAATCGAGGCCACGGGGACGGAATCGAAAATCGGCTTCCACACGCGCCCGCCGTCTTCCGTCTTCCAGACTCCGCCTCCCGGCGTGCCCATGTAATAGACCGCGGGATTGCCGGGGATGCCGGCCACCGCGGTCACCCGCCCGCCGCGGAATGGCCCGATGAGCCGCCAGCGCATACCGGAGTAAAGCTGTGGATTGACCTGCTGCGCCCATGCGGTCGCGGGGATTGCAAGGACCGCACCGAGCACAACCAGAAGGCACGGCTGGAATCGAGCGGCTGCTGGCAAAGCGGGACGAAGCCAGCAGAACATGCGAAGACGACTCATCGCAACCTCCGGAGACAGAAATGCGAAAGACGCCATGCGGCAGAGCGGAAACTTTAACACGCGCCCCGGCGGCCCGCCATTCCAGGGCCGAATGCCGTGGGGCCAGCTCGAAGGGAATGGTGACGCGGAAGCGAACGGGCCCTGCCTGGCCCTTGGACGCGAGATTTTTGAAACTCCCCACGGAAAATCCATGTCACACTGACCAGGCAAAGAGATACCTGCTCGACGGATCGCCCGATGCTCTGGAGCCTGCGATGAGCGCTGCCCATGTACCTTGCAATGAGCCGGTCCTGGGCCAAACCGCGCTGGTGGTGGATGCGGACCCTGAGGTCGAGGAAGTTCTGCGAAACGTGCTGGACCCCAAGGTGTGGAGCATCGAGCACGCAGCGAATAACCGCGCGGCGCTGGAACTGTGCCAGGCGCGGCCCTTTGGCCTGATCCTGACCAGTGAGAAGACCTCGGGCCACGAAGACCTGGAGCTGCTGCGAAAGATCCGGCGCGTCCGGCCCCACATCCGGCTGATCATCCTGGCGGACGAGGCCACGCCGGAGGAGGTGATCGCCTCCATGCGGGCACACGCGTTCAGCTTTTTCTCCAAGCCGTTTTCCCTGCCGGCGCTGGGGGAGATGATCCGCATGGCGGCGGAGGAGCCGTGCTGGGACGAAGGCATCGAGATTCTCTCCGCGACCCCCGCGTGGATCCGTTTGTTGGCGCGCTGTGACTTGAATACCGCGGAGCGGCTGGTGCAGTTCATCAACGAAATCGCCGAGCTGCCCGACGACGAGAAAACCGCGGTGGCCACCGCCTTCCGCGAAATCGTGATGAACGCGATCGAGCATGGCGGGCAGTTCGATCCCAGCGAGTACGTGGAAATTTCCTATCTGCACGCCCGGCACATGGTGATCTGCCGGGTGAAAGATCCCGGAAAGGGTTTTTCCTTCGAGGAACTGCGGCACGCCGCGGTCAACAATCCGCCGGAAGACCCGGTGCGCCACCTGGCCTACCGCGAGGAGCAGGGCATGCGGCCGGGCGGCTTTGGCGTGCTGATGGCGCAAAAGCTGGTGGACGAGCTGATTTACAGCGAGCAGGGCAACGACGTGCTGCTGATCAAATACCTGGACCCGGCGCTGGGCGGCAAATAATCCCGCGGGTGGCCCGGCGCGCCAGATTTATTTCGGCTGCGGCACGATGCGCAGGTAGGGCCGCGGCGCTTTCCATCCGGAGGTAAATTTCTTCCTGGCTTCTTCGTCGGGCACGCTGGGCAGGATGATCACGTCGTCCCCGGGCTTCCAGTTGACCGGGGTGGCCACCTTGTGCTGCGCGGTGAGCAGCATGGAATCCAGCACGCGCAGCACCTCGTCGAAGTTGCGCCCGGTGCTCATCGGGTAGCTGAGCATCAGCTTGATCTTTTTGTCCGGTCCGACCACAAAGACGGTGCGGACGGTGGCGTTGTCTGCCGCGGTGCGGCCCGCGCAACTCTCGCCGGCTTCGGCCGGGAGCATCCCGTAGAGCCTGGCGATCTTCAGTTGCGGGTCGCCGATCATCGGGTAATTGACCCTGTGGCCCTGGGTTGCTTCGATATCCGCGGCCCATTTGCCGTGGTCGCTCACCGGGTCCACGCTCAACCCGATGATCTTGCAGTTGCGCTTCTGGAATTCGGGCTGCAGGCCGGCCATGTACCCGAGCTCGGTGGTGCACACCGGCGTGAAGTCTTTGGGGTGGGAGAAGAGAATGGCCCAGCCGTCTCCCATCCACTCGTGGAAGCGGATGGTTCCCTGGGTGGTCTCCGCCGTGAAGTCCGGCGCAATGTCATTGATGCGCAGCGACATCGTTGCTCTCCTCCGCTACTCTCGCGGGCCTTGCAGGTGCAAACCACGCGCAGCCGCGCAATCTCCCTGCCGGTTTATCCGCGGCCGGGCTGATTCATTGGATGCGGTGCTTGGTTTCCGGTCACTCCGTGCGGACTCACGGCTAGGAGAGCGAAACCGCGGCCGGCTGCTCCTTCTGCCAGGCATCAAACCCGCCCGCGACGTTGATGATGTTGCGGTAGCCCGCCTTCAGCAACAGGCTGCTGGCGATGGCGCTGCGGTATCCGCTCTTGCAGTGCACCGCCACCGGGGCGTCCGTGCTCAGGTGGGGCAGGGCCTGGGCAAACTGGTCCAGCGGGTACCACTCGGCGTGCTCGATGTGGCCCGCTTGCCACTCCGGCTCGCGGCGCACATCAAGCACCTGGATGCCGCCGCGCTGCAATTTCTCGCGGAGCTCCCCGGTGGTCATTTGCGGGAGCTGAGCCAGGGGCAATCCAGCCTGCTTCCAGCCTTCAATTCCATTCTCCAGCCGCCCAGCGACTTCGTCCATACCCACCCGCGCCAGGCGCATGCGCGCCTCCGCCGCCTTCTCGTCATTCTCCGCAACCAGGATGGGCCGTCCATGCAAGCCCAGGAGCGCGCCCGCCCAGGATGCAAACTGTCCGGAGAGCGCGATGTTGATCGAGCCGGGCACATGGCCGGCCGCAAACGCCTCCGGAGAGCGCGTGTCCAGCACCGTGGCGCCGCGCTCGGATTGCTCCTGGACCTGGCTGGGAGTGAGCGGCGAGAGCGGCGGAAGGGCCTCCAGCGCCGCGGCTCCCAGGCGGTTGATTTCCGCGTCCTGTTGGAAATACTGCGGCTTTACCGGCACCACCGAGGTGAGTTCGCGGATGAACTCCTCACGGCCGGGGATCTGCAGCGCGTAGTTGGTGAGTCGCTCGGTGCCGATGGTGGAGCTCGATTCCGCGCGCATGTTGCGCCCGCAAAGCGACCCGGCGCCGTGGGCCGGATACACCAGCACGCTGTCCGGCAGCCGGAAGAGTTTGTTATGCAGGCTGTCGTACATCATTCCCGCAAGCTGCTGCGGGGTGTGCACCGGGGAAAGATCGGGGCGTCCCACATCTCCGAGGAACAGGGTATCTCCGGTCAGCACCGCCCAGGGCTGCGGGGAGCGGTCGAGGTCGGTCAGCACCAGGCAGATCCCTTCCACGGTGTGTCCCGGAGTTTCCATCACCTCGAGGCGGCCGCGGCCGATCTGTAGTGTGAAGCCGTCGCTAACCGGCCGGTGAACGAATTGGGCGTTGGCCCGGGCGCCGATATAGATCGTGGCCCCGGTGCGCGCCGCCAGCTCCGCGTGGCCGGAGACGAAATCCGCATGCAGGTGCGTTTCAAAGATGTGCTGGATGCGCAGATTCTGTTCGGCGGCTGTTTTCAGGTAGAGATCAATATCCCGCTGAGGATCGACGACCACTCCCACGCCATCGGAACCGAACAGGTACGAGGCATGCGCCAGGCAGCCAAGAAAAATCTGTTGGAAGTAAATGCCGCACCTCCCAGCAAGCGCCGCGCGAAGCTTATCGGAGCGCCCGGTTGCAATCGAGCTTACTCTTTTGCAGGCCCTAAAACCACGGGGCGTTTCGCGTGACTTCGCGGATTCCGCAAGCAATTGGCCGCAACGAAGGAGGTTGGTGTCTTTTCGCCTGCCGCCTGGTCACCGCGCTGGAGCCGATGGAGCGTGAAACCACCCTCGGACACTGAGACAATGAGGGCAGGCGCAGAGCTCCGAAGGCGCGAAGGCAGCACGGGGCGAAGCGAGAACGGGCTGGCGCTGCAAGAATGACGCCGCTCCGAAGGCGATCCAGTCTTACCCCCGGCAACTGGCGGGGGAAAATCCCTGCGGCCATGAGCAGCAGGATGTAAAGTTAGGTGCGTCTGGAGCGCATGGCCTTTCCGCGGCCGGCAATCCCCGGGGCAGGCGAATCCGATGAGGCCGGCCGGCGGCAGGGCGTGCCTCCATTTTGCGCTTTCGCGCGTCTAATCGAGAGAGCCCATGAAGCCGGGAATCCATTTCCGCTGGGTTGCGCTGTGCGCCATCGTGGCGGCCGCGCTGGCCGTCTGGATCATTGCTCCCGCGGCGGCCCAGGATCGCTCCGCGTCTCCCGGCGGACAGCCGTTGGCTGTGCCTCCCGCGCCGGGCCGCAGCCGCGCGGACTTCCTGCAGGCGGCCAACGAAGTGCTCGCGGAAATGAGCGAGATTGTGCACCTCGCCCCGCAGGGAGAGCTGAAGAAGAGCATCCGCTCGCGCGAGGAGATCCGGCAATACGTGCTCAAGGATTTTCAGGAAGACAAGGAAAAGGACAAGCGCCGGGCCGATGAACTGATGGCCAAGATGCTGGGCCTGCTGCCGGAAAAGTTTCCCCTGGATGATTTCCTGGTGGACCTGCTCACCGAACAGATTGCCGGTCTCTACGATCCCAAGACGCGCGAATTCTACATTGCCGACTGGATCGAGCCCAGCGAACAGCGTGAAGTGATGGCCCACGAACTGACCCACGCCCTGCAGGACGAGCACTTCTCCATTGACAAGTGGGCGGACGCGGCGAAACCGAATGACGATGCGGAGTTCGCGCGCCACGCGGTGCTGGAAGGCTCCGCCTTCGCCGCCATGATGGATTGGACCTTCCGCGGCCAGGGAATGCATTTCAAGGATGTGCCCAACCTGGATGCCCTGCTGAACCCGGAGATGATGAACGGCGGCGAGAAAGACTCCAAATTCGAGTCTGCCCCGCCCTACCTGCGCGACGTGCTGCTGTTTCCTTACCTGAGCGGCGCCGTGTTCACCCAGCGGCTGCTGCAGGTGTACGGCGGCTGGCCGGGATTTTACAAAGTCTTCTCCAATCCGCCGCGTTCCACCCAGCAAATCCTGCATCCCGAGCTTTATTTGAAGGGCGTCGCGCCCGTCACCGTGACCGCGCCGGCGCTGCCCGCTGCCTCCGCGGCGAAGTGGAAGAAGCTGGACGAAACCGTGGCCGGCGAATTCTTTCTCCAGGAATGGCTGAAGGAGTTTTCGAACACGGAGCGCGCGGGGGATTTGGCCGCGCGCTGGACGGGAGATAACTACGCGGTGTATGAAGAGGCCCAGGCAGCCAAAGGGGCCACGGCGCCGCGCGCCCTGCTCATCTGGCGCCTGCGCACCCCGGGGGAGGCCGACGCGGCCCGGTTGTTTGGCGGAATGAGCCAGGCCGTGGACCTGCGTTATCAAGACCGCAGCGACCTGGTGCGCCGCCCCAATTACTTCGAGTTGCAGACGCCGCAAGGGGGCGTCTATGTGCGCTGTCTGGCCGCGGAGTGCCTGCTGGTGGACGGAGCGGATCGCCCGCTCTATGACGCACTCACTTCGGCCATGGGCTGGCCCGCGGCTCCCATCGCTCCGCCGCGCAAATCCGCCGATGAGGTAATTGCGCTGCGGCCGGCCGCTCCGCGTCCCGTGGCCACTGTTTCTCCCGCCTTGTAGACGCCGCGCCGCTCAGCTCATCCGCCGGTAGCCCGCCCGGGGCGGGTCCATCGCCAGATCAGGTAAACAACCAGGACCAGCAGCAAGGCCGCCAGCGCCAGGGCGGGCAGGTGCCGGTAGAGGCGGCTGGCCTCGTGCCAGCGTTCTCCCAGAAACACCCCCAGTCCGATAAATGTGGTGGTCCAAAGCAGCGCGCCCGCGTAAGCAAACGCCGCAAACCTGGGCGGCTCGAATTCCGCACTGCCGGCCACCAGCGCCGTGAGATGGCGGACACCGGCAATGAAATAGCCGAACGTGAGCGTCCACCCGCCGTACCGCTCGAACCAGGCGTGCACACGCTGGAGCAGGGCTTCATCCACGTGCAGCCAGTGGCCGTAGCGATGCAGCACCCAGGAGCCGGCGGTACGCCCGAGCAGGTAACTCAGGGTGATTCCGCAGGCGCTGCCGGCAAACGCCGCGGCCAGGGCCGGCGCGAAGTTCAACTGCCCGCGGAAGACCAGAAAGCCCACGAAGGTGAGCAGGAATTCATCCGGAATGGGCAGGCCCACGATGCCAAACACCAGCAGCCCGAAGATGCCCCCGTAGGCATAGCGGGAGACGAACGCGATGATGTCATGCTGGTGAAAGAAGGCCACGGATTTGATGCGGCCCGGGCCGGTTTCCGACCCCGGCCGGAGCTGACCCACGACCACTCTGCGAGATGCGCGGCAGGCATGTCAAGGCAAGAGGCGATCAGGGAAAAGGGGCGCGGGCCGCATGCCACCCTAGAGCGTGCCCATTCCTCCGTCGATCAGAAGCTCGCTCCCCACGGCGAAGGCGCATTCATCGGAGGCAAGCAGTACCACCGCGCTGGCAATCTCTCCGGGAGTGCCCATGCGCCCCGCCGGAACCTGCTTCTCGATGCTGGCGGCCACCGATTTCAACTCCGCTTCAGGCAGGCCGAACTTCTGATACAGCGGCGTGACGATGGGCCCCGGGCTGATTGCGTTGACGCGGATACCGCGCGGCAGGAGCTCGCCGGAAAGTGTGCGCGCCAGCGAAAGCAATGCCGCCTTGGTGGAGGCATATACAGAAGAAGTGGGCATGCCGATGTGCGCATTCACCGAAGCGTTGAGGATGATGGACGCAGGATTGGCAAACACCGGCACCAGGGCTTGAATCAGGAAGTACGGTCCCTTCACGTTGATGGCGAACGATTGATCGTAGGCGGCCTCGTCCCAGGCTTCGATGGGCCTCAGCACCGCTATCCCCGCGTTCACGAAGAGCGCGTCCAGAGCGCCGAATTCCCTCCGAATCACCTCCGCCAGCCCTTTCTGAGCCCCGACGTCCGCGGCATCGCAGGATTGGACCAGGACGTCCGGCCCCAGTTCGGCGCGCGCCGCCTCCAGAGTCTTCGGATTGGTTCCGGTGACCGCCACGCGCGCCCCCTCCCGCAGGAACTGCCGCGCGGTTTCCAGCCCGATTCCGGTTGTTCCCCCTGTGATCAGCGCGCGCTTGCCCTTCAGACGATTCATGTCGGTCTTCCCTCCCCTAGGTTTGGAGTTCTCACCGGTATGTAGATTCCGGCGGAGGAACCGCGATGCGAAGAAGTTTTCCAGTGGCACACCCATGGGTGCAAATCCGCGGCAGTGACACGCGAGGAGATTCCGCGCTGGGTTCTCAGGCGGCGCGGCGCAGGACCATGAGCGTTAGATCATCCCCACGCGGCTGCCCGGCCGAAAAAGCGCGCAACTCACCGAGGCACGAGCCGACCAGCTTCTCCGCGGAATGGCCGCGATGGCGTGAGGAAAACTGCGCCAGACGCTCGACGCCGAATTCCTCACCGGCCGGATTCCGCGCCTCGGTCACTCCATCGGAATAAAACAGCAACGTTTCGCCGGCATGCAACTCAAGGCTCTGCGCCGGAAACTGGGTCTCGCGGAACATGCCCAGCGGAAGGCCGCTGGAATCGATCCGGCGCACCCCGCTCGAACCCAGCAGGAGCATGGGAGGATGTCCGGCGCTCACCACTTCCATGCGGCCCTGGCGATCGGCGCGGCCCGCCACCAGCGTGGCAAATTGTCCGGAGATGGTGCTCTGGCAGAAGAGGCGATTGGCCAGGGCCATCATCTGGTCCAGCGGCTGCTCCACGGTGGCCAGGCTGCGGAACATGGCATGCAGGTTGGACATGAGCAGCGACGCGGCCACGCCTTTCCCGGAAACGTCCCCCAGCAGAAAGAAAAGCTCGCCGGCGGGAGGCGCGGCCACGATCAGATCGCAAAAGTCTCCACTCACCAGACCCAGCGGCTCGTAGTGATAGTGCACCTCCCACCCGTGCACGGAAAGATTCTGAGGCGGCAGGAGCGCCCGCTGGATCCGCGCGGCCATCTCCAGGTCCGCTTCCAGGCCGCGCGCTTCGCCCGGGGTAAGATGTTCCAGGCAGATGCGCCTCAGCGGATCGACCACCAGGCCTTCCGCCTCGATCGGTTCATGGCACTGCTCGCAGATGCCGTAAGTGCCGTTGTGCAGCCGGTCCAACGCGGCGTCCACTTCGGCCACCAGGCGCGCCACTTCTTCGTGCACGCCGTTGTGAGCTGCCACGGCCGCCAGCCGTTCGCGGCGCGCGGTGAGTTGCTGCTCGAAATAGGAATCGCCAACCGTTGCCATGGTTCACCTCCCGGATAGTGTGAGGCAGAGGCTCAAGAGCCGGCTATCCGCTCCTTGCGCGCAAAACGGGATGGGTCTTAGATGCGCGCCGCTCCCGCGCGGAAGCAAACAGATTGCTCCCCTGGGCCGGCGCGGCGTGGCGCTCCAGCCGCTCCAGGCGCCGCGAGAGCCGGGAACGCAGGCGGCGGTACGCCGCCGGAGGCAAGTTTCCCCGCTGCCACGCCACGCGCAGCGCCTCCAGGGCCTGGCGCGTCAGCTCCAGCGCGTGTTCCGGAGCGCGAGCGCGGCGTTCGTAATACATGGCCAGTTGCTCGTAGGCGTCCAGCCCGTCGCGCGTTTCACCCAAAATGTCTTCCCACAATTCGGTGGCGCGGCCGAAGTCCTGCTCGCGTTTGGCCAAGCGGGCCAGCTCGCGGCGCGCGGCCCGGTCCGCCTCTTCCGGCAATCCGGCTCCGAGCGCCAGTTCGTAGAGCCGCCTCGCCAATTCGCCGGAGCCGCGCCGCTGCACCAAACGCGAGAGGCCATATAACTCCAGAGCATCGCTGGAGGCGCCGGCTGGATCCGCCACCAGGCGGAGCACGCGCGCGGCCAGCGCGGCGAGCCCCCGCAGGTCCATCTGGTTGTGACGGAAAACTTTGGAGAGCGCTTGCGGCCCTCCCCCGCGCAAGTAGGAAAAGTAGGCTTGGGGAATCATCGCGCCGGGAATGTCTTCCTCGCGGTGCCAGTCAATAGCCCCGAGCACGTGGCGTTCGAGTTCCATCAGCCGCACGGAGCCGAGTTTCAGTCTCCACAGCTGCCGGGCGGGATGCAGCAGGTCCAGATGGGCGGCCGGCGAAGCCGGGGAGATGCGCCGGGTCATCCGGTAGCGCGTCTCCAGAAGCGGCCAGTCGAAGGAGCGGCCGTTGAAGGTCACCAGCACGCGCCGCTCGGCCATACGCGCGGCGAGTGCTTCGAGCACGGCGTGCTCCTCGCTGTAATCGCGCAGGAAAAGCTGTTCGACTTCCAGGCCGCCCGCATCCCACCAGGCCAGGCCCACCAGAAACGCATAGGTGCCGCTGCCTCCCGCCAGGCCGGTGGTTTCTGTGTCCAAAAAAAGCCACTGATCTGGATCCAGAGCCTCCTTGGGAACCTCGCCGAGCAGCCGGCCCAAACTCGTGGCGAGCGGCGCGCGGTCTTGCGGGGATTCGTGGCCATCGAACCAGCGGCGCACCACCAGGTATTCCCCATGGGTATTGCGTTGCGGCTGGGCTGCCACCATGCGCGCCAGTTCCTCGGCGGCGGCGGGGAGCTCCTCCGGGCGGCCGCGCGAGGAAACTGCGATGGCGGGACGCAGGGCCGCGGCGCGGGAGAGTTTTTGATGAAGGAGAGAACTCATGGCTCCCCAACGCGCAGGAACAGAAAAAGACTGAAACGCAGAGGACACAGAGTGCGCCAAGAGCGCAAAGAACAGAACGGGCCCACGATCAGAAAATCACTCGCCGTGACTACCCCTGCGCGAGACATAGGCGCTCCAGAATGGCTAATGCCACCTGCTTGGTGTGCTCGCCCGAATCGGGCGCAGGACCAACACAGGATGGGCAGCCGCGTTCGCAGGGACAGGAGAGGACGAGTTCGCGCGTGCGCGCCAGCAGTGTGTGGTGCATCTGGAAGAGCGGCTCGGAAAGGCCGATGCCGCCTGGATAAGCGTCATACAGGTACAGGTTCGGCTCAAAGAAATCTGCCGCAGCGGAACCAGCCGGCGAGCTATCTGGCAAGGCCGGCAGAGATACGGCATGCCGAGTGCCTGCGATCCCCCCGCCATCCGCCGGATGATCGGACTCAGCGGAAGCTCCCGCGCCCGCACGCACGCTTCCGGGGCTGCCGGGCGCGGGCGGGCGCTCGCCGATGGCTGTGCCCAGGTCGCGCCGGTCGCACATCAGCAGCAACGTGGCCAGCGATTCCAGCGCGTGGAGCAGGCCGAGAATGCCGTTCTGGCGCTCGGAGAGGGAATAGGGCAGGGATTCGAGCAAACCGCGCTCCAGCGTGATCCAGCTGGCCGTGGTGTGCATCTCGTTTTCCGGCAGCTCGAGCTTTCCCGCCCCGATATTCTCATTGGTCCAGAACTTGATTTTCTTGAAGCCCACCACCTGGGAGCGCACCAGCACGTCGCCGTAAGCACGCACGGCGGGCCCGGCCACGCGCTCTTCTTCCGCCGGATTGAGGATGCGCACCTGCGTGTAGCGGATGGCGTCGGTGTAATAGTCCGTGTCCACGGGGCGCACGTAGGCTTTGCGCTGGTCGAAATCCAGCCGGTCCACGTGGTATTGCTCGCCCTGGTGCAGATAAATCGCCTTGGGATGCACGGTGGTCAGCCCGCTCGAAAAATCCACCTCGCCGATCACCTCCGGTCCGCCCCGCTCCTGCGCCGCAGTGTCAATGATGATGAAGTTGTCGCTGGTCACCGAGCGCAGGCTCACCGTATCCGCGGGATATGCTTCCTGCGTCCAGTGCCACTGGCCGGCGCTGCGATGCAGGTAGCCGGCTTCTTCCAGATGCGCGCACAGTTCCGGCAGGTCCACGCCGCCGAATTTCTCATCGGGATCGAGCGGCAGCTCAAAGGCCGCGCACTTCAGATGATTCAGCAGGATTTCCAGGTTATCCGGCTGGATGAAGGCGTGTTCCGGCGGGCTGGAGAAAAAATATTCCGGATGGCGCACGATGAACTGATCGAGCGGCGCGGAGCTGGCCACAAGAACGGCGCAGCTCGAGCCGCTGCGCCGCCCGGCACGTCCGGCGCGCTGCCAGGTAGCCGCTATGGTGCCGGGATAGCCGGAGAGCACTACGGCATCGAGCGAGCCGACGTCAATGCCCAACTCCAGCGCGTTGGTTGCCACCACGCCGCGGATCGCCCCGCTGCGCAGTCCGCGCTCGATCTCCCGCCGCTCCCCGGGCAGGTAGCCGCCGCGGTAGCCGCGCACATCCTCCAATTGGCCCGGCGCCGGGCGGTGCGCATTTTGCAGGTAGGTGAGTAGCAGTTCGGTGTGCAACCGGCTGTTGGCAAACACCATGGTTTGCAGACCGCGGCTCAGAAATTCCTCCGCCACGCGGCACGTTTCGTTCAGGCAGCTCCGGCGGATGCCCAGGAAGCGGTTGACCACCGGCGGATTCCAGAACGCGAAGAATTTTTCCGCGGCCGGGGCGCCATTGCGGTCCACCACCGAGACCGGCGCCTCCAGCAATCGCTCCGCGAGCGCGCCGGGATTGGCGATGGTGGCCGAACAGCACACGAACACAGGCTCCGATCCGTAAAAACGTGCGATGCGCCGCAGCCGCCGCAGCACGTTGGCCAGGTGGCTGCCAAACACGCCGCGGTAGGTGTGCAATTCGTCGATCACGATGTAGCGCAGGTTTTCGAACAGCCGGGCCCACTTGGTGTGGTGCGGCAGGATTCCGGTATGCAGCATGTCCGGGTTGGTCAGCACCAGGTGGCCGCGCTCGCGGATGGCCCGTCGCGCGTCCGCGGGCGTGTCGCCGTCATAGGTGAACACGCCGAACGGCTGGCCGGCGCCGGATTCCAGCCGCTGTGCCAGGTCGTAGAGTTCCGCCAGTTGATCCTGCGCCAGGGCCTTGGTGGGAAAGAGATAGAGCGCGCGCGTGTCTGTGTTTTCGAGAATGGCGTTCAGAATGGGCAGGTTGTAGCAGAGCGTCTTGCCGGAAGCTGTGGGCGTGACCACCACGGCGTTGCGGCCGCCGCGGACGGACTCTGCGGTTTCGGCCTGGTGGGAATAAAGCTGGCGCACTCCCTTCGCGGCATAGGCGCCCGCCAACTCCGGCCGCACCCATTCAGGCATGGCCACAAATTGGGCAGCGCGCGCGGGAATGTGCTGCAGGGCGGTGAGCACTTCTCCGTCGCGGTCGCGCGCGGCGAGTTGGTCCAGTGCTTCACGAACCGCTTCCAGTGATGCAGGCGGGCGCAGAGCGAGTGAGTCCCCCATAGTATCTCCTTCGCTTTTTCTTCGCTAACGATAGCACGGCGACTGCCGGGCCGCAAGACCCGGTTCTGTCAGCAACGAGAGAGCGGTCACTCCCTGGAGAACTCTGGTAGTCCCAAACGGACACTCGATATTGACTGCGTCCACCAAGTCTGCCGTGGGTTTGCGCGATCCGGCGCCCTCTTTGCTTCCACCAGTAGCGCGACCAATCCCCGTGACCTCGGTTTGCAAGTCACGGCCCCGGCCACGCGGCAACTCTGTGATTCCGGGCACCGCGAACTGTACCCGCCAGTACGGACCTGCTCCGCCGCTGCTGAAACAACGCCTTCGGGAGTGGAACACGTGCCAGACGATCCTCAACGTTTCTCCTCCGAACCCCTCGCGTGCTTCTGGCAACAGAATTTCCGGACAATTCTTTAAATACCAGCGGTGGAGTCGCCAGCTCGCTGGCACTACACCCCGAAATGTGTTGCACAGTGGGGAAGCCTCGTGCATTGACACCCCCCCCGAGCGCATGGTATTCAAAAAAAACCACTAATTTCTGCCCAGGCGGCGGTCGGAGATAGATTCACCAGCCGGCTTGAGCGGGACAAACGAAGGCGATAAGCCTCCGGCCGGGCGCCTGCCCTCACGGCCGGAGTCGGGGTGGAACGCATGAAAAAGCATAACCGGAAGAAACTGTCTCCCAACCTCCTGCCGGGAATTGCGCAAGGTGCGGGAGCTCCCTCCTCTCCGCAGCGGCGCGCCTTCCTGGGCAAAATGGGCGCTGCGGCCACCGCTGGAGCCGCGGCGCTGGCCGGCCCCGGCGTGCTCTCCGCGGCGCAGCCGGAAGGATTCGCGCAGGCCGCGCGACCGGAAGCCCCCGCGGGCGTTCCCAACGGCCGGGTGGCGGAATCGTTTGCCCTGCGTGTGCAGATGGCCACGCAGGATGCGGTCGCCGGACCCGCGCGAAACGTGAGCAACGGGGATGAGGCGCGCTATCCCGACAAGGCGGGCACGTACACGAAAGGCCTGCTGCACAATGCCTATGGCCAGGTGGACCCGGGCTCCTACGCCTCGTTTAAGAAGGCGCTCACCACCGGGAAGTTCTCCGACTTCGAAAACATCATCATGGGCGGCACGCGCACGCTGAACGGTCCCCAGGGCGGGCTGTGCTTCGACCTGGAAGCAATGGATAGTTCCCAGTTCGGACAACCGCAGGTGCCTCCCGCGCCGAAGACCGCCAGCGACCAAAACGCCACTGAACTGCTGGAACATTACTGGGCGGCGCTGCTGCGCGACGTAGCCTTTACGGACTATGGGACCAGCGCGCTTGCCGCAGCGGCCGCGGCGGAACTCGGCTCGCAGTACTCCTATCTGGGTCCGCGGAACTCCGGCGGCCAGGTGACTCCAAACCTTCTGTTCCGCGGAATCTTTCCGGGAGAAACGCTGGGGCCGTATGTTTCCCAGTTCTTGCTCATCCCTGCGTTTTTTGGCGCCCAGCCCCTCAGCCAGCAGTTCCAGACCACCCTGCCCGGCATCGACTACGGCACCGATTTCACTTCCTGGCTGGAGATCCAGAACGGGGTGGATACGGGCCAGCGCAACCAGATTGATTCCCAGCTTCGATACCGGCGCACCGGCAGGGACATGACCGCGCTCACGCACATGGACGTCCTCTTCCAGGAGTATTTCACCGCGATGCTCGTGCTCACGACCATCAATGCGAATCCTCCGGGGAGTTTCACTCCTGGAGGCGCGCCGGTGAACCCCGGCTGCCCCTATGTACATTCCACGACGGAGAACGGTTTCGGCACCTTCGGCTGGCCGGACTTTGCCGCCATGATCGGCGAGGTTGCCGTGAAAGCGCTGAATGCCGTCTGGTATCAAAAGTGGTTCGTTCACCTGCGCCCGCGTCCGGAGGCGCACGGCGGACTCGTTCACCTCATCAAGACCGGCCAGGGGAGCCATACCAACGCCACGTTCAGTCCGTTCATCCTCAACTCGAATGGCTTGCAGCAGACCTTCAACAAGACCGGCACCTGGTTGCTGCCGCTGGCCTACCCGGAGGGCTCTCCTACTCACCCTTCGTACCCCACCGGCCACGGAACGGTCGGCGGTGCGTGCATCACCATGCTGAAATTTATCTTCGACGGGACTTACGTCATCCCGGACCCTGTGGTGCCCACGAGCGACGGTCTCTCCCTCCAACCCTATACCGGCCCGGATGCCGGGCAACTGACCGTCAATGGCGAACTGAACAAGCTGGGCCACAACGTGAGTTTCGGCCACGGAATTCATGCCGGCATCCACTGGCGCAGCGATACGGACACGTCGCTGCTGCTCGGCGAGGCGGTTGCGCTGAGCTTTTTGCGCGACAAGGCGCAGACCTACAACGAGCCGTTTACCATCCATATTCAGAAATTCGATGGGACGACGGCCACCATCTCCAACCAGGGCAACCACTAGCAGATCGCGAGAAAACGCAATCAGGTTTGTAGGAGCAGCTTCGTCAATAACGCGTAGCTGCGTCCTGCAAGATCTTGAGCAATTGCTGGAGGCTCATCTCTCCGCGGCTTTCGATCGGCTCGCGCGGCAGGAGCTGTTGCAACACCGCCAGCGGCAAGGCTAGGCCGGCGCGAGCATCTTCGAGGGCGTCTTTCGGCCGGCTCTGGTGAAGTGAAACGACCCCATGATAGAGATAGGCTTTTCCGCGCGTCAGATAGGTTTCGTAAGCGGCGATGGAGTGGCCGTTGACGGCCGCCTCGAGGTCCTCGAGCGCCGCAGCCCATTCGTCGTGCGCCCATTCCAGCTCCCCTAATCGCTCGCTCAGGGATTGCGCGCGCAGCGAAGCGTTCTCGGGATCCGCGGCGAGCGCACGGCGATAGAGGGCGATGGCCTCCGCCACGTTCTTGCGGGCAATCGGGCTGGGCAGCTCTGCCAGCATTTGTGATTGCGCCTGCGAGCGGCGCGCGGCGTCCGTCCAGCGCAGAATGCGCTGATCGGGATCCAGGGTGATGTCCAGGGCCGGCGCGGGCACGTTTACGGTGAACGGGGTCACCGCGCCGCGCGTAGCCACACTGTGCTCCACGCTGCCCTGGGCGGTGTGCACGGTCATCCCCACGCGCACCGAACCCTCCGGGGGCAGGCCGCGCACCACAATTTCCCCAGCTACGATTCCAGGAGACTCGGACGGCAAACGCCGCAATTCGATTTCGGGTATGCCCCGGTCAACGAAAAAGTAGCGAAAGAACCAGCTCAGGTCGCGCCCGGCAATTTCTTCGCAAACCTTTTCGAAGTCCGCCACGGAAAAGCGGCCGCCAGGATAGCGGCGAACCACTTGCGGCAGTACGCGGTCCACGCGCTCCTGGTCAATCACGGTTTCGAGCGTGCGCAGAACCAGCAAGCCTCGCTGGCGGGCGGCAATCTGCTCGGCCGTAGTTCCCACCGCTGCGCCAGTGGATGCTCCCGCGGGCAGGCCGGGCTCTGCCACCACCGCGTCGCGCAAGGCTTCGGCCACGAGCGCACGCGCCACCTCGGGATGCGCGTCCCGCAGGGAGCGCCAGGCCAGGTATTCGGGAAGGCCTTCGGCCAACAGAGCGTCCGAAGCTGAGGAGCGCGAATCCAGGTACGGAAGCCACTGGCGTGCAACCTCTCGAGGCAGCAAATCGGGGAGATAGAGGTCGCCAGCGCTGGAGCGCAAGATGTCTGCGCTCGCCGGGATCTGACCCGGGAGAGAGTGCGAATCTCCGCTCAACTTAAGCCTTCCAGCTGGAAAAGGACCAAGCAGAGGGCTTAGCTTGGTAATGATGGCCGCTGTCCTGTTGGCCACCACTCGGCAGTTCTCTGCCACCGAGACAGCGTCGAAACCGGAGCGGCAGGCCACTTCCACCACAAGGCCGTCCGGCGTCTTCGCCTCCACGGATGTAGGCTTGAGCTCGGGGTTCGCTCCCTGGCCAGCAATGGCCTGAGGCCACAGCACGATAGCCAGAGCTGCCGCTTGACACAACCGCCCTCGCGCCGCTATAGCTCTCTGCATGCCGCAATCCTATCTAATCTTTGATTTCGCGGGGAATGAAGATGCTGCCCAGCAGGCCCGGCATCGCGTGGACGGCTGGAAGCAAGCCTTTCGCCTGGGGCGCAAGCTGGAACTGCGCTTCGAACGGCCGGAGCCGCCGGCCCAGCCCGGGGACGAAGCAGCCAAGCCCGCCCCCGGCAAGAAGGGCGCAGCCGAGAAGAAGCCCACACTCCGCCTGCTGATTCGTCTGGATTTCTCCGACCACGAGAAGCTCTCGTACACCCGCTGGGCGGAACGCATTCCGGCGGAGCCGCCGTTCAAGGACGTGCCGCATCAAGCCGTGCGCTCACGGGACGCAGCCTACGCGGAAACGGAAGCCCTGTTTGACTCGCTGGCCGAAGCCGCGCCCGGGCCCGCGAGGCGATAGCTCCCCGTATCGCTCATCCGAAGCTCGCCAGGAAATTCCCGCGGCCATTCGCAAGTCTGCTTAAGGCGGATCCCCCGCCGGCTCCGCGATGGCAACACCCCAGACCCGCGCCACGGCGAGTCCTCGTTCTGAAAATGGAACATGGTGTACGATTTGGTATAGTCTCAGCCGTGCTCACCAGCCCTTCCGCGAATTCCACGAACCAAGCCGGTGCGCTGCTGCGCAAGGCCCGCGAGCGCCTGGGTTTGACGTTCCGCGATGTCGAGCAGGCCAGCTTTTGCCTGGCGGCAAAGAGGGGACGTCCTGAGTTCATCGTGCGCATCAGCCGGCTGGCGGACATCGAAAACCACGGGGTGGTCCCAAACCTGCACCGGCTCTACGCCCTGTGCATCATCTATCATCTGGAATTCACCGAGGCCCTTTCCTGGTTCGGGTTGGCTCCGGGAGAAATGTATGGCGAGGGGGGACACTTTCCCGGGGCACGTACACACCTGGCGGCCCCTCCGATTCAGGCGCGCATTCCGGTGCGGCTGGATCCAGGCTTCAACCCCAGCCGCACGGACGACTTTACCCGGCGCGTGCAGAGCTGGGGATATCTCCAACCCGTACTGGCCAGCAGAGAGCAGAAGTATTGGGTCGGCTACATCGGGCTGGAAGACCGGACCATGGATCCTTTGATCCGCCCGGGCAGCCTGGTGCTGGTGGATCCGGGGCGCCAGGAGGTGCGTAACTCCTCCTGGAATAATGAGTTTGAACGTCCCATCTTTTTCCTGGATACCCGCACCGGCTACGGCTGCGGATGGTGCCAGCGGGACGGCGAAAACCTGATCCTTCAACCCCACCCGCTCTCGGAGTGCCCACCGCGCGTGTACCGCTGGCCGGCTCAGGCGGAAGTTATCGGCCAGGTGGTGGGCCTGGGGATGTTCCTGGCCCCGGTATAGCCCGCTCCTCCAGCAGCAAATCCAGCAGGGTGCGAACGTTGGAGACATACAACTCCCGCAAATAGACGGGAGAGTCCACAGGCATTACGCTGCGGTAAAACTCCGTCTCCCGCAAGCGCCGTAGCTTCGTTGAGTAGTCCCCTTCCATGCTGGCCAGGCAGGTGCGCAGGTCCCACTCCTGCTGCTCCAGCGGCATCTCCAACAGCCGAAGAAATAGCTCCTGGTGGCAGAAGCCCAGGGCTTGCTGCACGGCCTCCGCCGGGAACCGCGCCGCCAGACCATCGTGCTGGTAGCGGCCAGAAGAAAGATCGCACAGCGAAGCAACATAGAGCAATTTCCCGAATTCGGAAGGAATGGCTGCCAGGGTTCGCGCGGTGAAATCCTCCACCACTCGCCGCGTCTGTTGATAATTTTCCAGCGATTCCATCGTCTCGCGTTCTGTTTCCGGAACATTTCCGGGAAGCTTTCACCGCTCTTCACAACCTCTTCAACCCTCGCGTTCGAGGAGGTTGTCCATGAAAAAACTTGCCGGGATCTTGTTCCTCTCTCTCGCAGTTTCCTTCGCGCTGGGCTGGATGCTAGCAACGCCCGGCGTGGAAATCAACGGGGCCGTTGGCGCGCCGGCACTGGCCGACGGTGGGCAGCCTATGCCCCCGCCGCCGTTCGCCAACAGCACACTCTTGGCCGACGGTGGGCAGCCCATGCCCCCGCCGCCATTCTCATTTGTGGGTGGGACCAACCCGGCCGACGGTGGCCAGCCCATGCCGCCACCGCCGTTCGCCAGCAGCACACTCCTGGCCGACGGTGGGCAGCCTATGCCCCCGCCGCCATTCTCATTTGTGGGTGGGACCAACCCGGCCGACGGTGGCCAGCCCATGCCGCCACCGCCGTTTGCCAGCAGCACACTCCTGGCCGACGGTGGGCAGCCTATGCCCCCGCCGCCATTCTCATTTGTGGGTGGGACCAACCCGGCCGACGGCGGTCAGCCCATGCCGCCACCGCCGTTCTCGGCTTAAGGCCGCGGCCCCTGGAAGCCACCGGGCCCGGCCTGCGCAAACCCGTGAACGGGTCCGGCCGGGCCCGTCGGTGTGCGGCGCGACCGAGTTCCCCTTGCTTGGGCGCTGGCCAGAAACTCGGATCACTTGCTATGATCCTTGCAGGCCGCGATGGATTCTCTCCACTTGAGCCAGTGGCTCGGGGACCTCAGCACTCTCGCTCTGGTGGGTGTGTGCACGCTGGCCTTGAAGCGGCGGTTATGGGGGCTGATGCCGTGGTTCACCACCTATCTCCTCCTGGTGCTTGGTGCGGACGGCTTGCGTTGGCTGGTTTTGCAGACCAGCGGCTTTCGATCTGCCGGGTACTCCTGGACCTGGTGGATGACCCAGACGCTGCTGGTGGCCGCGCGGGGCGCCGCACTGGTGGATTTGTGCCGGGCGGCGCTGAGCCAGTACACCGGGGTGTGGCAGGCGGCGCGCCTGCTGCTGTTTGGAAGCGCCTGCACCCTGCTGCTGGCAGCAGCTTTGCGCACAGCCGGAAAGGCGGGAATTACCTCCTACCTGGTCTTCGTGGAGCGCGAACTGGAATTGGCCATTGTGGTGGTGGTGGTCCTGCTGCTGATCGTGAGCCGCTATTACGGCGTGGAGCTGGAAAGACCCCTGGGGGGAATCGCTTTCGGATTGATATTTTATTCTTCCATTGTCGTTATCACTAGTAGTATTCTAATTGAGCCACTGGATGTTTCATGGCCGGTTTTCAGTTTGGCGCGCACCCTGGCGTACCTGGTGGCAGAGGGCGCGTGGGCGTATGCGATGCGGCTGCCGTTCACCGAACGGGCGCGGCCGCCGCTGACTACGGCCGCGGAGTTCGAACTTGCCAGCGGTGCGGTGGACCAGCGGATGCGCGAATTGAACGCGAGGATTCTGCAGATCTTGAAGCGATGATCGATCTGTACCTTTACGGAACACTAGCAGTCCTGCTGCTGGTGGCTGCGATCCGGCTGCTGCTTCACTCGGGTCCCGGAGCCGCCGCCCAGCGTGCCCGGCGGGAGGATCCCTCCCGTTTTTTCCCGGTGCATTGCCGCTACTTCCCGCAAATGCGCCAGTTATTTTCGATTGAGGACGCGGATTTCCTGGCGACGCGCGGCTCGCCCGCCTTGCTGCAGCGTTGGCGGGCGGACCGGAAGCATGCGGCACTGCTCTACCTGAGCTCGCTTCGTGAGGATTTTGCGGGCCTCAACCGCCTCTCCAGGAATCTGGCGCGTCACGCGGCGAATCTGGAGGCGAAGCAGCAGGCCCAGGTGATTGGCCTGAATCTGCAATTTCAATTGCTGTATACACTAGCCACTGCGCAAATCCTGATGGGATTGCCTGCCGGCGCTGAATTGCAGCGGATCACCCGGCTGGTGGCCGGCCTCGGCGGGCGTTTGGAGAAGGTTGCGCTTGCGCCTTACCCTTCCTCTGGCTCGCTCATTCCCTGAAGGCCGATGCGCTGCGTTGTTCCACCGCCTGACGGATGGCAGAGAGCAACTGGTCCGCGCGAAACGGTTTGTGAAGCGAGGGAGAGCCACTGGCGGCCAGAAAGTTCGTGGCTTCATCGCTTTGGCCGTCGGCAAAGGTAAAGATCATGCGCTCGGCCAGCGCCGGCCGCCGGTGGCGCAGCCAGCCGTGCAGTTCCTGCCCGCCCATTCCTCCTGATAATTTGTAATCAGCCACCACCACGTCAATTTCGGTGCGCGCCAGCAGTTCCGTGGCCGTGGCCACGCTTGATGCAACTTCCACGCTGTGGCCGCGCTCACGCAGGATTTCGCGCACCACCTCCAGCACCGCCTCTTCATCATCCACCAGCAGGATGCGGATGCCGGAGGGCGCGGGACGGACCGGGAGCAGCGCCGGCGCCGGCGCCTCCCCGGACTCGGCCAGACCCGCGGGCAGGGCAGCGGGCAGGTATACGGAGAAACTGGCGCCGCGTGCCGGCACATTGCGCACCGTAATCTCGCCTCCGTGTTCTTTCAGGATGCCGTAGCAAATGCTCAGGCCCAGCCCGGTTCCTTCACCCACCGGCTTGGTGGTGTAAAAGGGATCGAATACGCGCAGCGGCTCGCGCACGCCCGGTCCGCTATCGGTAATCTCGATGAGCGCGCGGTCTCCAGAAGCGGCCGTGCGCACCCAGATGTGCCGCGGCTCGGGGGCATCCTTCAGCGCGTCAAAGGAATTGTTCAGGATATTCAGGAACACCTGCTGGAGCTGGTGCTGGTCGCCGTGGATGGGCGCCAGGGAGTGGTCCAGCTCCCGATGGATGGCGATGCGCGAGCGCCGCCAGTCGTAGTCGCGAAGCGCCAGGGTATCTTCCAGCACTTCGTTCACGCGCACCGCGCGGCGTTCCGGCTTCTGCTGGCGCGCGAAGCTCAGCAGGCTCTGCACGATCTTCTGCGTGCGCTGGGCCTGCTTGGAAATTTTCGCGGCGAAATCCCCCACGTGCGCCGGGGAGTTC
This sequence comes from Binatia bacterium, assembly GCA_035517515.1. Lineage (GTDB taxonomy): Bacteria > Acidobacteriota > Terriglobia > Acidiferrales > UBA7541 > JOPF136. The sequence continues at coordinate 24,372 of DATIYQ010000260.1, forward strand.
TCGGAGGCGCCCAGCAGTTCACTGTAGCCCAGAATCGCGGTCAGCGGATTGTTCAGTTCGTGAGCCACTCCGGCGATCAGCTGGCCGATGGCCACCATCTTCTCGCTCTGCACCAGTTGCTCCTGGGTGCGGCGCAATGTCTCCAGGGTTTGCCGCGTGGCCTCGTGGAGCGCGGTGGTTTCAATGCGCGCGGCAATTTGATTCCCCACCGCCACCAGCAGGTTCAGCTCGGCGCCGGCCAGGTCGTTGCGCCCGCGACTCCCCACCAGCAATCCCCCCACCACGCGCTCTTTCCACCACATCACAATCAGCCGCCAGACCTGCAGTCCCTCTTCTTCAGAAAGGTTCTGGAAGCCACGGACCGCGTTCAGCGCCTGCGGCGCCAGGAAGGTGGCGTGGGTGCGGCGCACCTGCTCGAACAGTTCCAGGGGTGCGGCGCGGGGAACCGCCCAATCCTGAGCGCTCGAGCGCACCCCCACGGCCGCGCGCCGTTCGATGCTGCCGGTGGCCTCGTCGAAGAGAAACACCGCGGCCAGGTCCAGATCGAAAAGATCGATCACCTGCCGCAGGGCGCGGGCCAGCAAATCGGCCAGCTCCAGGGGCTGAGTGAGCGTCTGTGCCACGGAGTTGAGCAGCAGCAGTTCGCGATTGCGCCGGCGGATTTCCTGTTCCGCGCGCTTGCGCTCGGTCACGTCCAGGAGAAAGCCCTGCACCGCGGCCACCGCCCCGGTGGCGTCGCGCACCGCCACGCTGGATTCCATCACGCTGATGATCTCCCCGTCCTTCCGGCGCATGGGGAATTCAAAGCCGCTCACCGCCCCGTGCTCCCGCAGCAGTCTCATCAGCCGTTCGCGGTCTGCCGGATTGGCGAAGAGTTCCTTGCCGATATCCGCGCACAGCAATTCCTCACGCGTTTCGTAGCCCAGCATGCGCCGGAAGGCCTCGTTGAAATCCAGAAAGCGTCCCCCCGGAGTGGAAAGGAACGCGCCCTCCTGCATGTTCTCAAACAGGTCGCGCAGTTTTTCTTCCGCGCGCCGCCGCGCGGTCACGTCGCGCAGCAGGTGCAGGGTCCCAGGACGTCCATCGGGGCCCTCGAGCGCCGAGGTGGTGGCCGCCAGATACCCGCCGAAATTGGCGTCACGCTCGTTAGGGTTGCCGGCCACCTCTTCACAATAGGGACAATGGTTCCAGGCCACCGATCCGGGCCGCAACAGATCGCGCAGCGCGCGCCCGGGCAGCGCCGCCGGTTCCACGCCCAACCGCCGCGCCGCGCTCGCATTGGCCTGGACAATGCGGTACCGCTCGTCGTGCAGCAGCACGGGGTCCTGCACTTCGTCCAGCAGCGTCACCCATTGCCGCGACGCGCGCCCGGCCTTTTCCGCCAGCATCAGGCGATCCCAGTGGGCGCTCAGGATTCCGGCGACACTCAGAAGGAAGCGGCGATTGGCTTCCGTGAACTCCGCGGAATGCGCCGCTGCCGCCGCCAGCAACCCGCGGGGCTCGGCGGCCGCGCTCAACTGTGCCCCGGGAGGGAGCAGCGGGACACACAGCAGCGAGCTGAGGCGTTCTGAGCGCAGCAGGCGGCGCAACTCCGGGAACGCCGGATCCTCCGCGGAAAACAGATGGTCCCTCGGCGACATCGCACGCGCCACCCACGGCTCGGAAAGCTCCGGCTCCGGGGGTTCCCGGCGAAAGGCCTCTGAGAACCCTCGCAGGCAGCGGAACTGGAGCCGCGCGGGAGCCTCGCCGCGCACCACCAGGGCAATTCCGCCGGCGGGCACGCCCAGGTGTTCGAGCGCGTGGGTGAGAGACGATTGGAACAGCTCTTCGAGGGTTGTGCTGCCCTCCGCCGCCTCCGTAATCTCCTGGATCTTGCGCAGCCCGCGTTCAAAGTGGCGGGTGCGCCGGCGAATCTCCGAGAGCACGACCACCAGCATGGCGGTACCCACGGAGAGGGCCAGCACAAAATCCAGTTGCGATCGGAACAGGTTTTCCACTGTGCCGGGCAGTCCGTGGGGATCGAGCAGTTGCAGGCCGCGCAGCAGCAGCGTGCCGCTCAAGGCGGCCAGCGGCAGGAAATGGGGGCGCAACGAACAGCGCCACAGCAGCCAGCCCGCCGCGATGGTCAGCCCGGCATGCAGCAGGTGCGCCGCCCACCAGGCCACTGCGGATCCTGGCGCGATGGCGAAACCCAGGGAAGCCAGGCTGACCAGCGCCACACCGAGCGGCCACAGGTAATGTAAACGGCTGCCCAGGCCGATCCATTCCAGGATGCTTCCCAGAAGCAGCGCGGCCCCGACGATGGCCGCCAGCAGAGCCAGGGCGCGCGGCACCGCCGTGCCGGGTCCCGCGCTGAGGGAAAAGAACGAGGAAAGCGCCCACCCTGCAATCCAGAATCGGAAGGCACGTTCACGGAATTGGGGATAGACCAGCAGGTAAAGCAGGCAAAAAAAGAGCGACACTGCCACGTGCTGCCAGCCGATGGTGAGGAAGCCGGAGCTGAACATCACGCTCTGTTTTTAGGCGCGTCTGGGCGGATTCCAGACGGCGCGAGAGGGCGCTAGAAACGCCAGGACGGCACTATGTACTCTCAAGAGAAGCGGGACAAGAAATCTGACCCCCGGCTGTGCTCAGCCGTATACTGGGGGAGTTTCTAGGAGCCTCAGGTGAACCCGGAACGCATCCTAATTGTTGACGACGAGGAAGCAATCCGCGAAGTGGTGTCCACGCTGCTGACCGCCCAAGGCTACAAGTGCGATACCGCGGGCAATGGCGAAGAGGCCATCCGCAAAATGCGCGAGGCCGGATTCGATCTGGTGCTCAGCGACCTGGTGATGCCCGGTGTGGACGGGCTGAAGCTGATCGAACTGGTCCGCGGTTACGATGCCGACGTCCCGGTAATCATGGTCACCGCCATGCACGACATCTCCACGGCCATCGAAGCGATGCGCCGCGGCGCCTACGACTACATCCTGAAACCGTTCGAGAAGGAACAGCTCTTTTTGAGCGTGCGGCGCGCCCTGGAACATCGCCGGCTGATTTACGAGAACCGGCTCTACCAGCAGGAACTGGAACGCCGGGTCGAAGAGCGCACCCTGCAGCTTTCCCAGGCCCTGGAGGAGCTCGAACAATCCTACGATTACACCCTGGAAGCCCTGGCCAGCGCGCTGGACTTGAAGGATGCGGAGACGGAGGGCCACTGCCAGCGCGTGACCGCCATGACCATCGTGATTGCCCGGGCCATGGGTGTGGCCGAAGCCGAACTGCGCCAGATCGCGCGCGGCGCGTTTCTGCACGACATCGGCAAGATGGGCATCCCCGACAGCATCCTGCGCAAACCCGGGCCGCTCACTCCGGAAGAAACCACCATCATGCGCACGCACTGCGACATCGGCTACCAAGTGCTGGAGCGGATTCCCTTCCTGCGCGAGGCCAGCGAGATCGTTCTTTCCCACCAGGAGAAGTACGACGGCACCGGCTACCCTCGAAACCTGAAGAGCGAGCAGATACCCATCGGGGCCCGCATTTTCGCCGTGGCCGATACGCTGGACGCGATGATCTCCGACCGCCCGTACCGCAAGGCCCTGCCCATGGCCGCGGCCAAGGAAGAGATTCGCAAGCACGCCGGATCGCAATTCGACCCAAGAGTTGTTGAGGTGTTTGACAGCATTCCCGAAGCAGTGTGGCTCGAACTGCGCCAGAACTACCAGGCGCCTTTCCATTCCGTCCAGCTCAAAGAACAATAGAACGCGCTCAGCTCGGCGCGGCCTGCAGGGAATCGCGCGCGCGCCCGCGACGCCGCTCCAGCCAGCACAGCGAGTACAGCACGGCCAGAAGGGGCAGCAGCCACACTACCCGCGCCTGGTAGCGCTCTTCCACATTGGAAAACACGCCGGTGATCAGTGCGTTCGCAGCTACGGCGGGCAGCGCAATCACCGTCAGCCCTTGAAGCGGATGGGGCAGGCGGCCGCGCAGGAGCAGCGGGACCAGGGCGATGACCGCGAGAGAAACCACCACCGTCCAGTATTCTGCCGTACTGAACCCCTCCAGCGGCAGTGCGTCATTGAACTGCCAGCTTTTCAGGTAGTTTGACTTGTCCCCGGGCAGCGCGGTGTCGAAGGCTTCCAGCACCCAGTTGTTGCGGTCCAGATCATACAGCCCGAAAGCACCGAGCTGTTGTCGAAAGTGTCCAGCGGAGATCGCCAACTGCTGCCGCGGAAACGCGCGCAACACCGCCAGGACAAATTTGAGCTCCTGCTGCCGGATGCGGTCATCGCCATCCGCCGCAGCTGCCGGCCAGATGCCTCCGCGCTTCCACAGGAACTCGTCGGTATCGGCCGGAAGATCATCCACGGATTCGCACAGCGCCAACCCCGCTTGCGGGCAGTGCTGCTCGAGGTACCAACGGCCGGGACCGTCCGCAATCACCCGCGCGGCCAGAAACGGTGGCGCATCGCCTTCGAGCGAAGCGTTCCCATAGAGATAGGCGTGCAGCGCCACCTGCGCGCCCCCCGCAACGATGACCACCAGCGCGGCCCCGGCCAGAGCTCTCCCGCGCCCGGTGAGCAGGGGGCTGTGCGCCAGCCACAGCAGCGCCAGCAGCATGCAGACTCCGGCGGCGAGCGCCAGGTGGGTGAGGTGCGCAGTCATTGCCCAGCCCGCAAAACAGGCCGCTCCCACGCGCTCCCTGCCCGTTAGCGTCTCTCGTGCGAACACCAGCAGATAGAGCGACAGGTACAGCAACGGGCCGAGAATGTCCGGCAGGATCAGGCTGACAAACCAACTGACGCTGCTGAGCAAACTGAGCAGCGGCACGACCATCAGGTAAGTCACCACGGTCCGCTGCGGGAAAATGGAGCGCACCACCAGCCACAGAATCCACGCGGCCAGGCCCGCGTGCAGCGCCACCACCGGCCACGGACTCACGTTCCAATGAAAGGGCAGGATCCCCAGGGAATAGATAAGCGAACGCATCCCGTAATATTCCGAAAGCCGGTGCAAGAAGAGCGCCCGTGCTATGGAACGCCCGTCTGCGAGGTAGGTGATGGAATCGGGGTACAGCAGTGGGTAATGATTGTAGATCGCCGGCCAAGCAAGGAGCAGAGCCCCGGCGGCCACCGCCGCCGCGCGCGACAACGAAGAATGCCGGGCCGTTCCGCCGGCAGTTCCGGCTTGTTTTTTGGTATTGCTCTCGGACACATCCATGGGCGCTGTGCGCGCCCGATGGTAGCACTTCGCGAGCCGAGCCGCGGAACACCGGCCGCGTTCCCATTGCGCCGGCGCGCGGGGATGGATACTATGCCCTCGGGGGAATCGAAGATGGCGCTGGTGCCGATCAAGACTTCAGCGGGAACCGGGTACTGTGAATGCATTCACGGCTGCTACGAACTGGTCAGCCTGCGGGACGACGAAACCGGCAAATCCTACTGTCCGGCGTGCGCCAAGGACCATCTGGAGATGAACCGCGGCCTGGGCCTGCCGCGCCCGGCTCCCTCCCGGCAGCCGGAGGCAGCCCCGGCACCTCCGGCATCGGGAATGCCAGCGGCCGCGGACCCGCCAGCGCGATTGCGGTAGCGCGCGCACACCGAGTGGAGGGAGCAGATACCGGGATGAAGCCTGCCTCACTCCCGAATTCCCTTCCTGCCGCCTCTCCCCTCTCAGCTGCCAGTCGCCGCGGAGCCGTTCGCTGATGGCGGAAGCCAGTCTCCCTGCGGCCATTCCCATGCTGGACCTGACGGCGCAGTACGCCGGCATCCGCGAAGAACTGCGCGCGGCCATGGACGGGGTTTTCGCCCGCGGGCAATTCATCCTGGGGCCGGAGGTGGCCGCGCTGGAGGGCGAAATCGCCAAGCTGTGCGGCACTGCACACGCCGTGGGCGTGGCCTCCGGAACCGACGCGCTGATTCTGGCGCTGCACGCGGCGGGGGTGGAGCGCGGAGACCAGGTGATCGTCCCCGGTTTCACCTACATTGCCACCGCAGACAGTGTGAGCCTGCTGGGGGCTACGCCGGTGTTCTGCGACGTGCAGCCGGAAACGCTCACTCTGGATGTAGCGCAAGTGGAAAAACACATTACTCCGCGGACCAAAGCCATCGTGCCGGTGCACCTGTTCGGGCAGGCGGCGGACATGGACGGAATCCTGCGCGTGGCCCGCGCAGCAAACCTCGCGGTGATCGAAGACGCGGCGCAGGCCATCGGCGCCCAGTGGAAGGGACAACGCCTGGGGTCGCTGGGCGACTGTGGTTGCCTGAGCTTCTATCCCACCAAAAACCTGGGCGCCGCCGGGGATGCGGGAATGATCGTCACGTCTTCCGAGGAACTGGCTGTGCGCCTCCGCGGTCTGCGGGCGCACGGCGCAACACAGCACAAGTACCTGAGCGCGGAACAGGGCTGGAACAGCCGGCTGGACGAACTGCAAGCGGCGGTGTTGCGCGTGAAGTTGCGCCACCTGGAGGAATGGACGAGAGCGCGGCAGGCGCACGCGGCGCACTACGACCGGCTGCTCGCGACGCTCCCCGCCGTGGTGCGACCGGTGACCGGCCCGGGGCGCACCCACGTCTACCACCAGTACACCATTCGCCTGGCGGAGCGCGAGCGGGTGCAGAAATTTCTGGCCGGCCAGGGCATCGCCACCACGGTGTACTATCCTGTGCCGCTGCACCTGCAGCCCATGTACGGGCATTTGGGGTATGAGCCCGGTTCGCTGCCGGAGGCGGAGCGAGCCGCGCTGGAGGTGCTCTCGTTGCCGATGTTTCCGGAGTTGCGCGCGGAGCAGATCGACCGTGTTGCCGCGGGGATTCGCGCGGCGCTCCAGGGCTGAGCCGCCCAGGCGATGCGCGAAACGGCCAAGCGCGGGGCCAGGCTGCTTTCCATCGCCGCGCGCGTGGCCATCGGCGGGCTGCTGCTCTATTACCTGAGCGTTTCGGGGAATCTCAACTGGAAGTCGCTGCTGGGACTAGCGCGAGCCTGGCATCTCACCGCGCTCGCGCTCGCCGGACTCCTGATCAACTTCGCGCTGAATGCCTGGCGGCTGGCGATTCTGCTCCGGCCATTCGAGTTTCACTTGGCGGTTTGGAATTCCTTGAAGCTCACCCTGATTGGCCAGTTTTTCAGCACCTTCCTGCCGGGAGGCACCAGCGGCGACGTGATGAAGATCTATCACGCCACAGAGGGCAACACCGGCCGGCGCACCGAGGTGGCCACGCTGGTGCTGCTGGATCGCGCCGTGGGAATGTTTGCGATGCTCGCGCTGCCTGTGCTGCTCGTTCCCGCTTCGCTGGAGACTCTGGCCGCCTCCGCTTTGCTGCGGCAATTGCTGTGGTTTTCAACCGCCGGGGTCATTCTGATGCTGGTGGGCTTCCTGCTGACGTTTTCCGAACGCGTCCGCCACAGCCGGCTGGTGGAATGGACTTTTGAGAAGCTGCCGCTGGGCAGTTATGCGCTGCGCATCTTCGATACCGTCCACCGGCTGGGGGAACATCCGCGGCCTCTTGCCGGGGCGGTAATCCTTTCGCTGGTCAGCCAGTCGCTGACCGTGCTGGTGCTTCTCCTGCTGGCGCTGGCCACCTCTCCGGGCGAACCCGTGGGACGCGCGGCAATCGTGGTACCGCTGGGCTTGCTGGCAAATACGGTGCCGCTGACACCCGGCGGCCTGGGATTGGGCGAAGCGGCCATGGAGCGGCTGTTCCTGCTGGCCGGGCTGACCTCCGGGGCGGAGGCCATGCTGGGCAACCGCCTGCTGACTACGGTGATCAGCCTGTTGGGGCTGGCCTTCTACTTGCAAGGCCGGGAGCGCGTGGTCCACCGGCGAAAAGCGAAAGAGGGCGAGGGTGCAGCTAGCAGCGCAACAGTCAAAACAAAGCAGGATTAGGACTCAGGCGAGAAAACGCGCTCGGAAGCAGGCGGACCCGCTGCCGGATTCCGGGCGAGCTCGCCAGTGGAGAGCTCGCCATGATCCCACCCAGCGCCACTGCCGCGCCGCATGGCAGCGATGAAGACTCCCGCAAACAGTGAGACGCTGGGGATGAGCAGCGCCAGGATCGCGTAATCCAGGTGCCGGGCGGCGCGCGGGTCCTGAGCCTGGGCCACGGCGTAGCACATCGCGCAGCCCTGCGCGAACACTCCGGGGGCGGCGGCCAGCGCGGCGGCAAGAACTGCGGCGAACTTGAGAGCTACCTTCATCACCAGCTCAGTGGTGGATGCGAACTTCAAACAGGCGCAGGCTGTCCGGAAATATCACCGTCATCATACCGATGCAAAAAACCGTGGCCGGGATCAGCGTCAGGAACAGCGTGAACTTCTCGAACCGCAGGTGCATGAAGTAGGCCATGATCAGCCCGGCTTTGAGCACCGAGAGGCCGATCAGCATCAGCAGCATGGTGACTGCCGGAAAATGCAGATAGGCCAGGTAGACCTCCGCCAGGGTGATGGCCACCAGCGAACTCCAGACGGCCATGAACAGCTTCACCGACCCGCCGTGATGGGTCCCGTAGGAGGTAGCTACTTCTTCGTGTGTATCCATGGTCCTCTCTCGCGCGCCCCACGCCTCTAGCTGTACTTCACGCTCATCAGGTAAATCATCGGGAAGACGAACATCCATACCAGGTCCACGAAGTGCCAGTAGAGGCCGCTCACTTCCACGTCTTCATCCTTGAACCGTGAGGTGCCGTAGCCCCAGGCGATCACTCCCAGATAAATCACCCCGCACATCACGTGGGTCATGTGCAGCCCGGTGATGCCAAAGAAGGCGGCGCCGAACAGCGGCGAGCCCCAGGGATTGGAGAACAGCCGCACCCCTTCTTCAATCAGGTGAAACCATTCGGTCGCGTGCAGCCCGCAGAAGATCAGTCCCCCAGCCATCGTGGCCAGCAGCCATTTCACCGCCGCGCCGCGCGCGCCGCGGTGCGCCGCGGCCACCGCCATCACCATGGTCAAGCTGCTGGCCAGCAGCACCACGGTCATGGTGGTGGAAAAAATCACCGCGGGAAAAATCGGAAAGACGTGCGCCGGCCAGTCCGGATTGGAGACCCGGGAGTAGCTGTAGGCCATCAGCAAGGCGGTGAAAGTCATCACGTCGGAGATGATGAACAGCCACATGCCCAGCTTCTTGCTACCCATGGCATAGGGCGAACCGCCTCCGCTCCACGGAGAGTCGAGCGCCACTTCAGTATGCGATTCCGTCATTTCTCACCGTCCCAGTGTGAGCACGAGCAGCAGGAAGACCCACAGCCCGTCCATAAAATGCCAGTAGATGCCGGCCACTTCCGCGGCCACGCCGGCGGTGGCCCGCAGCCGCATCCAGTCGCGCGAGAGCACATAGAGCAAGGCGGCCAGGCCGCCGGCCAGGTGCAGGGCGTGGGCCGCCGTAAAAAGATAAAAGAAGCTGCTGGACGGGTTCGTGGCCAGGTACACGCCGGCGGCGGCGAGTTCGCGCCAGGCAACGTATTGGCCGGCGAGGAAGAACAGGCCCAGCGCCGTGGCCGTGGCCCACCAGGCGCGGAAAACGGCGGCCTGCTCCCGCTCCCACGCGCGATGCGATGCTTCGAGCGCCAGACTGCTCAGGATTAGCACGGCGGTGTTCAGCCACAGCACCCGCGGCAGGGCGATGGCCCGCCAGTCGCCCCCCGATCCCTTGCGCACCAGGTACGCGCTGACCAGGGCCATGAAAAACATCAGAATCGCCGCGAGCGCCAGCCAGATGCCCGTGTAGTACACGCGCCGGGAGCTCGCGGACCGTGGAAATGGCGAGCCCTCGCCGTCTCCGCCGCGGCCATCGCCGCCACCGTAGCCGCGCGGCGGTTCGGCGGAAGAAGACCCGCCCGAGCCCCGATCGCTCGGAGGGATTTCAATCTCGTCAATGACGGGTGCGCCGGGCATGAGCGTCACAGTCCTCTAGGCGCTTCCGGTAGCCAGCTTACCGGGTTCCACGTGCTGTGGCAGGTAATCGTCCACGTAGCCGGGCACGCCATACTCGTAAGGTCCACGATAGACGCTGGGCTCGTGGCCGCCGAAATTGTCGAAAGGCGGCGGCGAAGGAATGGTCCACTCCAGCGTGGTGGCCTGCCAGGGATTCTCGTCCGCCTTCTCGCCGAATTTCAGGCTCCAGATCAAGTTGAACAGAAACAGAATCTGAGCGCTGATGGTGATGAAGGCGGCGATGGAAATGAACCACTGTATGGGTTGCAGCGCGGGCAGGTAGGACACCGCGGTGGAATCCGCATAGCGCCGCGGCGCTCCGGCCAGGCCCAGCCAGTGCATGGGCATGAAAATCGCATACGTGCCCGGCAGCGTAATCCAGAAATGGAGCTTGCCCAGCGTTTCGTTCAATTTCCGGCCGGTTACTTTCGGAAACCACAGGTAAGTTCCCGTGAACATCCCGAAAATCGCGGCCACCCCCATAACCAGATGAAAATGCGCGGGAACGAAATAGGTGTTGTGCAGGTAGAGATCCACCGAGGGCTGCGCCAGGAACAGCCCAGAAAGCCCGCCGGATACGAACAGGGTGACGAAACCAATCGCGTAGAGCATCGCGGCGGTGAAGCGGATTTGCCCGCCCCACAGGGTGCCCAGCCAGTTGAACGTCTTGATGGCGGAGGGCACGCCGATGGCCATGGTCATCAGCGAAAACGCAAAGCCCGTGTACGGGCTCATCCCGCTGACGAACATGTGGTGGCCCCACACCATGAAGCCCAGGATGCCAATGGCGGACATGGCATAGACCATGGCCCGGTAGCCGAACACCGGCTTGCGCGCAAACGTGGAAAGCACGTGGGACGCGGCGCCCATGCCCGGGACGATGGCGATGTACACCTCGGGATGCCCGAAAAACCAGAACAGGTGCTGCCACAGCAGCGGGGAGCCGCCGGTGTGGCCGGTTTGCTGCACGCCGCTGACCACCAGCCCTCCGGGAATGAAAAAGCTGGTACCCGCCAGGCGATCCAGCAGCATCAGGATGCCCGCGGCCAGGAGCACGCCAAAGGCCAGCAGGCTGAGAATGGCGGTGATGAACCAGGCCCAGCAGGTGAGCGGCAGGCGCATCATGGTGAGCCCGCGCGCGCGCAAGTCAATCAGCGTGGTGATGAAGTTGATGGCCCCCATCAGCGAGGCGGCGCAGAAGAACGCGATGGAGATGATCCACATCGTCTGCCCCAGGCCTTCGCCCGGGCCGCTGATCGAACCCAGCGTGGAAAGCGGAGAGTAGGCCGTCCAGCCGCTGATCGGCGCTCCGCCCTCCACAAAAAAAGCGGCAATCAGGCAGGCAAACGAAATGAACGTGGTCCAGAACGACATCATGTTCAGCGTGGGAAACGCCATGTCCGCGGCGCCGATCTGGATGGGCAGAAAGTAATTCCCGAATCCCGCCTGCGGCGCCGTGGTCAGCACCATGAACACCATGATGGTGCCGTGCATGGTCATCAGCGCCAGGTACTTTTCCGGCGTAAAGTCGCCGTCCATGCCGGGAATGTGCGCGTTGGGCCAGAAGAGGTGGATGCGCATCAGCAGGGAGAGGAACATCCCGGTGAACACGGCCACCACTGCCAGCAGGTAATACTGGATGCCGATTACCTTATGGTCTTTGCTGAAGATGTACTTCCACAGAAAGCCCTCAGGCGGCGCATGGTGATGAACCTCTGAGGCATGGGCGGCCATCAATTCCCTCCCCTGAAATTTGCGCGATCGCGCGCGGCGCGGCTCACTGGTTGGCCTTCTCGTTGGCCAGCCATTTCTCGAATTCCGCCTCAGGCATAACCTTCAAAGTCGCGCGCATGCGGTGATGCCCGGAGCCGCAGAGCTGCGTGCAGGCGATCTCGTAATCCCCCGGCACGTCGGCGTGAAAATGGACGGGGATGAGCATGCCTGGAAGGGCATCCTGCTTCAGGCGCAGCTCGCGGACGAAAAAGCCGTGGGTCACGTCCTGCGAGCGCTCGACCAGTTCGATCTCCCGGCCCAGCGGCACGCCCAGGGTGAGCGTCACCACATCGTCGGCACCCGCGGGATCCCTGTCGTCCAGGCCCACCGGGTTCGATTCAGTGATGTATTTGGGCAGGATGCTGCCGAATTTGCCGTCCGCACCGGGGTAGCGGAAGATCCAGTTGAACTGTTTTCCGGTGACTTCGATCACCATGGCGCCCTGCGGGATGCTGTTGAAGTGCAGTTGCGCCCACGCGGTGCGGCCGAAAATTCCCAACCCAACGAACAGCACGATGGCCGCGGTGGTCCACACCGCCTCGAAGGTGTTGTTGCCTTCGACGTATTGGGCGCGCCCGCCGTTCGAGCGGTAGCGCCATACCACCCAGGCCAGGCCCAGTTGCGAGGCCACAAACACAATTCCTGTGATGATGAACGTGCGCGTGAATTGCGCGTCAATCTCCCGGCCGAAATCGTTGATGGCCGGCGGATACCACCAGACTTTTGCGATAAAGAAGTAGAGAGTAATGCCGACAAAGAGAACCAGAAGAATCGCCAGACTCGCTGCCACGGCGGTTGACCCGCGCTGCCCGGAGCGTGCTGCCATCCGTCCCCCATCTGGCGCCGGCGGCGTCCCCTTACTGCTCTCGCCTGCCGCGTGCGCGCCAAAACCCAAATGCACCAACGAGGCCCTATCATACTAAGGGGAAGTGGAATTGCAAGACGGATTCCGCGCGCGCTCCACATGCTTTCTCGACCCGATGGAACCTGTGGGCCGCGTTCCCTCCAATTCCCGGGGCGATTCCGCTTTCCGGCGAGGCACTTCTCCGGCAGAATGTGCACCCAATGAATTTTCTCGGGCGTGTGCGGCGCGATCCCGTGTGGGCCTACGTGGCCGCGCTGGCGCTCGCCTACGCCTTCCTCGCGGGATGGAAGACCGTGGCGGATTTCGACCTCGGCTGGCAGCTCGCGACCGGGCGCTACATCGCCCAACATCACTCCATTCCTTCCACCGACGTGCTTTCCTATACCGCGGCAGGCCGGGAGTGGCTTTATCCACCCTTCTCCGGTCTGTTTTTCTATCTGCTGGCGAAGGCCGGCGGATGGACGGCGCTCTCCTGGCTGAACGCGCTCGCATGCCTTGCCGTGGTGGGGATTCTCGTCTGGCACGGCCGGCGGCTCACCGCGTTACTGGCGTTTCTGGCGGTTCCGGCGATTGATTTTCGCACCGAAGCGCGCGCGGAGCTCTTCACCACTCTTCTCTTCGCTGTGTACGCGGTTCTGTTATGGCGGCACTATCGCGGCCAGCGCGTTTCCCTTTGGCTGCTGCCGGTGGTGATGGCTGCCTGGGTAAACCTGCACCCGGGATTCGCAGCAGGTCTGCTGCTGCTGGCCGCATACGTTTTTATCGAGCTGGCGGAATTCATGTACCCTTCGCGCCGCGGGCCTGCGCTGGCGCGGTTGCGGCGGGCAGCGCCGTGGATCGCGCTGAGCGCCCTGGCCACCCTGCTCAATCCCTGGGGCTACCGGATCTACGAGGTATTGATCCGCCAGAGCCAGGCCGGCGAGCTGCACAGCGCGTTCATCGGCGAATGGTCTTCCATCCGGCTGAATACCGGCCGGCTGCACGAATTGGTGAATTTTCGCAGCGCGGGCAGCGGCGACTGGTGGTTGCTATTGGCCGGCGCGGTGGGAGCGGTGCTGTACGTCTTGCGCCTGCGGCTCGCCCCGGCCTTGTTGCTGGCCGGCGGAGCCTATTTGTCTCTGCTGCACATCCGGTTCCAGGCGCTGTTTGCCATCCTGGTGGTGGTGCTGGCCGGGTCGCTTCCCGATGAGTTCCCGCCCGCGGCAGCCGAGACCGGTTCGCCAAACCCGTGGCGGCAATGGTTGTGGAGCCCGCCGGTGCGTAAAGCCGCGGCTTCCGCGTTGTTGACCGGCGCCACCCTGCTGGCCGGCGTGCGCATGAACGACCTGGTCACCAACCGCCACTACATTGTGGACGGTCAAGTGTCGCTCTTCGGCGCCGGCCCCTCCTGGTGGTTCCCGGAACGCGCGGCGGATTTCGTTGAGCGCGAGCGCCTGCCCGGCCAGATCTTCAACGATGTGGACCTGGGCGGCTATCTGGCCTGGCGGCTCGGCCCGCAGTATCCGGTGTACGTGGACAGCCGCTATCTCCCTTACGGCACCCAGTTCCTGCTGGAAAAAAATCACCTGATGAGCGAGCCGCCCAGCTCGGCGGATTGGCGCCGCGAGGAGGCGCGCCGCAACATCAATCTGGCTATCTTTTCGCTCTCCCGCTATGGAGAGCTGGAGCATGCGCCGTTGCAGGCGTTCTGCGCCAGCCCGGATTGGCAACTGGTGTATCTGGACGAGGTCTCCGCGCTCTTCCTGCGCAACCGGCCGGAGAATGCCGCGTGGCTCGAACGCCTCCACCTGGACTGCCGCACCGCGCCCATCCAGCCGCCTACCGCGGGCGCCGGCACGTCGCCGGGACGAGCCGAACAGTTTGAATTCTGGGCCAACGCCGGCTCCGTGTTCTACCTGCTCTCGCGAGACGCGGAGGCGCTGGCGGCGCTGGACCGCGCCAACCAGATCTTTGGAGATGATCCCAACTTGCACCTGATCCGCGCGCAATTCTTTGAAGCCACCGGACAGACCGGCCGGGCCGAGCATGAATTTCGCGCCTCGCTGGACCTGGCGCGCACCGACGCCGCCTGGTTCGGCCTGGGCAGGCTCTACGCCGCCACTCACCATTTTCCCGAGGCGGCAGCCTGCTTGCGGGAATCGGCCAAACTCTCCACCCGTGGCTACGATCGCTACCTGCTGCTCGCCCAAGTCTATCTGGCCATGGGAGAGCCTAGGCAGGCGCTCGATGCCCTGGACCGCGCGGCACGGCAAAATCCATTTGAGGGAGCCGCTTCGCCGCTGGGGGCGGAATTCGGCGCCCGACTGGCGGAGAGTCGCTGCCAGGCCTGGGCCGCGCTGCGGGATTTCAAACAGAGTGAACAATTCGCGCGCCAGGCAATCTCCTACACGCCCCAAAATCCCAAGCGCTGGCTTCTGCTGGCGGATATCTACGCCGCGGAAGGCAAACCACTGGAGTCTGCACGCGCGCGGCAAAATGCCTTGGCCCTGGCCAGCGGCACGCGGGCCACGCCCGTTCCCGGCCCGGGCGGGAGCGCGGAGACGCCCCCGGGGGCCCAACCGGATCAGCCCGGAACCGCGCCGTCCCCCCCGGCTGTCCCTCCCCTCTAGCGGGATTTCTGGCCGGGCGGCGGCCCTCCGATTGCCCCCTTCTTTCTTCCCCCTTCCCTGGAAACTTTTTCCCGCAGGCTTCGTCCAATCGGGTAGCTCCTATTGCATTCCCATAGGGCTTGTGGCAGATTCCTATGGGTATCCCAGAGGAGAAATATGGGCGAACGCAGCGATGTCTGGCAGGGCACCCTGGCGCTGATGATTCTGAGGACCCTGGAAGTGATGGGGCCACTTCACGGCTACGGCATTGCCCGGCGCATCGAGCAGACCAGCGGCAACCGCCTGCTCATTAATTACGGCACACTCTATCCTGCGCTCCTGAAACTTGAGCAGGAGGGCTACGTGGCTTCCGAGTGGGGCGCTTCGGAGAACAACCGCAAGGCCAAGTACTACCGGCTCACCCGCGCGGGACGCAAGCAGGCGCAGAGGGAAACGCGCGACTGGGAGCGGGCCAACACCATCCTGGCGCGCTTCCTGGCGCCGCAGGAAAGGCCGTAATCGCGCGGCGCGAGTTGAGTCGCGAGGGAGGCAGGGCTATGGGAGCGATCCGGGGCTGGCTGTCGCGGTGGGGTGAGTTGTTCCGCCGCGGACGGAGCGAATCGGAATTCTCCGCCGAACTGGAGACCCATCTCCAGATGCATGTGGAAGCGAATCTCCTCCGCGGGCTTTCTCCGGAAGAAGCGCGCCGTCAGGCCCTGGTGGCCCTAGGAGGCTTAGAGGCTGCAAAGGAGCTGCACCGCGAACAGCGGCGCCTGCCGTTTTTCGACTCGCTCCCGCAGGATCTCCGCTTCGCTCTGCGCATGCTGCGGAAAAATCCGGGATTCACTGCCGTGGCGGTCCTCACCCTCGCGCTCGGCATCGGCGCCAATACCGCTGTTTTCTCGATTGTGTACGGTGTGCTGCTGAAGCCGCTTCCCTTCCCCGACTCAGACCGGCTCGTGATGATTTCGCTTCAGGGCCGGGGAGTGGACCGCGGGCCGATGGGAACCGCGGACTTCCTCGCGCTTGCCGAACGGCAGCGGGCATTCACTCACGTGGCTGCCTACACGCCTTCCACGCTTGGATTCGCCCTGACCGGATTTGGCGTGCCACAGATGATTCCCGGAATGGCGGTGACCCCCGAGTTTTTCGCCGTGCTCGACACGCCGCCCGCGCTTGGCCGTGCCCCGCGGCCGGAAGAAGGGAAGCCCGGGGGCGAGCTTGCGGCCGTGGTCAGCGACCACTTCTGGCGGCAATTTCTCGGGGCCGACCCTGCCGCAGTCGGCCGCAAGATTACCCTGGAGGAGCGGAGCTACACGGTTGTGGGGGTGCTGCCGCCCGGATTTCGGTACGCCCAGGGGGGCGAGGTGTGGCCCGTGCTCCAGTTGCATCCGCCCACCGAGCGGCCGCCCTACTGGTTGATTCCCATCGGCCGTCTGCGGCCCGGCGTGTCCCTGGCCCAGGCGACCGGCGATGCCTCGCGCATCGCCGCGGAGGTGCAACGGGAATTTCCCCGGTCTGAAGACACGCTCGCCGTCGCCGCCCCTATGAAAGAGATGTGGGTGGGAGATGAGCGCCCGGCGCTCTTGCTGCTGTTCGGAGCGGTCGGCTTTGTGCTCCTGATCGCCGTGGTCAATGTCGCCAGCCTCCAGCTCTCTCGCGCGACCGCGCGAGGCCGCGAGATGGCCGTTCGCACTGCGCTGGGGGCGGGCCGCGGCCGGCTGGTGCGCCAGCTCCTCACAGAAAGTCTGTTGCTCGCCGCGACCGGCGCCCTGCTGGGCGTGGCCGTAGCGTATCTGTGCGTTCGCGCCCTCGCCCTGCTGAGTCCTTCGACCCTCCCGCGCATGAACGAAATCGCGGTGAGCCTTCCCGTCCTCGCATTCACGGCGGGCATTGCGCTCGTCTCCGGCGTGCTGTTCGGGCTGACCCCCGCGTTTCAGTCCGCTTCTCCTTCCATCGGTGAATCCCTGAAGCAGGGCACGCGCACTTCTTGCAGCCGGGAATCGCACCGCGCGCACAACGCGCTAGTCGCCGCGGAATTCACGTTAGCGCTCGTGGTGCTGGCGGGCGCGGGATTGCTCATCCGCACGCTGGCCAAAATGGAGGCAGTGAGCCCGGGCTTCAATCCCGGCCGCGTGGTCACCGCGCTGGTGGCGCTGCCCGATGCACGCTATTCAAAGGCCGCCGACGTCACCTCGTTTTTCGATCGGCTGCTCGACCGCATCCAAGGCTCGCCCGGCGTCGAATCTTCCGCCATCGCCGCGAGCCTGCCGCCCAATCTGCTGCAGCTGACGAATCCATTCCACATCGAAGGGCGCGCGGACACGCCAGGCCAGCCCGCACCCGCGGTGCCCGAAATCCCGATCAGCGACGGCTATTTCCGCACGCTTGGCGTTCCCCTGCTCCGCGGCCGCGAGTTCTCGCCGGCGGACCGCGCGCCAGGGACACACGCCCTCATCATCAACGAGAACATGGCGGGCCGCTATTTCCCCGGTGAAGACCCCATCGGGAAGCGCGTTCAAACCGGCGAGTACAATCCGAGATCGGACTTCTACACGATCGTGGGCGTGGCCGGCAATGTGAAGTACGAGGGGCTCGCTGCTGAGGACGAGCCGGCCATGTACGTCCCGTTCACGGATTCCGGGTGGTGCCCGTGGTTCGTGCAGTCCATGTACGTGGTCGTGCGCGGAGGGACCACCAGCGCCGCCTCGGAAGCGCTTCCCTCCTCCGTGAGCTCGATTGATCGGCAGCTCCCGCTGATTCGCGTGCGCGCAATGGACGAGTTACTGTACGACTCGGTGGCGGACTCGCGTTTCCGCGCGGGACTCTTTGCGTCATTCGCCGGGCTCGCTCTGGTTCTCGCGGCCACAGGAATCTACGGCGTGGTCGCGTACTCGGTGAGCCAGCGCACTCAGGAGATCGCTGTGCGTATGGCGCTGGGTGCCCCTCGCGGAAGCGTGTTCGGTCTGGTGCTGGGACTGGCGCTGCGTCTGGCGGGAGCGGGAGTGGGCGTCGGCGTAGTTGCCGCACTCGCGCTCGCCCGGCTGATGCGCAGCCTGCTGTTCGGCGTGAGCCCGGCGGATCCGGTGGCATTCATGGCTGCCGCCGTGCTCCTGGCGCTGGTAGCTGCCACCGCCGGCTATGTGCCCGCCCGGCGCGCGATGAACATCCATCCGACCGCCGCATTGCGTGGAGAGTAGGAGGACCGCCCATGGCAGCGCTGCGCACGATTCTCCATCGCATCGCCGGTATGTTCGGCAGGCAGGGCCGCGAGCGCGAATTGGATGTGGAACTCGAGGCCCATCTTCAGCTCCACGCGGAAGACAATCTGCGCCGCGGCATGACTCCCGCCGACGCGCGCCGGGCCGCGATCGTGGCTTTGGGCGGCATAGAGCCGACCAAGGAGGCGGTGCGCCAGCGCCGCGGTCTGCCCTTCTTCGACTCGCTGGCGCAGGACCTGCGCTACAGCCTGCGCTCGCTCAGAAAAAATCCTGGATTTGCGGCCATCGGGGTGCTGACGCTGGCCGTGGGACTGGGCGCCAACACGGCCATCTTCAGCGTGGTGAACTCCGTGCTCCTGCGCCCGCTTTCTTTCCGTGAACCGGACCGCCTGGTGGGGCTGTGGCAAACCAATACTGCGCTCAACGCGGAGCGCGAAAGCGTTTCTCCTGCGAATTTTCTGGATTGGAGAGAAGCCGCCACGGCGTTTGAAGACATCGTGGCCATGTCCTACTGGAGTTTCGACTACACCGGCAAGGGCGAACCAGAGAGCTTTTCCGGCGAGCTGGTGACCCAGGATTTCTTCCACCTGCTGGGCATCGCGCCCCAGTGGGGTCGCGCCTTCCTGGCGGAAGAGTACCAGCCCGGCCACGAGCACGTGGTGGTGCTGAGCCATGGTTTGTGGGAGCGCAGGTTCGGGAGCGATCCCGGAATCGTGGGGCAGACCATCTCTCTGCGCGACGAAGCGTACACAGTAGTGGGGGTGTTGCCCGCGGACTTCCACATGCAATGGCTGGGCAAAGACCGCGAAGTGTTCGCGCCCATGCCCCTCACTCCGCAACTACGCCTGCTGCGCACCGCGAATTATCTGGACGTGTTGGGAAGGCTGAAGCCCGGTGTTTCGCTGGAGCAGGCGCAGGCGTCGCTGGCAGGAACCGCGGCGCGGCTGGCCGCCACCTATCCGACCGAGGACGGCAGTGTCGGAGTCAGCCTGCTGCCTCTGGCGGAGCTCTTGGTGGGACGCATCCGTCCCATGCTGCTGCTCATCGCCGGCGCGGTGGGGCTGGTGCTGCTGGTGGTGTGCGCCAATATTGCCAATCTTTTGCTGGTGCGGGGCAGCCGCCGCGGGCGCGAACTGGCCATTCGCGTCTCGCTGGGTGCGGCTCGCTGGCGCGTAATCCGCCAACTGCTCACCGAGGCCCTCACCCTCTGCGCATTTGGATGCGTCGGAGGTTTGCTCCTGGCCCGCTGGCTGTTGAAGCTGGTCGTCGGGCTGCAACACACCAGCATTCCGCGCCTGGAGCAGGCGGACATGGGCTGGCAGGTCCTGGCGTTCGGCGCGGCACTCAGCGTGCTGACCGCGGTGTTCGCAGGATTGGCGCCCGCGCTGCATCTCTCGCGCGGAGATTTGCAATCCGCCATGCGGCAGGGAGCGGCCGGGGCCCGGGGCGCTTCGCGGCAGGGGCTGAAGGGATTTTTTGTCATCTCTGAGGTGGCTCTGGCGCTCACCCTTTTGGCTGGCGCCGGGCTGCTGCTGCGCAGCCTGGTGAACCTTCTGCATGTGGACCTGGGGTACGCCCGTGAGCATGTGGCCGTGCTCCAGGTGTACGTCTGGAACCGGTATTCCACCACGGCGCAGCGCGCACAGTATTTTAAGGAGGCGGTGAGCCGCGTGGCCGCGGTTCCGGGTGCGGAAGCCGCGGGGGCAGCTTCTTCCACTCCGCTGTTCCTGGGCGGGCCGGATGAATCTTCGCGGTTCGCCATAGAAGGGCGTCCGCCGGTGCGGCCGGATCAGCAGCCCACGGCCATCCAGACCGTGGCGACTCCAGGATATTTCCAGGCCTTGGGCATCCCGCTGATTCGCGGGAGGCTGCTGAATGCGTTCGATTCCGCGGATTCTCTGCCCGTGGCGGTGATTAATCGCACCATGGCGGAGCGCTACTGGAAAGGCGAGGACCCGCTGGGCCGACGCATCGAAATCCAGCCTCTCGTTCGCGGAGCCGCCGGCGTGGTGTGCGAAATTGTGGGAATTGTAGGTGACACGCGCCAATGGGGCCCGGAGCAGCGCCCCGGGGCGGAGTTTTTCCGCCCGCACGCCCAGGAACCAACGGGAAGCATGGCCTTTGTGGTGCGCACCGCCGGCGATCCGGCCATGATGGTGAAGGCGGTGAAAGACGCCATCTGGTCGGTCAACAAGAAAGTGAGTTTCTACGAAGTGCAGACGCTGGCTCATCTCGAGGATCTCTCGCTGGCCAACCGGCGGCTCAGCCTGATTCTGTTGGGCCTCTTTGCAGCTCTTGCGGTGGCCCTGGCCGCACTCGGTATCTACGGAGTGATGAGCTACTCCACGGCGCTTCGTACGCAGGAAATCGGCATTCGCATGGCTCTGGGGGCCCAGCGCGGGCAGGTGGCAGGAATGATTGTGGCGGAAGGACTTCGCATGGCGCTGGGCGGGATTGCTTCCGGTCTCGCGCTCGCACTCGGGCTGACCCGATTACTCGCTAAAATGCTGGTCGGGGTGGGAGCGGCGGACCCGCTGACGTTTGCAGGCGTGGCCCTGTTGCTGTTATCCGTGGCCAGTCTCGCGTGTTACCTGCCGGCCTGGCGCGCCACCCGCGTGGACCCGCTGGTGGCCTTGCACCACGAATGAGAGGCAGCGGCATGCCCGGTCGATCTGTTCGCGCTTGGTGGCTGCGGCTGGGCGGCCTGTTCCGCACCCGCCGGGGCGACGAGGAGTTCGCGCAGGAACTGGAGAGCCACCTCCAATTTCACATCCAGGATAACCTGCGGCGCGGAATGAACCCGGCGCAGGCGCGGCGGGAGGCGCTGGTGAAGCTCGGCGGAGTGGAAGCGGCAAAAGAGGCCCATCGCGACCAGCGCGGGCTGCCCTGGCTTGAGACACTGGCGCAGGATCTGCGCTTCGCGCTGCGCATGCTGCGAAAGAATCCCGGCTTCGCGACCATCACCATGCTCACGCTGGCGCTGGGCATCGGCGCGAACACCGCCACCTTCAGTTTGCTGAACGCCGTTCTGTTGCGCTCTCTACCCTATGAGCGGCCCGGAGAATTGGCTTACATTTTCACCCCCAGCCACAAATTGCCGCAGATCCCCGTCGAGGTTTTCGGTCCTGCGAACGGCGATTTCTTCGACCTCCAGCGGGAGATGCGCACCTTTGCCTCGCTCACGATGTACAACGAAGCCTCGTACAACCTGGCCGCAGGGGCTTCGGCCCAGCGCATTGGCGGGACGCGTGTCCTGTCGAATTTTTTCTCCACCCTGGGCGTTGGGCCGGAGTTGGGCCGCGCCATCCAGGCGGACGACGTGCAGCCCGGCCAGGAACACGTAGCCGTTATCAGTCACGCTCTATGGCAATCCGTGTTCGGCGGCAGCCCGCAGGTCTGCGGGCAGTCTCTGCTTCTCGATGGCCAGCGCTACCAGGTAATTGGGGTGATGCCGCAGACCTTTCGGTTTCCGAGCGACGCGGAGAGCCCCTATGGGCCATCGGGATTTCATCACACCGATGTCTGGCTCCCGCTCGCGCTTACCGCTCAACAGAGGGTGGACCGCGACACGCTGAGCGGAGACGTGATCGGACGGCTGCGGCCGGGGACAACGCTTCAGCAGGCGCAAGCAGAGCTGGACACGATCATGCCGCGCCTCAATCTCCTCCACGATCCAAAATTCTTCCAGGACTGGTACGGAGTGGTGCGGCCACTGGACGACACCATGCTTCGCAGCGTGCGTTCTCCGATGTGGCTGCTGTTCGGCGCGGTTTGCCTGGTCCTGCTGACTTCCTGTGCCAACGCTGCAAACCTGCTGCTGGCCCGGGCCGCCACACGCACGCACGAAATGGGCGTCCGCGCCGCGCTGGGCGCGCGGCGTGGCCGTTTGATCCGCCAGATTCTGACCGAAGCCATGCTGCTGGCCGTGGGGGGCGGCGCCGCCGGTATCGTGATCGCGGTGCTGGCCATTCGCCTTTTGCCGAAGTTCGATCCCGGGGACATTCCCCGGCTGGGTGAAGCCACGCTTGACCTGCGAGTGCTCCTCTTTACCCTCCTGGCCTCTTTCGCCATCGGCCTGATTTTTGGCATCCTGCCGGCGCTGGGCATCACCCGTGGAAACCTGGCCGAAATGCTCAAGAGCGGCGGCGAGAAGGGCGCGGCAGGGAATCCGCAGGGCGCGCGAAAGGGCCTGATCATCGTGGAAGTAGCCCTGGCGGTGGTGCTGCTCACCGGCTCCGGCCTTCTGGTGCGCAGCTATCTGAATCTGCTGGGCGCGCCCACGGGCTTTCAAAGCAACACGCTCACACTGAGCATCGCGCTGGACTCGCGCTACCAGCAGCCGCAGCAGCGCTTCGCCTTCTTCCAGCGCGTGCTGGAAAAGCTGAGCCAACTTCATGGTGTCGCCGCGGTCGGCGCGGTGGACGACCTGCCGCTCAGCCATTCGGAAACCATGAGCGAGTTCATGGTGGAGGGTTTCGCCAATCAGAGAGACCAGCTCATCGACTCGCGCTACGTGTCGGAGCATTACTTTGAGGCGATGGGCACCCCGCTGATGGCGGGAAGGTTCTTTGGCGGGCAGGATGCGCAAGGCCGCCCTCCTGCCCTGATCGTGAACCAGGCGTTCAACCGGAAGTACTTCCCCTCAGAATCAGCGGTGGGGAAGCGCGTGTGCATGTGCGGCGTGGAAAGCGCGGATCCCCCGTGGTCGGCCATCGCCGGCGTCGTGGCAGACGTGCGCCACTCCAACCTGGAAGATGCTCCGCCGCCGCAGGTTTACCTGCCGTTTTGGGAAGGAGGCGGCTCCCGGGCCTACTTCGCGATTCGGGCGGAGGAGCCGCCCGCCCAGTTGGTCGCTGCGGTCCGCGAAGCGGTGCGCTCCCTGGATTCCGCCCTGGCCGTTTCCGATATCCGCACCATGGAGCAACTGGTTTCCCGCGCCGGCGCTCGGCGCAGATTCCAGACCTACCTGCTCACGCTGTTCGCGGCGCTTGCCCTGTTGCTGGCGGCCATCGGTCTCTACGGACTGATTGCCTTCTCCGTAAAACAACGCACCCGGGAGATCGGCGTGCGTATGGCGCTGGGCGCGCAGCCGCGGACGATTCGCAATCTGGTCCTGGGCCAGGCCGTGGTTCTGGTAGTGCTGGGATTGACGGCGGGGATGGCCGGAGCCGTGGGCCTCGAGCGTTTTGTGCGCAGCATGCTGTTCCAGGTGAGCCCCTTCGACTGGCTGACGTTTGCCGCGGTGGGAGTTCTTCTGATGGCCGTGGCCCTTGCCGCCGGCTACTTCCCCGCGCGCCGCGCCATGCGCACGGATCCCATGGTGGCACTGCGCCACGAGTAGGAAATTCCCCAGGGAACAAACAAAGCGTCACATTCGTTCCTTGCAATAGGAGGACTGGCTGCGCTGTCTAGGCCCTGCGCATCGCGGTAGCCGGACGGGCGCTTTCCTCGATTGCGATTGACACGCCCATGCCTGCGCCGTAGCATCGCGCTCAGGTCCATGGCTGACCGTTCCAGCAGCCGTTCCCCAAGCGAGGCCCCCCATGACTTTGCGTGATTTCATCTCCAAGCAGTTCATCGACGTTATTGACTGGACGGAGCCGGAGGAAGGAATTCTGGCCTATCGCTTCCCGATGATGGACCGGGAAATCCAGAACGGCGGCCAGTTGACCGTGCGCGAATCGCAGCTCGCGCTGTTCGTCAACGAGGGGCGGGCGGCGGACATGCTGGGTCCCGGGCTGTACACCCTGAACACCAACACGCTTCCCATTCTCACGTACATTATGAACTGGGATAAGGCGTTCAAGTCTCCGTTCAAATCGGACGTGTACTTTTTTTCGGCACGCACGCAAACGGACCAGCACTGGGGCACGCCCAATCCCATCACCATCCGCGACAAGGAATTCGGCGCCATCCGCTTCCGCGGTTATGGCATTTACGCTTACCGCATCGCCGACCCCAAAGTTTTCTACCAAAAGGTCAGCGGCACGCGCGACATTTACCACGTCGGCGACCTCGAGGGCCAGCTCCGCAACACCATCGTCGCCCGCATGACCGATGCCTTCGCCCAAAGCTCCATCCCATTCCTCGACATGGCGGCCAACCAGCAGCTTCTTGGCCAGAAGATCGCCGATACGATGAAGCCGGCCTTCGCCGATTTCGGCCTGTCGCTTGAAAGCTTCGTAGTGGAGAACCTCTCGCTCCCCGACGAACTGCAGAAAATTCTCGATCAGCGCATCGGCATGAATATGATTGGCGACATGGGCAAGTACACGCAGTTCCAGGTAGCTCAGTCCATGCCCATCGCGGCCGCCAACGAAGGCGGCGGTGCAGCCGGAATCGGAGTCGGACTAGGGGCAGGCCTCACCATGGCACAAAGCATGATGAACGCCATGAAACCAGGCGAGCCTCCAGCCCCAACGCCGGCGGCTCCGGCAGGCGGCGCAGCCGCACCAACAGCCGAAACAAAATTCTGCATCAACTGCGGCCACTCCATCGCCCGCGCCGCCAAATTCTGCCCCGACTGCGGCAGCTCACAGGCGTAGCGCACGCACTCGTGCGTGCCGTGTTCACACTCGTGTGAACACAATGCTGAACTTATGACCGGCGTAGAATGGATCATCGAAGCCCACGGTTGCACAGCATCGGCCCTGGCCGACGCCTCCCGCATGCAGAAACTTTTCGAGCGCCTGATCTCCGAACTGGAACTCCACCCCCTCAACAAATCCAATTGGCACCAATTCCCACACACCGGCGGCATCACCGGCGTCACTCTACTGTCAGAATCCCACCTAGCCTGCCACA
>DATIYQ010000261.1:0-3847 GCA_035517515.1 Binatia bacterium
TCTCCCCCGAGCAGCTCGATGCGCATTTCACCCCCGCGCCCGGCGCGGACCACTGGCAGGTGCGCCCGCGCATCCGCCGCCTGGTGCGCTTTGCCCCCATGAACTTGGCGCAGCCCGTGTATGCCGGGCGCATGGACGTGATCTTCTGCATGAACGTGATGATCTATTTCACCGATGCGCGGCGCAAAGCCCTGGTGCGCGCCTTCTGCGATGCCCTGAACCCCGGCGGCTACCTGGTGCTGGGCCACGCGGAATCTCTGGCGCAATCCGCGGTGAAGCTGGAAAGCTGTCTGCACGGCGAGTCGCTGCTCTATCGCAAGCCCCTGCCCGCGGCAGCCCCTGCCGCAGTCCGTACGGCGGCCGCGGAGAGAGTCCCGTGAGCCCCGCGGAGCGCATGCCGCTCGAGCGGTTCCTGGAGAGCGCCTCGGAGCGCCTGCAATTTCTGCGCGAGTATTCCTCCCTGGTGCAGGAAGCGGCGCCGCGGCGCGAGGAAATCGAACAGCTCTATGAGGCCGCGCACTGGCTGGCCACCCAGGCCGCCGAGCAGGGATTCGTCCTCTATAGCGAAATCGCCGCGCGCATGGCCCACGTCTTCCAGTACGCCCTGCACGCGGAGCTGGCGCCGGAGGTGCACGCGCCGCTGGTGGAATTCCTGGCGGACGCGATCACCGTGCTGGAAGGCGACCTGATGCAGATTTTCTCCGACGGCACGGAGACTACGGAAGATATCGAAATCTTCCGGCGGCGCTATTCCTTCGCCTTCCCGCAGCCGCAACCGGAGGAATCCATCACCACTCCCGCGGCCGCGCTCTCCGAGCTGCCGCAGGAAGCCGTGCTTGCTTCCGCTCCCGCCGGGGAATCCCCAGAGGCGCTTCCGGCGGATGAAGAGGTTCCCCCGGAGGTGCTGGAGTTCTTCGTCCCCGAGGCCGACGAGCACCTGCAAAGCGTCACGGAATGCCTGCTGGCCCTGGAAAGCGGCGCGAAAGCCGAAGACATTCACCGGCTCTTCCGCGCCATGCACACGGTAAAGGGTTCGGCGGCCCAGGTGGGCCTGCGGCGCGTGGCCGCGGTGGCCCATCGCGTGGAAGATCTCGTCGGTCGCATCCGCGAAGGCGCCCTGCGCGCCACCCCGGAAGTTGTGGACCTGTGCCTGGAGTCCGTGGATGCGCTGAAAAAGACCATTCACCGCCAGTGGGCGGACGAAGCCACCGCCGAGACCGGCCTAAGATCGCTGGTCGAACGCCTGGCGGCCCAGGCGCCCCGCGAGGCCGAAGCCGTTGCCGCCGCTACTCCCGCGGAAGTCTTTCAGCAGGCCGCGCCAGAAGCCCAGACCGCGCCTGCGGCCGCGGCGCCGGTGCGCACGCCTCCGCGGCGGCCCACCGCCATGCTCCCGCCCGGAAAGTCCGTGCGTATTTCGCTCGACCGGCTGGACCGGATGATGAACAACGTGGGCGAGTTGGTGATCAACCGCACGCGCATGGTCGGGCACATGGCGGAGCTCGAAAAACTCGTCGAAGTGCTGAACTTCTCGAAGTCGCGCCTGGTGGAAAAAATCTCCGATTTCCAGGAAAAACACGAATTCCATCTGCTCGGCCGGGAAGAGCTGGCCGCCGGCGCGGCGCGGGGCAACGGCCACGGAAACGGGCACGCCAGTGGTGCCCGCGGGAACGGCGCCTTCCCCGCCTCCGCGGCAGCCGTGCTGCGCGGTTCCCTGCCCGGCGGACCGGAGGAATTCAGCGAGCTGGAAATGGATCGTTACGACGATTTCAATATCCTCTCGCGTTCGCTCACCGAAATTTCCGCGGACGTCAACGAAGTGCTTACCCAGCTCGGCGGCTTCCTGGGGCGCGTGGAGGGCGATATCGGCGAGTTCACCAAGCTCGCTCATCACCTGCAGGACGAGATCACCCAGGCGCGCATGGTGCCCATCGGCACGCTTTCCACCCGGCTTTCGCGCACCGTGCGCGAGGCCGCCAAGGAAACCGGCAAGCTGGTGGATTTCGAGCTGGAAGGCGAAGCCACCGAGCTGGACAACAACATCATCCAGCATCTCTCCGACCCGCTGGTCCACCTGGTGCGCAATGCCGTGGCCCATGGCATCGAATCGCCGGAGGCGCGGCGCGCCGCCGGCAAGGCCGAACGCGGCCGCGTGACGCTGCGCGCCTATCACCGCGGCAACCACATTTTCCTCGAAGTGGTGGACGACGGGCACGGCATCGAATACTCCCGCGTGCGCGCCCGGGCTGTCGAAGCCAGCCTGGTTTCCCCCGAAGTGGCCGGGAAACTTTCCGAGCGCGAGCTGCGCGAAATCCTGTTCCATCCCGGCTTCTCCACCGCGGAAAGCCAGACCGAACTGGCCGGCCGCGGCGTGGGCCTGGATGTGGTGCGCGCCAACGTGTCCGCGCTCAACGGGGAAATTGACATCCGCTCGGAGGCCGGTGCCGGCACCTTCTTTGCCCTCAAAGTTCCGCTGACGCTGATCATCTCCCAGGCGCTCTTCGTGCGCTGCGCCACTTCCACCTTCGCCTTCCCGCTCTCCACCGTGGAGGAGATCCGCCGCGTCAAGCCGGAGGAAATCGAAGACGTGGGCGGCAAGCTCTACGTGCGCGTGCGCGACCTGATCACCGAAGTGGTGCGCCTCGACCGCCAGCTCGAACTCCCGCCCATGGAAGCGATCAACGGCTACTTCCGCATGGTGCTGGTGCGCGTGGCCAATCGCCAGGTGGCCATCGTGGTGGAAGAAGTGCTCGGCAAGGATGAAATCGTCATCAAGAGCCTGGGCTCCTATTTGCGCCGCGTCAAATTGTTCCCGGGGGCCACCATCGCCCCGGACGGCAGCCTGATTCTGCTCATTGATTTGAACCGCCTGGTGGAATCGGCGGCCCCGGAACGCCGCGCCCTCGGCCCCGCGGCCACCGGAATTGCCCGGGTCTTCGCTCCCGGCGCGGCCGCGGTCGCCGCAGGGGTGATTCCCAGCGAGGCCACGGACTCCATCCGCGACGACAAGGTCGTGCTGGTCACCGACGATTCCATCAGTGTCCGCAAGTTTGTGGGCCGCATGCTGGAGAAGGCCGGCTACCGCGTCAAGCTGGCCTCCGACGGCCTGGAAGCCGCGGAAGTGGCCGCGCAGAGCGGCTGCCACCTGGTCCTGACGGACATTGAGATGCCGCGCATGAACGGCTACGAACTGATGGCGCACCTGCGTCAGGATCCGGCCACCCGGCGCATCCCGGTGATGGTGCTTACCTCGCGCGCCGGCGCCAAGCACAAGGAACGCGCGCTGAAAGAGGGCGCCGCGGCCTTCCTCACCAAGCCGGTGCAGGAAGAGCAGTTGCTCACCGCGGTCGCGGAATTGATTGGCACGTCGGCCGCGGATCGCCATGCCGCGCGGCTGGCCCCGGTGCGCTGAGCACGGCAAATTGGATTCGAGGAGAAAAAGGAGAGAGTGCACGACGGTCGGGCCATGAGCGGAAACGGAACACAAATCCGGGTGCTGGTGGTGGACGACTCAGCCTTCATGCGCAAGGTGCTGGGCACCATCATCGGCGGCGATCCGCAGATGACCGTGGTGGGCACCGCGGCCGATGGCCGCGAAGCCGTCTCCCAGGCCGAATCCCTGCACCCCGACGTGATCACCATGGACATCAACATGCCGGTGATGGACGGCCTGGAGGCCACCGAGCACATCATGACCCGCAATCCCCGGCCCATCGTGGTGGTCAGCTCCGAATCGCGCCAGGGCGCCACCGGCACGCTCCGCGCGCTGGAGCTCGGCGCGGTGGATTTTGTGGCCAAGCCTTCCGCGGCCGTGGACCTGGACATGGTTTCCGTGCGCGAAGACCTGCTC
>DATIYQ010000262.1:0-21870 GCA_035517515.1 Binatia bacterium
TTCCAGTTGAAGCGCAGCTCCGGCTCGCCGGTTTTGGCGAACGGACGGATATTCTTGCTCTCGGAGTTGGAGAGGCGGAAGCGGAAAACGTGTCCGCCCTGAAACTCCACGTAGATGTAATCAGGGTCGCTCTGGTCCACCTGGGCGGCAAAGCCATCTCCCATGCCCACCACGCGCCAGGCGCGGTTGGGAATCCCGCCGCTTTGCTTCGAGGGGCCCATCCACGTGCCGTTATCCTGCAAGCCCCCATAAACGTTGTAGGGCACCTGCATGTCGTAGGTGACGTGATAGAACTGCGAGACGGGCAGAGCGGCCAGCATTCTCCAGTGCGCCCCGCGATCGCTGGAGGAATAGACTCCGCCGTCCGTTCCCAGCAGCAGGTGATAGGGATTTTTGGGATCAATCCACAGCGCGTGGAGATCGCCGTGGTAGCCTCCGCTGAAGTCTCCCCCGCCAACGCCCCCGAAGGTCTTGCCGCCATCGTCGCTCACCGTCAATCCGTAGCCGGGCTTGTACACGCGCTGGAAATCCGTGGGGTCCACCACCAGGTAGGCAAAATAAAACGGGCGCCCCTGGACGTTGAAGGAAGTATTCATCTTGGTCCAGTTTTCGCCCAGGTCGTCGGAGCGATAGAGGGCCGTCTCCTTGGACTCCACGACGGCGTACAGCGTGCTCGGCCGCGAAGGCGCGGTGGCGATGCCGATGCGGCCCAGTTCTCCTTCCGGCAGTCCCTTGCGGATGGGTTTCCAGGTTTCGCCGCCGTCGGTGGAGCGGTAAACGCCACTGCCGGGCCCGCCGGAGATGAACTTCCAGGGATAACGCCGCGCCTGCCACATGCCGGCGTAGAGCACGTCAGGATTCTGGGAATCAGCGGTGAGATCGGAGCAGCCGGTGTTTTCGTCCACGTACAGGACTTTCTTCCAGGTCTTCCCGCCATCCTTGGTGCGGAAGACGCCGCGCTCCGCATTGGCGTTCCAGAGATGGCCCAGGGCGCAGACATAGACGGTATTGCCGTCTTTCGGATTCACCACGATGCGCGGGATGCGCTCGGTATCCACCAGGCCCATCAATTGCCAGTTGTCGCCCCCATCGGTGGACTTGTAGACGCCCGCCCCTACGGAGACGCTATTGCGCACCCAGGATTCGCCCGTGCCCACCCAAACGATCTTCGGATTCGAAGGGTCCACGCGGATGGCGCCGATGGATTGGGGATAGTCTTCAAAGATGGGCTTGAAAGTGAGCCCGCCATTGTCCGATTTCCAGACCCCGCCGCTCGCGGAACCCGCGTACACGGTCACTTTGTCGCCGGTCACGGCGTCGATGGCGGCGATGCGGCCGCCGGTGGCGGCCGGACCGATGGCGCGGGCGGTGAGGTTCCCCAGGGAGTCAGAATCGAATTTGGTATCCCCCGCCCGGGCGGCTTGCGGGAGCACCAGGCCCGTGGCTGCAAACAACCCGGCAACCGCCAGCAGGATTCCGGCGGCGCGCGCCAGACTTCTCACCTTGTCCTTCAATTGGTTCATCGCCCTTCTCCTCTACTACGCGTGGGGAGTGCGCACAACCTGCCCCTGCGCGAGACCGCAGGTGCGGCCCCGCGCCCGGTCAAAACGCTCGCAGCCGGTGGGAGGTCCGCCGGCCCTCCTGCTCTCTCAGGTTAACGCCGCCCTGCGCCCGGTTTCTGGGCGGGTTTCGCCGGATCGGCCGCCGCGGGCGCAGGCATGTGGAACTGCGATTCGCTCAGTTCGGGATTGATTTCGATTTTTTCCACGGTGATTCTTTGTTTCTGCGGGGTGCCGGAGATGGTGGACTCGATGGCAAATGGGATGATCAGCCCCTGCACCTCGCGAAAATCGCTATTGGTGGTGACGACCTCGGCCTCATTGCCGCGGATCATGGTCTTGGAAATGCTTTTGACGTCCAGTCCGGAGTCCACGTCAATGAAAATGGTCTCGATGGTGCCGTTCTTGCGGGTCACCTTGAGCTTGTAAGCGTCGGCCCCCTCGAGCTTCTCCTTGCCGAGGTACTCGACAGTGTTTCCCTTCGCTTTATAGTCCATCAGCGGGCCATCCATGTCCGCCTGATTCTGCAACTCTTTGAGGTCGTCGGCGGCCATGGGCTCCGCATCTTTCTTTCCCTGGAAGGGCATGACGCTCCAGCCCTCTTTTCCGTCGTATGCCTGGATGCCGGTCATCCCTTGCACGCTGAACTCCATGCGCACCATGTCCGGGCGTTCAAAGAGGACGGTGGTGGGCGCTTCCATCGGCCCCATCTCCATCTTCCCGGTGATACGCATAGTCTTCACGGCGCGCAGTTTCGCTTCCCCGCCATGGGCCTGAACGTTTTTGGCGATAATCTCGTCCACTGACTGGGCGGCCGCCGGCAAGGTAAAGCACGCGGCGACGGCCAGAAACGCAGCAACTTTCTTCAACATGGAGACACTCCTTTTCGCAATTCTCGACCTGTGGATTCCCGGCACCAGATAGTACGCAGGCCCGGCCGGTAAAGTTTCTTTCACCTCGTGGGAAACCAGCGCGGTGCATCCCTGCCGGCGGGGAGCAAGAGTGTACCTTAATTCCGTGCCGTGGGCACAACGATTGACAGCCTGGCGGACCTGGCCGTTGCTGGCTGGGCGTCAGCCCCTCGCGCCACGCTGCTTCAGCCGGGGTAGAATAGACCACGCCGCGGCAGGAGGAATCGTCCATGACGACCAGCCAGCAATCCATCCGCGCGCCGGAGATGGGGCTCTTCCTGAAAGGGAAATTTGAGTCTTCGGCGCAGCCGCAGGAAATCCGCTCGCCTTACAACCAGCAGGTTGTGGGGGTTACCTACGGGCCGGACGACGCGCAGGTGGAAGCCGCGGTGCACGAAGCGGTGGCCGTCTTTTCGCAGATGGCGAAACTTCCGTCGTTCCGCCGCGCGGAGATCTTGCGGCGCATCGCCGACGGAATCGAAAAACGGCGCGAGGATTTCATCCGCACCATGGCGCTCGAGGCCGGAAAGCCGCGCAAAGCCTGCGCCGTGGAAGTGGACCGCGCCATCTTCAATTTCCGGGCCACCGCCGAAGAAGCCCTGCGCATGAACGGAGAATTCCAGCCGCTGGATGTGCTGCCCTCGTCCAAGAACCGCTGGGGCATCGTGCGCCGGTTTCCGGTGGGTCCGGTGCTGGCCATCACCCCGTTTAATTTCCCGCTGAACCTGGTGGCGCACAAAGTAGCTCCTGCCTTCGCCGCGGGATGCACCATCGTGGTGAAACCCGCCCCGCAAGCGCCACTGTGCGCGCTGCTGCTGGCGGAGTGCGTGCAGGAAGCCGGATCTCCGGCCGGCTCGTTTGCCGTGCTGCCGTGTTCGGTGGCCCAGGCGGAAGGCATGGTGCGCGACGAGCGCTTCCGCATGCTCAGCTTTACCGGCAGCACCGCCGTGGGCTGGAAGCTCAAAACGATCGCCGGGCGCAAACGCGTGGCGCTGGAATTGGGCGGCAATGCCGGCGTGATCGTCCACAGCGACGCCAATCTCGAGCTGGCCGCGGAGCGCTGCACGCAAGGGGGCTTCGGCTATGCCGGGCAGACCTGCATCTCCGTGCAGCGGATTTTCGTGCACCGTTCGGTCGAAAAAAAATTCGCGGATTTGCTGGTGGAACGCGTGAAGGCGCTGGTGGTGGGCGATCCCCTGGACCCGAAAACGGACGTCGGCCCGCTGATTTCCCGCGGGGCGGCGGAGCGGGTGGAGGAGTGGGTGAGCGACGCCATCGCCGCGGGCGCGCGCGCCCTGTGCGGCCGCCGGCGCCACGACTCGATCTTTGATCCCACCGTGCTGGTGGACACGAAACCGGAAATGGCCGTGAACTGCCAGGAAATCTTCGGTCCTGTGGTCACCCTCACGCCGTACGACTCGTTTGACGAGGCGCTCTGGCGCATCAACGATTCCCCCTACGGACTCCAGGCGGGCGTCTTCACCCGCGACCTGGCCAATGTGTTCCGGGCCTTCGAGCAGATTGAAGTCGGCGGGCTGATGATCAACGAGGTGCCCACGTTTCGCGTGGACACCATGCCGTACGGCGGCGCCAAGCAGTCCGGCCTGGGCCGCGAAGGCCCGCGCTATGCCATCGAGGAAATGACCGAGCCGCGCCTGCTGATGCTGAATCTGGACGCCTGAATCCACCGCGCTGCGGTGGTGCGCGCATCCTGCCGGCGGCATTCCGCCTGGAAAGGTATTGGGCAGGGATGGAATGCGGGGCAGCCGAACGGGGAGCGCAGGATTCGCCCGAAACAATGAAGAAAGCCGTCGAACGCGAACGCAACAAGAACTATTACCGTGCGCTGCACACCCCACTCTGGGTGTGGGTGTTCTTCATTCTGCCTGGACATCTCACCTACGCGCTCTATGCGAAGGGCCCGGATGCGCGGCATGGATGGTGGCTCGCGGCGGTCGCGGCCGTGTGCATCTGGCGCGCGTATGCCGGCCGGCTGCCCGGCTGCGAATTCCGGCCCTACGTGACGCATTACGGCGTGGATCAACCAAACCTGTCCTACCGCGTGGTGTGCTACACCGCTGCGTGGGTGGACCTGCTGGTGCCCTTCGCTTTGAATGCGCTGGGGCTGGTGCTGGCGGTGACCACGGGAGCGTGGCTGCTGGGCAGCCTGTATCGCTGGCTGTACTACCCGCTGGCCGCGGCGATAGTGCTGGCCACTGCTTTGGACTTCACGCCGCGCGCGCGCCGCTCCACACGGAATGAAGGAGCAGAACGCGCATGGTTCTACGTGGCCGTGTGGACGGTGGTGCCTGCGCAGCTTGCCGCCTGGGCGGCCTGGCGCCTGGGCGGACGGGCCGGGCTGGAGCCGATGCCGCTGGCCTGGCTGCGCTTCTGCGTATTCTTTGGCGTGGCCGCGGCGCTCCTGTGGATGGGAATCAGGGAACGCCTGCCGCGCACGGGGCGCTACGAGGCGGCCGGGGAGGCTGCATCAACCGCTGCACTCTTGGAACCTTCGCCCGAAACGCCACTCGATGTCGTAGAATCCGGAGGCTCGTAGCGCCGCCGTCCCGCGGCGGCCAGTCCGAATTCTGAACACGACAGGGCCGGGGCGACGCTTACTGCAAATCCCATGCCGAAACAGGTGGTTACGCAGCGCTCTCGCGGCTTCATCTGCATCAACGCGCACCCGGAAGGCTGCGCGCGCAACGTTGAGCAACTGGTGGAAATGGCGCGCGCGGCCCAGCCGGCCGCCGCCGTTGGCGCGGCAGGACCCGCGCGTGTGCTAGTGATCGGCGCTTCCACGGGATATGGCCTGGCCTCCCGCGTGGCGCTGGCCTGGGGTTATGGCGCGCGCACGCTGGGAGTCTTCTTCGAGCGTCCGCCGGAAAGCGACCGCACGGCCACGGCCGGGTGGTACAACACCGTCGCGTTCCACCGCCTGGCGCAACGCGATGGCCTCTCTGCGGCCAGCCTGAACGCAGACGCATTCTCCGACCAGGCCAAGCGCGACGCCCTGGAAATCATCCGGCGCGACCTGGGGCCGGTGGACCTGGTGGTGTACAGCCTGGCCTCGCCGCGGCGCACGCATCCACGCACCGGCGCCGTGCACAATTCCGTGCTCAAACCCATCGGCAGCGCCTACACGAACAAAACGATTGATCTGGCGTCAAAGAAAATCCAGGAAATCACTGTGCCGCCGGCGAGCGATCAGGAAATCGCGGACACCGTAGCGGTGATGGGCGGCGAGGACTGGCGATTCTGGATTGAGGCGCTTGCCGCAGAGGGCCTGCTGGCGCCGGGCGCGCGCACCGTGGCGTATTCCTACATCGGTCCCCAGCTCACCTGGCCGATCTATTGGGACGGCACGATCGGCCGC
Source organism: Binatia bacterium (assembly GCA_035517515.1). Lineage (GTDB taxonomy): Bacteria > Acidobacteriota > Terriglobia > Acidiferrales > UBA7541 > JOPF136. Next base: position 5,847 of record DATIYQ010000262.1, read on the forward strand.
GCCAAGCACCACCTGGAAGAAACCGCGGCGCAACTGGATGCCCGCCTCGCTTCGGCCGGAGGCGGGCACGCCTGGATCTCCGTAAACAAAGCCATCGTCACCCAGGCGTCCGCGGCCATTCCTGTTGTGCCGCTGTACATGAGCCTGCTGTTCAAAGCCATGAAGCAGCACGGCACGGATGAAGATGCCGGGGCGCAGATGCGCAGGCTGTTTCTGGAAGTGCTCCGACCGGGCAAAGATCCCGGCTTGGATGAAGCGCGGCGGATTCGTCTGGATGACCGGGAGATGCGGCCGGAGGTGCAGGCGGAAGTGGCGGCGCTGTGGCCGCAGGTGACCACGGAGAATCTGCTGGAACTATCGGACTTCGCGGGGTTCGAGCGCGGATTCAAAAATCTGTTCGGGTTCGACGTGGAAGGTGTGGACTACTCGCAACCGGTCGAGACCGACCTCCGCTGGTAGTGCGTGCGGCCCGCGGCGGCATAGCCACCGCGCCGGTGGCCGGGGCTCCACGGGTCAGCTGGCGTTTTTCTCCTGGAAGTTGCTCATGAACTCCGCCAGTGCCGCGGCGGCTTCGAGCGGCACGGCGTTATAGAGCGAGGCGCGGATGCCGCCCACGGAGCGGTGGCCCTTCAACTCCACCATGCCGCGCGCTTGCGCATCCTTCAGGAATTGTTTCTCCAGTTCTTCGTTGGGCAGGCGGAAGGTGACGTTCATGCGCGAGCGGGAGGCGGGCTCGGCGTGGCCGCGGTAGAAGCCCTCGCTGGCATCGATGGCCTCGTAGATGAGCTGGGCCTTCCGGCGATTCATCTCTTCGATCTTCTGCAGCCCGCCCACGGTTTCGATCAGCCAGCGCGCCACCAGCCCGACCACGTAGACCCCAAACACTGTCGGCGTGTTGAATCGCGAGCCCTCCCGGGCGAGTACGCGATAGTCAAGGATGTTGGGGAGTTCTTCGCCGGCCGGCCGGCCCGCGCCGATGCGTTCCAGCAGGTCATCCCGCAGGATCACTACAGTGACTCCCGCGGGCCCGGCGTTCTTCTGCGCCCCGGCATAGATCAGCGCATGGCGCTCCACTTCCATCGGCCGGGAGAGAAAATCGGACGAGGCATCGCAAACCAGCGGGACGCCGGCGGGCACTCCGGGCGGCGCGAAGAATTCCACGCCATGAATCGTTTCGTTCGAAGTGTAGTGGGCATAAGCAGCTTCGGGCCGGAAGGCCGGTTCGTGCGGAGAGGGAGTACGCACGTAGCCAGCCGCCTTCCCGCTCCAGGCGGTGCGCGCGCCCTGCGCGCCTCCCACGCGCGCGGCTTCCGCCAGTGCTTTCTCGCCCCAGGCGCCAGTGACCAGGTAATCGGCCGCCGGCCCGCCGGGGCCCAGGAGGTTCATGGGCACCATGGCGAACTGGAGCGAAGCGCCACCCTGAAGGAAGAGCACGCGGTATTCCATGGGAATCCGCAACAGCGTGCGCAGATTGTATTCGGCGGCCGCCAGCACGCCGTCGAACCACTTCGAGCGGTGGCTGGCTTCCAGTACGGATGCGCCGATTTCCGGATGGGCCACCAGGTCGCGCTGGATTTCTTCGAGCACGGGCAGCGGCAGCGCGCCTGGGCCGGCGGCGAAGTTGTAAACGCGTTCGGTCATCGCTGGGGAAGCGCTCTTCAGGAGCGCGTTGGAGCCGCCGGCTGGCGCGCGACGTAGTCTGCGACGTAGGCGGCAAAGGCCTCTTCCAGGCGCCGGGTGATGGGGCCGGGAGCGCCGGCGAACTGGTGGTTCTCGATGGCGCCCACGCCCAGCAGATTGCGGTTGGTGGAGGAAATAAAGACCTCGTCGGCGCGGCGCAAATCGTCCGGTGTAAGCGGGCGCTCCTCCATGGGGATGCCCATGCGCGGAGCGATTTCCAGGAGCACGCTGCGGGTGATCCCCTCCAGGCAGCCGGAGCTGAGCGGCGGGGTGTACACACGCCCGCCGGCCGCGGCAAAAAGATTCGCCGCGGTACACTCCGCGGCCTCGCCGCGCTCGTTGAGCAACACAACTTCGTCGAACCCTTCCTTTTGCGCTTCCGCCAGGTGCCACACGTTGTTCAGCCACGCGGTGGTTTTTACGCTGCACAGGGGAGAGGCGGAGAACCGGCCGTTGGGGCGCAGGCCCAGGCGCACCGGTTCGCGATAGGGCGGCAGTCCGGCCGTGTAGATGATCAGGTCCACGTCCGGAAAGGATTCGCCGCTGGTCCAGAACCCCACGCGGTTGTAAACGAGATAGATGCGCGCCGTGCCTTCGCGCACCTCGTTCACAGCAATCACCTCCGCCAGGTGCCGCCGCACAAAGTCCGCCGGATAGGGCATCGGCAGACGCACCCGCTCCGCGTCTTTCTCCAGCCGGCGCCAGTGGCGCTCGAAGGCAAACGCCTCGCCGTTGGCCACCCGCAGGGTGGTGAACAATCCCCAGCCGTTCAGCAAGCCGGCCTGGCCGGGGGTGAGCCTGGCCTGCTCCAGGGGGACCAGACGGTCGTTATGAAATAGATGGCGATGGATCATCCGCGTCTCCGCGCGAGCTTCCATTGTAACGTGGGATGGCCGCGGCGCAGCCTCCTGCAGGCTACGATGCCGCTTTGATACGCTCTGCGGGCACCTCTACCTCGTCCACCCCTCGAAAGGAAAACAGCAGCCGAATCAGATATGCCGGCGGATCTTCGCGGGTCTGCCGGACGATGTGCCCCACCGCGTCGGTAACCGCAGCCTGGAAGGTCACGCTCTTCACCCGCAGTCCGGCCAGATTTACGCGCACCATTTGTCCCGGCTCAAACATGCGGCCATTCTGGTGCTGGTTCCTTTGATTTGCAACCGCCAACGCGCGGGGCGCCGCCTTGGGTTGCACGGTGGCGGCAAAGCTCTGGTCATCCGCTGCGCGGCGCTGTAAGATGCGCGACAACGAAACGGTTTTGCCCCGAAGGAGACGCGCGCATGACGTTTCCCCAGCATCGCCGGCGCGGCAAAGGGACGTTTGTGCTGGCCGGCCTGGTGGCGCTGGCGGCGTGCGCAACCGTGCCGGAACCAAGCCCCGCAGAAGCCGGGCTGAAGAGCTTTACCGGGCCTGCCCTGCTGGCGCATATCCGCACGCTGGCTTCGGATCAGTATGAGGGGCGCGCTCCCGGCACCAAAGGCGAACAACTGACCGTCAACTACATTGAAGAGCAGTTCCGCGCGCTTTCGCTGGAGCCGGGGAATCCCGACGGCAGTTACGAACAGAAAGTTCCGCTGATCGGCATCACTCCGGATCCGTCGATGACTCTTACCTTCGCGGGCGAAGGCCGCGGCGCAAAACCGGACACGCTGAATTTCCGAACCGACTTCGTGGCCTGGACCAAACGAGCGGTGGAAGACGTCTCCATGGATGCGGACGTCGTGTTTGCCGGCTACGGGATTACCGCGCCGGAATTCCACTGGGACGATTTCAAAGGGGCGGACCTGAAGGGAAAACTCCTGATCGTGCTGGTGAACCATCCCGGGTACGAGGACCCAGCCCTGTTCGGCGGCAAGGCCATGAAGTATTACGGACGCTGGAGTTACAAGTATGAGAAGGCAGCGGAATTGGGCGCGGCCGGCTGCTTGATCGTTCACGAGACCGGTCCGGCGGGATATCCCTGGGCGGTGGTGGCGCTGAAAAGCGGCGAGCAAATGGACCTGGCCAGCGCCGACAAAAATATGGGGCGCGCCGCTGTGGAGGGCTGGCTCTCCCTGGAAGCAGCCCAAAAACTGTTCAAATCGGCGGGAAAGGATTTCACGGAGCTGAAAAAGGCGGCGCTCAGCCGCGATTTCCATCCCGTGCCACTGGGCCTGCGCGGGCAAATCCACATCCAGAATACGCTGCGGCACGTGGAGTCCACCAATGTAGCCGCCAAGCTGACGGGGAGCGATCCGAAACGGAACAAAGAGTATGTAGTTTATTCGGCGCACTGGGACCACTTCGGGATCGGGCCGGAGGTGAATGGCGACAGGATTTATCACGGCGCCCTGGACAACGCTTCCGGAGTGGGCGCGCTCATCGAGATGGCCCGGGCGTTCAAGCAACTTCAGGTGCCGCCGCGCCGCTCGATCCTGTTCCTCTCGGTCACGGCTGAGGAGCAGGGGCTGCTGGGCTCTCTCTACTATGCGCTGCATCCGCTCTACCCGCTGGCGAAAACGGCCGTGGACATCAACATGGACGTGCTGAACGCGCTGGGGCGCACGCGGGACATCGTGATGATCGGGCGGGGGGCGTCGACGCTGGATGAAATTGTAGATGCGGCGGCCCGCGAGCAGGGCCGCGAGGTAAAGCCCGACCCGGTGCCGGAGAAGGGGTATTTCTATCGTTCCGACCACTTTAATTTTGTGCACGAAGGCGTTCCGGCGTTTACTCCGGGAGCCGGAGTGGAATACATCGGCCGGCCGGAGGACTGGGGGATCGAGCAGCACGAACGCTTCACGCGCGAGGATTACCACAAGCCCTCGGACAAAGTGAAGCCGGACTGGGACCTTTCAGGAGCGGTGGAAGACATGCAGCTTTTTTTTCTGGTGGGCTACAGGGTGGCCAACGAGACGAAGATGCCTTCCTGGAAACCCGGCGCGGAATTCAAAGCCAAACGCGATGCCATGCTGCGCGCCGCCGGCAAAAAGTAGCCACGAGGGGAGTGCACTCCCATAACCACGCGATCATTCGCTCTTGTTCGTCTCGGACGGCGCAGGGAAGCGTTCTTGAATCCACGCTTGCCAGAGTGGTGTCTCGCGGGCGACGGTCCCGGCGGCCTGATCGCCGTAAAGGTAGAAGCTTAGCGTGACCATGATGGGGCCGCCGCAGTTCACGGCGCCAAGGGCGGCGGCGCCCGGTCCGGGCCGGTCGAGCCGCAGCAGGGCGTTGCACGGACTCTGGCTGACGTGCTCCACCACTCCACTGAGCGCCGGGATACCCGCCGGGGCGGTCCAACGCTGCCCGGTGCAGACGCCTTTCAGCCCCAAAGCCGCGGTCAGCGTTTCCCAGGCCTCCACTTCGGTTCCCGCAGCGGGGGCCATCCACTGCATCATCGCGGAGCGTTGGCCGCGGAAGTGGGTGAGATAGATCCTCAGGATGCGGAAGAAGCCGGGCCAGCCGGTTTCGGTGCCTTCCAACTGGTGGTCCCATTCGTCCGTGCCGGCGAAGAGGCTATGCATCACGCGCACGACGCAGATGCCTGCCCCGCGCGCCTCGACGCTCCACTCGTCCGCGATGGGCGGCGAGCCAGGGGCCCAGCCATTGGCCTCCGCGGCAAACCTGCGCGGCGGATCCCAAGCCGTTACCGCGGAACGGGACTCCATGCCCGGGCCGAAGTTCAAGGTCACCGCGACAGGCTTCCCGTCGCGCTCCTCGAACTCAGTGGGCACGAACCAAGACGAAATGCCCGGCCCGGTGGCGATGGCCTGCCAGACTTCTTCCGGCGTGCCGGGGACTTCGACTTCGACCTGGACGGAATGGCGTCCGGAGGCTTCTTTCTTCACGCTCATAATGGCTCCTTGGGAGCGGATTTCCGCGGGAGCGGGCGCGCCACGAGGCCCAGGCGATGCGCGCGGCCGCCGGGGGCGGATTCATGGTGGTGTTTCGAAACCAGTTTCAAGAGGGCCTCGGTGAGTTTGCTGCCGCGCCCAATGGAAAATGCGTCAGCGGGAAAAACTGGCGATGGCTTTTTCCTCGTCGTTGTGCACGTCGAAGACGGTGAACAGCTTGGTGATCAGCAGCAGATCGTGGACCTTCTTGGTGAGATTCAAGAGCTTCAGCTCACCGCCTTCCTTCTTGACGGCGGTAAAGCTGCTCACCAGCTCGCCGATGCCGGAGCTGTCGATGTAGGAGACGTCCGCGAGATTCAGGACGATGAACTTGCGCTTCTGGTCCAGGAGCTGGCGCACCAGGGTGCGCATCAGGGCACTGCCTTCACCCAGCGTGATGCGTCCGCTGACGTCCACCACGGTGGTATCTCCGATGTCGCGGTTGGTGGCTCTCAGGTTCATCGCCTTATCCTTCAGATGCGCCCGCGGCGGCAGGGGAATGCGGAAGTGGCAAACGCTTGGTCATGATCACTTCGGCCCCTCCGGCCGGGGCAAAAATCACCCGGAGCTGGTCCATAAACGCCCGAATCAGGAACAGGCCGCGTCCGGAAGTTTTCAGCAAGTTCTCCTCGGCCAGGGGGTCCGGCACATCTTCCAGGCGGAAGCCCGGGCCCTGATCGCGGACGTGGATGACCAGCTCAGCGGCAAGCAGCTCGAACACCAAGTAGATGCGGCGCGCCCGGTCCTGGGCGTTGCCGTATTCGTAGGCGTTGATCACCGCCTCGCGGACGGACATGCCGATGCGATACCTCTGCTCCTCGTCAAAACCGACGATCTCGGCCACCCGGACGGTAATCTGCTCGGCCAAGTTCACACTCTCGAGCAGGGTATCGAGGGTGACTTCTATGCGTTGGGTCAGTCCGCGCATCCAGCGGTGTGCATTACGAAAGTGCAAGTAAGTAGCATACAGCCCTGTGCCTGTCAATTATACAGGACGAAGGCGCGCTTCGCTGTGGTGATTCCAATTTCGTGGCACTACGCGCAGGTAACTGCCGGAACGGTCAACGGGGGCGGGAGGAGTCCGAATCGCCGGCGGAGGCTCCGGAGTCAGCGGAAGCGAGGGGGAAGCGACTCGTCCCGGCGAAACTCGTAGTGGTCGAAGCGCACGGCCAAGCCATACCATCCGCGCAAATCCTCCGCCTCGATCCGAACCACGCGAGCGGAGGTAGACATGTGCACGGAACCCATGCCCAGGGGGCGGTCGGTGAGCGCCACGACCATGGCGATGGCCGTGCCCGGTTCAATGCGCTGCGGGGAATGAAAAAACACTCCGCTGGCGCTGATGTCCCGGGTCTCCAGCGGGATGGGAAACTCCAGCGCGATGCCGTTCACCCCGGTCAAACTCAAGGGCAGCCGCAGGAACGCCCGGGCGCAACTGCGGCGGTTTCCGAGCACACTGACGGCGTGCGTGGGAACGTTGAAGAAATGCTGGTTATTGGGAGTTTGCAGGGGAATGGCGTGCGCCGCAGGCTTCGCTGGTTCGCGGCGGTCGCGCGGTTCAGGAGACACAAACGGCTTCAGTTTCGCGCCCATAGCCTGCCCCAGTCGAAGGATCACCCCGAAAGAAAGCCGAATATGCTGCGAACTCCGGGGAGGGTCAATGCGGGGGCGGTATTTGGTGTCCTAACTGGCAACAGGCGGGCCGGGCCGGATGGGGCCTCCGGAGTGGGATTCTTCCAGGGCCTCGTTCGCCGTTTCCAGTTGAAGGCGGGATCCCATGAGTACGAGTTGATCCCCGCCGGCGAGGACGGTACCCGGGGCCGGGTTATAGATCACCTCGTGGGGCCGGACCAGTGCCACCACCACGGCGCCGCTTCGGTTTCGCAGGTCCACATCGCGAAGCTGTATGCCGGCCAGCGGTGACCCGGGAAGCACCACAAACATCTCCAGATCCACCTCCGGCAACAGGTGCCACAAATGCCGCAGGGGCTGGCCGGGCAGGGGCAGGATGCGTTGCGCATCGTAGTCCGCGGCGCGCAGGGCGCCGATCTGTTCCGCCAGGGCTTCGCGGGGCATCCCGAAGATGCGCAGGACGCGAAGAGCGATTTCCATCCAGGCTTCAATCTCCTCCGCCACCACGTCCGTGGCCCCGGCTCTGCGCAAATCGCTGGCATCCGCGATGCGCTTCAGGCGGGCGATGATGTGCAAGTCCGGATTCAGGTGCCGCGCGTGGGAGATGGCCTGGGGAAGGATGGCCGGATCGGAGACCGCGAACACCACCGCCCGGGCGCGGTGAGCCCCGGCGCGCTCCAGAATCTCCGGGCTGGAAATATCGCCGAAGTAGATTTTTTCGCCAGCGGATCGCGCGCGGCGCACGGCGATCGCATTCACGTCAATAATCACGTAGGGCAGATTGTTTTCGCGCAGCAAGCGGGCCAGGCGCCGGCCGTTCTCGCCGTAGCCGCAGACAATCACGTGGTCGGCCAGCGGAGCTACGGCCTGCGGGTCCTCCGCCTCTCCCGGCACGGGCCCCTGGCGTCCAAACCAGCGCGAAACGCGCGGCCCGGCGGCGACCAGGCCGGGAGTCACCGCCAGGGTGAGAACGGCCGCGGAGAGAAAGACCTGGTAGTAGGATTCGTGGATCATCCCGCGGTTGGCTCCTTCCCGCAGCAGCACAAAGGAGAATTCCCCCACCTGGGCCACCGAGAGGCCGCACACCACGGCCAGGCGCGCCGGAAACCCCATGATGCGCACGGCGGCGGCTCCGGCAAACACCTTGCCGGCCAGAATGGCCAAGGCCACGCCGAGCACCACGGGCGCGTGCGCCGCGGCGTAGCGCAAATCGATGAGCATCCCGATGGCCACGAAAAAGAGCGACGAAAAGCTGTCACGAAAAGGGATGATCGCGGCCGTGGCCTGATGCGAATACTCCGATTCGCTGATCACGACTCCGGCAATGAACGCGCCCAGAGCCAGCGAGAGTCCGAGTTGCGCCGCGCACCACGCCGTGCCCATGGTGAAAAACAGCGTGGCGATGATAAACAATTCCCGCCTGCGCACCCCGGCGACCGCGCGCAGGATTCGCGGGAACAGGTAGTGCGCCCTCACCACGATGGCGGCAACGATGGCCAGAGATTTCAGAACGGCGCTGAACACTTGCAGAAGCTGGGCGCTCTGCCGCGCGGCCAGCACCGGAACCAGCGCCATCATGGGCACCACGCACAAATCCTGAAAGAGAAGAATGCCCAGGCTGATGCGTCCCGGCAGCGTCTCGATCTCCAGCCGTTCCTCGAGCAGCTTCATGACGATGGCCGTGCTGCTCACCGCCACCAGAAACCCCCAGAACAGGGCATCGCCGGGTGGAGTCCCGGTGGCCATCAGGACGGCCATGGTGAGCAGCACGGTGCCGCCGACCTGCAGACTTCCGCCGCCCAGCGCGATCTGCTTCATGCGTGCGAGCCGTTCCAATGAGAACTCGACGCCTACGGTGAAGAGCAGCAGGGCCACGCCAATCTCCGCCAGGTGTTCCACCGTCGCGGTGTTGGAGATCAGCCGCAAGCCCGTGGGTCCCGCCAGGAGGCCGGTGAGCAGGTAACCGACCACGGTGGATTGACTCAGCCGGCGCATCAGGAAAGAAATCCCCGTGGCGAGTCCGAGCAGCAGCAGCAGGTCGCGGAAGATGGAGGCTTCCGGCATCTCGGCGAATATTCTAGCGCATCCTCCTGAAAGGCCCGGAGTGAAGCGGTGATTTTGCCCGCAAGATTCGGATAGCCATGCGCCCCGGCGGCGGCGTACTGTGAGCACATGAACGCTTCGCTCCAAGCCAGGCAAGCATCCGCGGCGCCGCGGACTCGTGGCTCCGGTGGCGCGCGCCGCTGGTGGCGGGCCGTGGCCTCGCGCGACGCGGCCTACGACGGGGTTTTCGTGTTTGCGGTACGCACCACCGGGATTTATTGCCGGCCAAGTTGCCCGGCGCGGCGTCCGGCGCAGCGCAACGTCGCATTTTTTATGTCTCCCGGAGAAGCGCTACGGCAGGGTTTCCGACCGTGCGGGCGCTGCCTGGGCCGCAAGGCTGAGCTGAGCGCAGCGGAACGCGGATTGATTCAGCGCCTGTGCCGCGCAATCGAGCGGGATGTCGAATCGGGCGGCTTGGTGGATGATTCCGCCGACAACGGCAGGCCAACACTTTCCACGCTCGCGGTCCGCAGCGGTTTGGGGCCGTTTCGCCTGCACCGGCTGTTCCGCCGGGTGCTGGGGATTACGCCCCGCCAGTATGCGGATGCGATACGGCTCCGGCAGTTCAAGCGGAGCCTGCGAAAAGGAGGAACTGTGACGTCCGCTCTCTATGATGCCGGGTACGGCTCTTCGAGCCGGCTGTACGAACGTGCCGCCGCACAACTGGGCATGACTCCGGGCAGCTACCTGCGCGGCGCGCCCGGCCTGAGTATCCGTTATGCGCTGGTGAACTCGCCTTTGGGACGGCTGCTGGTGGGCGCCACGGAGCGCGGTGTCTGCGCCGTCATGCTGGGGAAACCGGATGCAGAACTGGTCCGTGAGCTGGCGCACGATTTCCCGCGGGCGGAGTTGCGCAAAGATCCGCAGGGGGTCGGGGCCTGGGCTCGCGGGGTGGTGGAGCGCATCCGCGCGCTGCCCTCTGCCGCGGAAGTCCCGCTGGACATCCGTGGCACGGCCTTCCAGCGGCGGGTGTGGGAGGAGTTGCAGCGCATCCCCGCGGGGCAGACACGCACCTATTCGGAGATCGCCCGGCGAATCGGCCGGCCGGAGTCGGTGCGCGCGGTGGCGCGCGCCTGCGCCACCAATTCCATTTCCGTGGTGGTTCCGTGCCACCGCGTGGTCGGGAAAAACGGAAGCCTCACCGGCTATCGCTGGGGCCTGGAGCGGAAGCGCGCGCTGCTGGAAGCGGAAAGAGGCGCGGCGCGCGTTTAGCCGGAATTTCTCACCACGCTGCGCATCTTCATCCGTAGATCCGTGCCACTGCGGCGCTGAGCGGCCATGGTAGCGCCGGCGCCGGCCTTGGAACGCGGCAGCCGGTTCCGGCGACTTTCGTGGCTTCCCGGTGTGTTTTCAGATTTCAGGACGCGGCCTGTGGTTTGACCACGGTCACGTCTTTCGGCCAGCGCGGTTTGAAATCGTTGTCGGCGAGTTTGGCGTTGGTGACGATATTACGGTAGCGGATGATGATGTAATCTCCGGAGCCGGTTTCGAAGAGCTTCTGCTGGATGGAAAGCCAGTTGGTGGTGTCTACCCACAACTGGATGCGGGCGATCTGATTGCGGAATTTCTCGTCCTTGGGAACCAGTTCCAGCACCACGGTCTTGTGATTTTCCACGCTCTCTTCGCCGAGCACGGTCACCAGATACTGCTTCCGCAGAGAGTTGCCGGAAGAACCCAGCCCGAGGGACAAAAGCGAATCCGCCAGGCCGGCGTGTTTTCCCAGGTCATATTCTTCCACCCGCTTGGCCTTGGGCAGGTAGTGCCACACCTTGTCGCCGTTACGCAGGATGGTGCGCTGGTCCGGCTTGGTCAGCTCGATGCGCATCTTTCCATCGGAACGCAGAAAGAACCGGCCGGATTCCGTGGAGCGGTCGTCCACGGCCACGGTCACCGTGGTGCGTTCCACATCTGCGGTCAGGGTGCGGAAATTCTTTGAGGCGCCATCCAGTTCGCGCTGTACGGCATCCAGGGTCCATTTGGTGTGGGATTGTGCGTTCGCCGGAAGGCCCGGGGCGCCCAAGCCAATGGCCGCGAGGGCCACGGCCAGCAAACCGGTGATCCGAATGACCCTCCGGGGGCGCATTCCGGCTCTGCATTTGGGCACACCGCTAGGAGATTTCTTCACCGGGGGCTCATCCTACCACAGGAGATTCGCAGCGCCGGAAGCCATTCCGGGCTTTATTGCTGCACCGAGACTTCGTAGTAAAGCACGCCGCCATCTCCGGCGAGCACCGGTTCCATGCGCAGAATCTGGAACGGCCGGTCCTTCAGGGGAACGGCGCTGCGCTGGAGCAGGGAGTGAGCTTTCTCCTGCAATTGCGGGGAGGCGGGCGGAGGGGCCAGCAGGGCCGCGTTGACCCGGCAGTGGAACAAGCGCGGGTTTGCGGAATCAGCCTGGCAGGGCACGGCTGCCACGGTGGCCGCGGGCGTGCCCGATTCCGCCTGGTCATGAAACCACTGACGCGGAGAGAGAAACACAAAGGCCACGATCCCCAGCACGATGAAATCGTAGGGCAGCGTGCCACGCTCGAAGTTCCAGAAGAAGATGCGGCCCAGGAACTTGCGCATGTCAGGCCTCCACCGCGCCATCCACGATCTGGCCATCACGCATGTGCACGATCCGATTGCCGTAAGCGGCGGCCTCCGGATTATGAGTAATCATCACCACGGTCTGACCCAGGTCGCGGTTCAACTGCCGCAGCATGCCCAGCACCAGGTCGGAATTCTTGGTGTCCAGGCTGCCCGTGGGTTCATCGGCCAGCAGGATTTTTGGCTCGTTGATGATTGCCCGGGCAATGGCTACGCGCTGTTGCTCGCCCCCGGATAGCTCCGAGGGTTTGTGGTGCAGGCGCTCAGAGAGGCCCAGCAGGCTGGTGACCACTTGAAAGCGGTGCGGATCGAAGCCGTTCCCGTGGATGTGCTGCGCCAGGGCGATATTGCCGCGCGCATCGAGCGCCGGAAGCAGGTTAAATCGCTGGAAGACGAATCCCACTTTGCTGCGGCGCAATTTGGTGCGCTCGGCATCGCCCATCGCGGTCAGGTCGTTTCCATCCACCAGCACGCGCCCGCGCGTGGCCTGGGCCAGGCCGCCGATCACATGCAGCAGCGTGGACTTACCGCAGCCGGAGGGTCCCATCACGGAGACAAACTCGCCGGGAAACACATCCAGCGTCACGCCCTGCAAGGCCGGGACTTCGACCTTGCCGGTGTGATAGACCTTCCAGAGCTGTTCTGTCTTGAGCAGCGCTTCCACGGGGCACCGCGGGCCTTCAACCCCCTGCGGGTCTTAGCTATTATAGTCAGGTTTTTGCTGGATGCTGAAAAAGTCGCCGAACAATTCTTCAAGACCCGCCAAGAGAACTGCGATTGTAGTTCAGGTGCCCGCGGCTGCAGCCCGAAGAACGTCGGCTATTCGAAGGCCAGCGCCTCCACCGGATCCTTGCGGCAGGCCAGCAGGGCCGGATAGGCGGCACCCAGCAGGCCTCCCACCAGCGCTATGGCCGCGGCGCGCAGAATCCACCCGGGAGTGATCAGGATGGTGAGATTCGGCCACTTGGCCAGGGCCAGCGCACGCAACGCAAAGCTCAGGCCGATGCCGCAGGCGCTGCCCAGCAGACACATCAGCGCACCTTCCGAGAGGATGGCTTTGGCGATGTACAGATTCGAGGCTCCCAGGGATTTGAGGATGCCGATCTGGCGGGTCCGCTCCATGATGGTGGTGTACATGGCGAGAAAAATCACCAGAAAGCCGATGCACACCGCCAGGGCAATCATCGAGTCAATGAAGGAATTGAGCGCGGGCAGGTCCGTGGCGGTCATCAGCGAAAGATATTCCTTAAGCGGGCGGATTTCGTAGCCCGGCAGGACGCTGTGCATCTCCGCCATCACCGATTGGGTATGCTCCGGCCGAGTGCAGCGGATGAAGAACAGGCTGACGCGATCATGGGTGGCGGCGATTTCCTGGAGTGTCTGCAGGGGCACAAACACCCGGGCCCCTTTGCCGTGCTCTACGACGCCCACCAGATGAAACTGGTGCTCCAGCAGGCGCAGGTTCTCTCCCACCCGCACATGATGCGCGGCCGCGTACACGTCGTCCACCACCACATCGTCCGGGCCCACCAGATCGTGCCCCTGGTGAAAGACGAATCCCCCGGAGACGGCGCGGAACGTTTCCGGCTCAATGCCGTAAATGATCTCCAGGCCGGAAGCATTGAATTGCAGGAGCACCGGGGCCACCGCCTCGACATGGCGCATCGGTTCCAGTTTCTCGCGCAGCTTGATGGGCATCGGCGCGCTGCTGAAGCCGATCCAGGCGGAGGCGTTGGGTGGTTGGACCATGATGTCCGCGCCCACACCCTCGATGCGCTTGCCGGTTTCGGTAATCAGCCCGGTGGTCAGGCCCACCACCAGCACCACCACGGTGACCTCCACGGCCACGGCGAGCAGGCACACGGCAGTGCGCGCCGGCCGGTGGAACACGTTGCGCATCACCATTTCCTTCATCATGGGCGTGCGCTCCCCGGCGAATCCGGCGGTTCCTCCCCGATGCGCACCAGTTCCGTGCCCGGCGGTTGTTCCAGGTGGAAGCGGTCTGCGGCAATTTCTCCGTTCAGCGTTACGGAGAGGACGTGCAGGTCCAGGCGGTAGTCGTTGTGCGGCCGATCCAACTTGATTTCCTGCGGGAAGCGGGAGCCACCCGCTTCCGCCAGCCAATCCGAATACTGAATGATGGACACCAGGCGGCCTCCGGTCTCGAAGAATTCCAGGCGCGCCAGGCTCAGGTCCGTGCGGTCAAACCACAGCCGCCGCTCGATCTCCGGATGCTCGCCCCGCCGGGCGACGGTCAGGGTGTAGTAGCGGGCCGGGCCCTCCTGCTCCTCGGCGAACAGCAGCAGGGCTCCCTCCGGTAGCGGCGGCCAAAAGACCGCATCCAGGATGTGTTGCGGGCGCAAATTCTCCAGCGGTTTTTTGGCCGGACGCTCAGCACGCGCCGGGCCCACGATAAATTTCCCCTTGGGCGGGATAAAGATGCGAAATGTCTCCCCGTCGCTGACCATATCGAAGATGGTGGACCCGACCACCGGCGCCTTCCCGATCATGCGCACGTGGCTGGGACTCGAGGCCAGAATGAATCCGTCCACCTTGTGGTAGTCCTCGATGACCCCGCTGTAGCGCGAACCGGTGTGCGGGGCGAGTTCAACTTTTGCGTTTACGGTGCGGACGGAGCGGCTCAACTCAGCGTAGCGCGCCAGAAGTTCCACTTCGGAGGCTTCCAGCAGCGGCCGGACTTCCGCTGCGGGCAACTTGGTGGTCGTTTTTACGTGGCACCCCGCCGAAACCAGAAGTGCCGCGAGCACAATCGCCCGCATGGCCCTCGAACCGCGCAGATGACTCTCCCTGTGTGAGCCCCGTTTTCGAGCCTAGCAGCGGCCCAGAAACCTGTCAAACACGCTCCGGATAGAACGTAACCCCTCAAACAGCCGCCAGTTACCGCGGTCCGTGCCGTAATTGCATCATTCCATGGCCCATAAAAAGTACCGGATTTTTCCCCAGCTTGTCCGTGGCCCTGCCTGGGGCCGCCGAATCGAACGGGATGAAACACAACATCCGCCTGAGAGAGAACGAAGAAAAAGTGGGGAATCGCCCGGGCGGCAAGCAAGGCAAGGAGGGAGACCATGTTCAGCAAAACAGCAGCATTCGTGATGGCAGCAGGGCTTACCATCTTCGCGGTGACGCCCGCATTCGCAGGCCAGAGGGACTGGAAGGTGGATCGCAGCCACTCCTACGGGGAAGTCTCGGCAGTGGCGAAGATCAACGAGAGCCCGGTTTCCGTGACGCTCGGCGCGGCCAGCGTGGCCGGCACGCTGCGGCTCGACCAGCAAAATATCGAGAATTCTTCTTTCGAATTCGACGTGGAGCCGGCGGATGCCCCGGCCGGGGCGGGCAATCATACTGTGCTGCGCTACCGCTCACGCACCGCGAAACTGACCCGCGACGGAAAACTCCGCGTCAGCGGGCCGCTGACGGTCACTGAGGTGCGGCTGGAAGCGCAACTCGATGGCAATGAAGGTTACTCAGGCCCGCAATTCAACTCCTTCGTGGTGAAAGAGGCCACTCGCGAGGTGTCGTTTGACCTGGTGCTGCCGGGTGAAGACCCGGTGGATGCTCACGGAGAGGCCTTCGTCGTGGCGACCGCAGACGCGCAGATCAGCACCGAGGATTTCCCGGAACTGGTGGCGGCCGTGCTCCGCACGAACTGGCCGGCGATTTCCAACGATAAGACCTGCGCATCGGCGTCCGCCGGTGGTGAGGACTACTCCGGCTACGCCTGCACGGGTTCTTCAGTGGGGCAGGCGTCCATCTCGCGGCAGGCCAACTCTTTCAGCGAAGACTACCCCGGTGAGGTTTCCGGCGCGGCCCTGGTGGGCAACAACATCACCCTGGCGTTGCACCTGCGGCTGACGCGTGAGGGAACAACCTCCCTGGGCGGTGGGGCTGAGTGACCGCAAACACTCCAGGCGAAGTAATCGCTCCAACGCGGGCTTCGGCAATGCCGGAGCCCGTTTTGTTTTCCGGCAGGTGACGAAACACCGCGAACTTCATCTGATAGAAATGGCCATCATGGGGGCAGCCAAGAGCGGGCCGGCGGCGGGGAGCGAGGCAAACCGCGCGGCGATCCCCGTTTACTCGATGCGAGAGATGGGGCTGCCGGAACGCATTCCGGGATTCAACGTGCA
>DATIYQ010000263.1:0-2369 GCA_035517515.1 Binatia bacterium
TCCTCGAAGGTTGCATCCGTGTGGCCCACGGCCACGCGCAGCCCCGCACGGCACGCCGCGCGAATGGTCTCCCCGGAGCCGGGCAGCTCCGGCGCCAGCGTGAGGATGCGCGCGCAGCCGTCGGCAGCGGCCAGGAAGCGCACCAGCAGCGCCGCGGTTGGGAAAATCAATTGATCCTGCGGGTGGACGCCGCGGCGCGCGGGGCTGAGGAAGGGGCCTTCCAGGTGCACCCCGAGGCATTCCGCAGCCGGTGAAGCTGTGCCACTTGCGGCCCTGGTTTGAAAGTGAATGGCCCGCGCAAGGCCCGTCAGGGTGCCGACCATCTGATCCACACTTGTCGATACCGTGGTGGCCACAAACGACGTGGTGCCGTGCCGCACGATACTGCCGGCCACAGCCTCGAGCGCCTCCGGCGTGGCCTCCATCACGTCGTGGCCGGCGGCGCCGTGGATGTGCACATCCACGAATCCAGGGACGGCAGTGAGCCTGCGGGCGTCGAATTCATCGGTGCCGGGAGCGAGTTGTGCAGCGGCGCGCGGACCGATCCAGCGGATGGTGCGGTCTTCCACCAGGATCAGGGCGTCTGGAATTTCTTCGAGCGGAGTGAGTGCTCGGCCGGCGTGGATGGCCAGTGGTGGCACGCCACATCCTACAGCAGCCGATGAGCGCCCGGAACCCGCAAATCGCCCGGGAGTGTTAAAATGATTCGCGCACTCAGGCAGAATGGAGCCGGCAGAGCGTTGGGGAGCGGGACCGCTCCCCCGATGACACGGAGGCGGACGTTTAATGGCCCACGAGAAAAACTTCAAGGCATGGAAGCGGCAGCACCGGCGACGCAAGTCCGCCAAAGAGAAGATGAAGCTCTACGAGCAGGGCAAACTGACCTACGACCAGCTTCCCGCGCTGGCCCGCGTGTTTGTGGCGCGCAAGCGGAATTTCCTGCTGAAATCCGCGTGAGGCAGCGGAGCCTGCCTGCGCGGGGTACGCCGGACCGGCCTCAATCGAACCCCATCCCGGCGCAGGCGGGACCGGCTGTTCCGCCTCGGCTCAGGACGGCTTGGAAACCTTTTCGATGGTTTTGATCTGGATGGTATCGCCGGAAATCGTGCCGGTGACCTTGACGGTCTCATTGGCCAGCGGCGCAGCCTTTTCCTGCGGCTCCAGAATATAGAGCTTCTTGTCGTCCGGGCTGGCCAGCGCGTACTTTGCGCCGTGGTCCATCACGCACATATTCACGCACGCCGCGGTGTGCTTGGCCTTGTAGCCGCAGTGTGAGTCCGTGATCTGCCCGGTCCAGGTGCCGGCCTGTCCCGCCGCCAGCGCGAATCCTCCTGAAAGCACAACCGCCGCTGCCGCCAAGAGCCGCTTGTTCATGACTTCCTCCTTCGAAGATGTGGCCACCCGCATTCTCTCGCTTCGCGGTTCGCGCGTCCAGTCCGGCCGGGGAATTTTGGGGGAAGGCCACCGGCGGCTCAAAAGGGAACGGGGCCGGAAGTGTTGTGGAACCTCCGGCCCCGATCCCGGCAGCACTGAATTTCCGCGAAAACTCTTACTCCCCGGACGACTGGGCAGCCGCGGTGGTGGTGCCCTTCGGCGCGCTCAGATATCCGGTCACTTTGTTTTTGCTCACCTGGTTGACCACCAGTTCGAGGGACTGGCGGCTCCCGGAGGTGTAGAAGAAGATGGGCTCGTTGATGGAGCGGTTCTTCTTTTCCAGTTTCATGTCGTCCACCACCAGGTTGACGGTGTACTGGTGGTGTTTGGGATCGGTGCCGCGCAGCTCCACGGTCACCCCGCCCACCTGTTTCGAGTCGCCCTTGCCCTGCAGCGTAAACTCGAAGTAGTCGCGCACGCCCAATCGGCGAAGTTGTTCCAGTTCCTCGTGGTTGCGGGCGATCAGCGTGCCCATCTCGCTCCGCGCCAGGGTGAGATTCTGTTTGGTGGAATCGAGATCGGAGTGGATGCCCTTCACGTCGTTGCCCAGGCCCTCCACGTCGGAGCCGCTGGCCTTGGTGGCGAGCTCCTGCCGCACGCCGCTCACGTTGCTCTCCACGTCGGTCAATTGGTCGGCCAGTGCCTTATTCTGTTTGCGCGTAGCGCCCACCGCGCCCTGGGTCTTGTGGATCTGGTCGCTCACGGCCGCCAATTGCGATTCCGCCGCGCGCCGTTCCTGGTCGGAAACGGAGAGCTGCTGCTGCAACTGGTCCACGCTGGCGCGCAGAGCTTTGGCCTCTGAAGCTGCAGACTGCTCCGCCGCCTGCGTGGCCTGCCGTGCGTTCGCGCTGGACCACAGCGCCCAAACGGAAATGGCCACGGGGATAATCAGCGCCAACGCCAGCCAGCGCGGCGTCCCGGTGGTCTGAATACTG
>DATIYQ010000264.1:0-9543 GCA_035517515.1 Binatia bacterium
GCAATCCTGCTGTCTGGCGCATATCAGCACACAACTCGAGGCCATGCGGCGCGGGGCGCCGGTGGACCTGCTATTTCAATCCGTGGCCGGCACGGAAGCGGCCAACCGCAGCTTCGGCATCAGCCTGGCGCTGCTGCGGGAAGGCCGCGAGCGGGTGCTGGAGCATCACCGCGGGCGCGACGTGGAGTGGAAGGGCACGCAGGCGATGTATTTCGAGACCGGGCAGGGCAGCGCGCTCTCCGCGGAGGCGCATCACGGCGTGGATCAACTCACCCTGGAGGCGCGCGCCTACGGCGTGGCCAGGGTGTTCGAGCCATTCCTGGTGAACAGTGTGGTCGGTTTTATCGGCCCCGAGTATCTCTACGACGAACGGCAGATCCTGCGCGCGGGCCTGGAAGATCACTTCCTGGGCAAACTGCTGGGGCTGCCCATGGGCTGCGATGTGTGCTACACAAACCATGCGGCCGCGGACCAGAACTCCGCGGACAACCTGCTGCTCCTGCTGGCGGCCGCGGGGTGCAACTACTTTATGGGCGTGCCCTGCTCGGACGACGTCATGTTGAATTACCAGTCCACCAGCTATCACGACGCGCTGGCGGCCCGCCGGCTCTTCCGGCTGCGGCCCGCTCCCGAGTTTCTGGAATGGCTGGAACGCGCGGGGATTTACCGCAATGCGGAACCTGTGCGGCTGGAGGCCGGCGCGCGCCGCCAATTGATGCACGGCCTTGAGTCTTCGCTCGAGGAGAGGGTCTAGTGGCAGGGGAAAAGGAATCGCCGCTGGCTGCCGGGGATCTTCCGGAGCTGCTGCGGCGCATCCGCGCGCGCACCCCGGCGCGCATTTTGGCGGGCCGCGCCGGTGCGGCCTACCGCACGGCCACGCAGCTCGAACTGCGACAGGCGCACGCCGAAGCGCGGGACGCGGTCCGCACGGAACTGGAGCTGGAGACCGCGTTCGGCGCGGAGTTTGTGCGCCAATGGGACCTCTTCCGGGTCTCCACCGAGGCGCGCTCGAAGCAGGAATATCTGCTCGAGCCGGAGCGCGGCCGGCACCTGTGCGACCCCGCGCGGCGCGAAATCGTGCGCCGCCGCTCCCCCGGCGCGGACGTGCAGCTGGCCATTGGCGACGGGCTTTCCGTGACCGCGATTGCCGCGCAGGTTCCGGCGCTGCTCCCGCTGCTCGCCGCAGGCGCCCGGGAGCGCGGCTGGACCGCTGGGCAGCCGTTTGTGATTCGCTACTGCCGCGTGGGCGTGTTGAATGAAATGGGAGAACTGCTTGGGCCGCGCGTGGCGGTGTTGCTCATCGGGGAGCGCCCCGGGCTGGCCACGGCGGAAAGCCTCTCCGCGTACATGGCCTACCGGCCGCGCCCCGGGCACACCGATGCCGATCGCAACCTGGTCTCCAACATCCACGCCCGCGGTCTCAGCGCGCCGCACGCCGCCGCCCGGATCTTGCAGTTGGCGCAGCAGATGATGCAGCAGGGTACCAGCGGTTGCGGGCTGAGAGCGGAATCCGGCCCCATGCGCCTGGCGCGCGCACCCATCGAGTAAGGTTCACAGCAGGCGAGCGGACGGCAAGACGCCGCCCGCTTCCGCATTCTTCTGGCGCAAGAGAAAACCTGCGTTGCCTAGTGGTGGGCGACTCCGGCACCATGCGGCACCGGCCGGGCGTATCCGCCGCGGTAGTAGCCGCGGCCGTAGCCGTAATAGCCGCCGTGATAGAAATAGCGCGGGCCGTAAAAGAATCCAAACGCCGGTCCGTAGAAGAATGGCGAGTAGTAATACGGGTAGAAGCCAGGCCCGTAAGCGTAATAGGGTTGGGGCGGCGGGCA
Source organism: Binatia bacterium (assembly GCA_035517515.1). Classification (GTDB taxonomy): domain Bacteria; phylum Acidobacteriota; class Terriglobia; order Acidiferrales; family UBA7541; genus JOPF136. Next base: position 1,830 of record DATIYQ010000264.1, read on the forward strand.
GCCGTAGGGTCCGCAGCCGTAGCTCATGGTGGGCGGAGCGTTTTGGTTCTGTCCCTGCTGCGGCGGTTGTTGCTGGTAATCGGAGGGCTGCACGAGTTGGAAGGCTCCGGGAGCCCGCGAAGTGTCGATGGTCACGGGAGCCGAGAGCTGAAAGGTCAGCAAGGATTCCGGTGGAACGATGGTCGGATAACCGCGGGTAAACAGCACTCCGATCAGCCCGGCGGCCGCGCCCGCTCCTGCGCCGATGGCCGCGCCCGTGCCCCATCCCGCAGCCGCGCCCAATGCCGCGCCCAGCGCCGTGGTGCCTCCCACGGCGGCAGCATCCCGCCCGACGGAGGTGGGACCTTTGCGGCCCACAAGCTGTGATTGCAGATTGACGGTCTGGCCGTCCACCAGCATCAGCCCGGTCAGCTCGAGCTTGAGCTGGGAAACTCCCTTCACCATGCCGGCTTTTTTCGCATCGGCCACACGGCCGTAAACGGTTTGGCCGCTCTGGGCCACCACGTAACCGTTGATCACCACCGGCTGCGCGAGCGTGGCGGTGAAAATATCGCCCTGCTGGTTGTGGTCTGAGGAAAGCGGCTCAGCAGTGCGCACGGTGATGTACGTGCCCGCAGGCAAAGTGATCGTGGCCGGCGGCGGATAGCCCGCCTGCGGCGGGGATGCGGGCGCCTGCTGCGGCGGCTGCTGCGCGCCTGGAGCGTTGGCGTCTTGCCCGCCATTTCCGTTCGGCGCAGGGACAGCCTGCCTTCCCCATCCGCCGTCAAATTTCTGCCATCCCGGCTGCGCCGGTTGCGCCGGATTGGACTGCTGCGGCGCGTCCTGGGATGATCCGGGGGAGGCGTCCTGCGCAAATGCGGGCGCCGTGGCGATGCTCAAAATGACTGCGAGAATGCCATTCACTGCAAGGGTTCGATACGGGGTCCTCATAGGCCTCTCCTAACACCTAGCCACTTTACGGGATGCAACTTTCCTTCCAAGGGGATGCCTACGTAAGCCCATCGGATATTGGGACTTACAAGGCGGGGGCCCAACGGGAAGGAGGACGGATGGCCGCAATACACCATGGATTGGTGCTTTTCGGCCAGTGCTGGGAGAGGGAGAAGCCAGGCGGTCGCCGCCGTTTCCGGTTCCCTCCGGCTGGAGGGTTAACCGCACATCATGCGCAGGTCGCACCATTTGGCGCGGAACTTACCGGCGCGGCGGCCCGCTCTTTGAAATGAGAATTCGTAGCGGCCGGAGACGCTCTTCCCCGCTTCGAACTCTTCAATCCACACCGTTCCTGATTCCGCCGCCTCGCATTGATTTTCCCGGGCGCAGAGCGAGGCCACGCCCGTGGTGGTGGCGCGGGACAATTCAAATTTCTGTCCCGCTTTCAGCGGAAGGTTGCGCCACAGGTTGATGTTGAGGCGGGCGATTTTGGCTTCTCCACAGCGCGTTGGCGTGGTGTAAAACTCGATGGCAACAGCAGGCCCGTCCCACGGCGCACAGGAGGCGTGCGCCAGTATGGCGACGAATTCACCCTGGCTCGAATCGGAAGTCCCACTGAGAGTCTGCACCACCGGGCCCAGCAGCAACGCGGCACACGCGGCGACCAGGAATTTCAGTGGATGGGTGATCATCACCGGCCTCTCCTGAGGAGAATCATGGAAAAGGAATTCGAGCGGCCGAAGCCTTGCGGGAGGAGAAAATCACGCGCCCTAAATTATAAGGAGGCGGCCCAGGTCGTAAGCCGCCTCCTCGTTGCGCCCTAGGAGTGGAGATACCCGCTGGAATCCCAGCGGGCGGTTGATGATTCAACCTGCCTAATTGGAGCATACTTTAGCGGTGAAAGTTGCCTGAAATTTAAAAAAGATGCAAATTTCCACAGGCGCGGTCCCGCTGCTCCCGGGAGTCCTGTATCCTCTAGAAAGGACATAACCTAGAACAGTGCCTGACTTCGCAGATGCCGGCCGCCTGAGTAAAGCCGAGGTGCTTTCCTGCCTGGGAAGCGGCGGCCACCCGCTGGCGATGCGGGAAATCTGCAAGTTGCTTGACCTGACGCATACCGGGCGCCGCGATCTGAAGAAAATACTGAAGCAGTTGGTCCGCACCCGCGAGGTGGAAGAAGCGGGACGCGGCCGGTTTCGATTGCCGCGCCCGCTCGTGGCTGCGGCCGAGGCAGGGATGGGGCGGCCCGCGCCACACGCACGGGGAGTTCGCGGGGAATCGCCACAGACACAGCCGTCGCATGAGCCGGCCCCCAGCGCAGCCGAGCCTCCCGCGCGCCGGGCAGACCCAAATCGCGCCACGGGGCGGCTGGTGATGCATCGAGACGGTTATGGCTTCCTGGTGCCGGAGCATCCCGTGGCCGGTGTGGACGGCGATCTTTACGTGGGCCGGAATTCGAGCGGAGACGCCATGCACGGAGACCGCGTGCTGGCGCGCGTGGAGCGCCGGCCGCAGCGGGCCGGGCCTGGGCGCGCCGAGGCGGTGGTGCTGCGCATTCTGGAGCGCGCCCATCCCACCGTCGTGGGCATTTTCCGCTACACCCCGTCCGGCAACTTCGTGCGGCCGTTTGAGGAGCGCCTGCAGCAGGAGATTTTCATTCCCGCCGGCAACGAGCTGACGCCGGAGCTGCGCGCGGGGATCCGCGCGGAGGTGCTGGCGAATCCCGCGTCGCTGCGCCGCTTGCGGATGAAGGAACTGGATGGGGCGGTGGTGCATGTGGAACTGACCCGGTTTCCGCGTGGTGGCGTGCACGCCGCGGGACGGGTGATCGAGATTCTGGGGCACACCGGGGAGATGGGCGTGGATGTGGAGATCATCATCCGCAAACACCATCTGCCCAATCGCTTTCCGCCCGAAGTGGCGGCGCAGGCGGCGGCCGTGCCGCAGGAAGTCCGGCAGGGGGATCATCAGGGCCGGGGTGATTTCCGCGAACTTCCCATCGTCACCATTGACGGGGAAACCGCCAAGGATTTCGACGACGCCGTCTACGTCGCCCGCCTGAGTGGAGGGCGCTGGCAGCTCCAGGTGCACATCGCGGACGTGGCCCACTACGTTGCCATCGGATCGCCCCTGGACCACGAGGCGCGCCTGCGCGGCACTTCCGTCTATTTCCCGGACCGGGCCGTGCCCATGTTGCCCTTCGAACTCTCCAACCAGATCTGCTCGCTCAATCCCCGCGTGGACCGGCTGGTGATGAGCGCGCTGCTGGAAATTGACGCGCAGGGAGAAACCGCGCGCGCGGAGTTCACTCCCGGCATCATCCGCTCCGCCCAGCGCATGACCTATACAAACGTCTTCCGCGTGCTGGAAGGCGAGGCCGATGCCGCGCAAAAATATGCGGCCCTGGCGCCGCATTTCCACAACATGCGGGAGCTGGCCCTGCTGCTCAATGGGAGGCGCACCCGGCGCGGGGCGATTGATTTCGACCTGCCCGAGCCGGTGATCGAATTTGACGAGCAGGGCCGGATGAAGGGAATCCTGCGCAGCGAACGCAACATCGCCCACCGCATCATCGAAGAGTTCATGCTTGCGGCCAACGAGGCGGTGGCCGCATACCTGGAGGGCCGCGGGTTGGGCCTGCTCTTCCGCGTGCACGAGAAGCCCGACCCGAAAAAGGTGCTGGAGTTCGAAGAACTGGCCCAGGCCTTCGGGCATTCCCTGGGGGTTGAGGATCTCGCGGTGCGCCGGGTGGCGGTGCGTCACGGCCGGGTACAGCCCGCGGCGCGCGGTGAGCGCGGCCGCGGTGCGGGCCGCGAGCGACCCATGGTGGTTACCCTGCCCGGGGCCACGGAATTTGCCATCCGTCCGCAGCACTATCAGAACCTGACGCGGAAGATTGCCGGGCGGCCGGAGGAACGCATCCTGTCTTACCTGATGCTGCGGTCGCTCAAACAGGCGCGCTACGCCGCCGATCCGCTGGGGCATTTCGCACTGGGCGCGCGCGATTACACGCATTTCACTTCTCCCATCCGGCGCTATCCGGATTTAATCGTGCATCGCGTGCTCAAATGGGCCCTGGCACATCCCGGAGCACACAGTTCTGCGCCGGCGACGTCCCGGAAAGAACCGCCCGTGCCGCGTCATCCGCCGGCCGGAGACGTGCGGCGGGATGCGGCGGCGGAGACTCGTCCCGGACCGTACACTCGCGCAGAGCTGGAAGAAACCGCGCTGGAGTCTTCGGAAGCGGAGCGCCGGGCCGACGCCGCCGAGCGCGAGCTGATGGAGTGGAAGACGGCCCAATTCATGGAGCAGCACCTGGGGGAGGAATATGCCGCGCTGGTGATCGGCGCGCAAAAATGGGGCGTGTATGTGGAGCTGTTCGACGTGTATGTCGAGGGCTTAATCCCCATCGTGTCGCTGGAGGAATTCGCGAGCCAGCGCTGCTTCTTTCGGGAGCGGGACCGGTTGGTGGTGGCCCAGGATGGCCAGATAATTTGTCGCCTGGGGGACCGGGTGCAGGTGCGCGCGGACCGCATTGACCCTCTGTTCCGCCGAGTCGAATTTGCTTTGGTCAGTAGACTTTGACGCAGCAGGTCGATTCTTGGATCCCCGGGTCGCGCGGCGCGGTGGCCGATACTGAGTCAAGACGACTGCCGATGAGGCGAGGCAGATCTGCTGAGGGCCCGGTTCCCGGCGTAACAATTCTGCTGCTCATCGGCGGCGGAGGCCCCGCCGGGCGGAGGCAATGCATGCGATTTCCAGCTCTGTTCCTCGCCCTCACAGTAACGGTGGCCGCCCAAAGTGCTCCTGGACTCGATCCTCATGCCGTCTTTTCCTACGACGCGAAGAAACCACTCAACTTTAAAACGGAGAAATCGGAAGAGGTTGGCTCGATCCGCGTAATCGAAATCTCTTACGACTCGCCGAAGATCGGGCGGGTGCCGGGATTTTTGGTTGTTCCGCCGGGCAAGGGGCCCTTTGCAGGCATCGTCTACATGCATTGGGGGCAGGGAAACAAGAGCGAGTGGCTGGCGGAGGGGGTGGAAATGGCCAGGCGCGCCGCGCTCTCGGTCATGATCGACGCCCCCTATTGGCGGCCTGACGTGCCGTCCCCGACATCCAAGAATCGGGCCGAAGCAGAGCGCGATACCTACATCCAACTGGTTGTGGACCTGCGCCGTGCCGTGGACTTGCTTGTGGCGCGAGAGGACGTGGATCCGCACCGCGTCGGTTACGTTGGCCATTCCCTGGGCGCGACCTGGGGAGGGCCCCTCGCGGCGGTGGAAAAGCGAATCAGGATGTTTGTACTGATGGGAGGCTTGCCGTCGATCACGAACTATGACGACGACAGTTTTTATGGCCAGGTGCAGCGCGCTACGACTTCCAGGGAGGAGTTTCAAAAGTATGCGGCGGTGCTGGAACCCTACAATCCTGAGCACTTTGTCTCAAATACCGGGCCCGCAAAGATCTATTTTCAGTGGGCCACACATGACATGTACATCAGCAGGCGTTCTGCGGATGAATATTACCGGGCTGTTGGCGGCCCCAAAGAACAACATTGGTACTTCACCAGCCACGAGTTCAACGACGCTCAGTCAACTTCCGACCGCCGCAGGTGGTTGACGAAGGAACTCAATCTGCAATCGTCGCGGTAATCGGTTGAGACATCGACGCCCCCGTTCGCCGCTTGAAATTCGCCCCGATCAGCAAAGCATAAAGCTGTGGTCCGCAAGACCGCAACCGCCCAGAGTTGGCTTCGTCTTAGAGATGCCGGGCCTGGAGGGTTACGGTCCTCTCCGGACAGCGGAATGCTCCTGTAATGCATTCCAGCAATGGCGCTTACGGGCATTTCCGCCGGGGGAAGAAAATGCTTGACATCTTACACTGTGTTGCATACAGTATGTGGTACATACTATATGCAACCCAGTTCCTCAGCGAACGAGTTGTTTGAAAACCTGCGGCTAGAGCTGCGCCGCGGAAGCTTGATCCTGGCCGTGCTTGCTGCGCTGCGCAGCGAGCAATACGGTTACACGCTGCGAAAATCCCTGGCCGACCAGGGCATGGAAATCGATGAAGGAACGCTCTACCCGCTGCTGCGCCGGCTGGAAAGCCAGGGCCTGCTGACCAGCGAGTGGCGCGAGGAGGAAAAACGCAACAAGCGCTTCTACCGCCTGGCACCCCGCGGCGAAGAGATTTTGAAGCAACTTCTGGCGGAATGGGAAGCCATCGGCGCTTCCCTGGAAGAAATCCTGAAGGAGCCGCGCCATGCAACTGCTGGATAGCTACGTAAAAGCGGTGAAGCTGTATCTCCCCCGGAAGCAACGCGAGGATATCGCCCGGGAGCTTTCCGCCAATCTGCTCTCGCAGATGGAGGAGCGCCAGGAGGAGCTGGGCCGCGCGCTGACGGAAGAAGAGGAGATGGAGTTCCTGCGGCAGCATGGCGATCCCATGCTGGTGGCCCGGGGCTACCGCCAGGATCGGCCCAGCCTGAATATCGGAATCGAACTGATTGGTCCGGAACTCTTCCCCATGTACCTGATGATCCTGGGGATGAACCTGACCATCGCGCTCGGCCTGACCGCTGTGTTCGTGTATCTCTTCAAAGCTCCCGTCTCATTGCAGCCCTTCATTCTCCCTTTTTTGATCCAGATTTTTTGCGTCACGCTGACGTTTGTCATTCTGAACTGGATCCGCCGGAAGTATCCGCAGCCCTGGTATTACCCTCCGGCTGCGCTCTCGCCGCATCTGCCCATCGCGCGGTGGCATTCCCTCTCCGGCCTGGTGGTCTGGAGCATTTTCACGCTTTGGTGGGCGGCTGTGCCCTACTTCCCCGGGTTGCTGTTCGGCACCTGGGCGCAGGGATTGGAGCTCGCGGCATCATGGCATCACTTCTATCTTCCCGTGTTGCTGCTGCTGCTCGCCGGGATCGCACAGCGCGCCGCCAACCTGGCGCGGCCGGAATGGACCTGGCTGCTTCCGGGAGTGCGCGTGATCATCAATGGGATCGCCCTGGCCATGCAGGTACCCATGATTCACGGCTTTCCGTTTGTGGTGGTGAACCCGGCCGCGGCAGGACACCCACTCTTCGAGCAACTGGCCGAGGCATACAGCAACATCATTCTTTGGGGTTTTCTGAGCTGGTTGTGGATCTATTTTCTGATCGGCGCGCTGATTTACGCGCGTTTTTGCGTGCCGCACGTGCGCCGGTGGCTGGCCCTGCGGCAGCACGGCACGGCCATGGCACTGTGAGCAGGTGAATCCGGTTTCCCCGACAACTTCTTGAACTAGAAAGGAGAAATCAACCATGAGTGGTACGGCAACGCTACCCGTGTCTTCGCAGCCGCAGGAAATCGCAGCAACCACCGGGCACCCAGCGGCGCGGCGGGGCGCCTATAACCTGCCCATCGGATATCTGCGCGCCTTCATCACCGTGCTGGTGGTGGCGCATCACGCGGTGCTGGCCTATACGCCCTTTGCCCCGCCGGCGGCGTCGCTGCTCACGGAGCCGCGTCTTTGGCGGGCCTTTCCCGTGGTGGATACCCACCACTGGAGCGGTTTTGGCATTTTCACCGGGTTCAACGACACGTTTTTCATGGCGCTGATGTTCTTTCTCTCCGGCCTGTTCGTTTGGGAGAGCCTGGAGCGCAAAGGCACCCGGCACTTTCTGCGCGACCGCGCGGTGCGTCTGGGCATTCCGTTTGTAGCGGCTGCGGCGGTTGTGGCGCCCCTGGCGTATTACCCAGCCTACCTGCAAACGGCCGCGCCGGCCGGGGTGCGTGGATAT
>DATIYQ010000265.1:0-4422 GCA_035517515.1 Binatia bacterium
TCGTCCGCGTCCAGCAGAACGGCGTTGAGTTGCACGTCGCCCTCGCCTACCTCGAATCGCGCCGGCAGCCCGTCCAGGAAGCGTTTGACCATGGCCTGCTTTTCCATGCCGATCACCGAATCGTGCGGTCCGGTCATGCCCACATCCGTGATGTACGCGGTGCCTTTGGGCAGCACGCGCTCGTCTGCCGTGGCCACGTGCGTATGCGTGCCGATCACCGCGGTCACCCGCCCATCCAAATGCCAGCCCATGGCCTGCTTCTCGCTGGTGGCTTCACAATGCATGTCCACCACGATGATTTTCACCGGCCCGGCGCCATTGAGCGTTCCGAGCTGGGCCACGCGCTCCAGTTCGCGGTCCGCCGTGCGGAACGGGCAGTCATTCGGCACCATGAACACCCGCCCTTGCAGGTTCAGCAGCGCAAACGGCACCCCGTTTTTCGCGCGGCCCGCGTACAGCCCGCCCCCCGGCGAGCCCGGAGAGAAATTGGCCGGGCGCAGCAGGCGCGGCTGGCCCGGAAAATATTCCAGAATTTCCTTACGGTCGTAAATGTGATTGCCGCCGGAGAGCACTTCCACCCCCGCGGCCAGCAGCTCCTCGGCGAGCTTTGGCGTGATGCCGAAGCCGGAGGCGGCGTTTTCACAGTTGGCAATCACCAGATCCACGCCGTGTTCCGCGCGCACCGCTTCCAGTTCGTGGGCCACAATCTGCCGGCCAGGAGAGCCCACAATGTCCCCGATGAACAGTATTTTCACGCCTAGGATGATCTCCGGTAGAGCGGCCTGAATCGATCAGGAGCGGTCCGCTCAGTCGTATGGGGCGCCCATCCTGAACCTCGATAAAAATGTGGCACCCTACACCTGCCTTCAGGCGTCTCTCGTGCCGGGCGCCCCGCTCCCCATCCCCAAGCTTCGGGATGGAGAGCGGGGCGCCGGCCGGAGAGCATGCGCAACAGCAGGATGATCCGGGCGCCAGAGGTTCGGTGTTGGTTCAAGGATAGAAACCCCAACACGCGCCTCGCAGGCTACTCCCGATTTCAGTTTAACAGAATGGGTGGAGCGGCATGAGACGGGGTTCAGGATCCCTCCCGCTGTGCCCTTCGGGCACATTGGGAGCCCTACCCCCGCCGTGATTTCCGCTTTGGTGCGCCTCAAAAGTGGAAGCCCAGCTCCACGGTCTCCGCGCGCGGGGTCACGTAGTGCGTCCCGCTGAAGGTGGAAATGAAATTATAGAGCGCCACTTTGTTGGTGAAGTTGATCACCGTAAACCGCAGGCTCCACTTGTAGCGGTCGCCGTGGAAAAGATTGTCGTCGCCCACGGCGGCGTCAAAAAGATGTCGCGGGGCGATGCGCTGGGGGTTGTGATCGTCGTTTTCCGTGCCCGGCGCGGGAATGCTGACCAGCGTCGAACCATACAGATTCGGCGCGCAAGTGGTGAGCGGGACGGCCAGCGTGGGCTTCTGTGTCCCGCAGAACAGGCCGGCCTCGATCTGCTGCGCTGCGCTCAGCCCGGTCAGGTCCACAGGAGTGGTGCTGTCCACGGCAAACGGCACCGCCCCGGCCACCAGGCCGCTGTCATACCGCCAGTTGAACCCGAACCACGGCCCGCGCATCCACGGCTGGTACTGCAGGTGCGTGGTCTGATTGAAGTGCTCGTCGTGGTCAATGCGGAAGACGCCCAAAGGCCCGCCCGGCGTGGCCCCCGCGCCTCCCAGCTGTGGATCGAAGAAGCGCGCCGCCACGCTGGACATTACCACCAGCGCGGAGAAACCGTGGAAATTCGGCACGCTGACGCGGCCCAGCACTCCCGGGATTTTCGACCTCGCCCACTCGATGGGAAACGTAATCGGCGTGTTGCCCAGGACGCTGAAGTCGTAGGCGTTGTGCGTGTACTTCCAGATGTATTCGCCGTCCACCACCAGATAGCGCCCGAAGGCCTGCTGCAGTCCCACGTGAAATTCATTCCGCCAGCCCGGGGTAAAAGGCGTGATTTGCCCCACGGGGGTTCCGCACAGCAGCAGCGGGTTGAGCACCGGGGATGCGCACCCGGAGTTGGAGAGCACCAGGTTTTCATTGAAGGGCGTCTCCAGAATGCGCGCGTAGGAAGCGCGCAGCACGGTGTTGGTGCGTTTGATGTTGTAGGCCACGCCCACGCGCGGCTCGGCCTCGCGGTGCACGGTCAGCCCGTTGTAGAAATCCCCTCGAATGCCCAGGTTGAACGACCAGTCTTTCACGCTGATGGTGTCCTGCACGTAGAGCGCCAGCTCCTTCACATCCGTGTGGCCGTTGAAGGGAAACAGGGCGGCCGTCGTGTTCGTGCAGCCGCTGGAGGCCGCGGGGGTCGGACGCGTCAGGTCCAGGCAGGCCAAGGCAGGGTTGAAGGGGGCCAGGTTGGGGTTGTTCAGATTTGCCGTTGTGTTCGCCTCCAGCCCCAACCCGGCACATTGTGCCGGATCGTTCACCAGCACGCCCCCCACAAAGGATGCCGACGGGAACATTCCAGTCGGGTCGAGGCAGGGCGAATTCAGATACTGATTGACGATGCCCAGCCGGTCATGTTCGTCCAGAAACGTCTGCTCATACATGGCCCCCGCTTTGATATTGTGGATTCCCTTCACATAGGAAAGGTCCGCGCGCGCCCCGGCGTTGAGCAGCGAGCGGCTCTGGGAGACGGTTTCGTTCTGCAGGTTCGGCAGATTCGTGTTGGGCGCCACGGGTTGGACACTCGCCGGCGCCAAATCCGAGAAGGGGTCGGCGCTGGGATAGTAATCGTAGGCGTCGCGCCGCACGAACCCGGTCAGCGTAAACAGCGTCGAGGAATTGATCAGGTGTGTCCAGGTCGGCGCCACGTTGAATGTCTCAATCTTCGAACGCTGGTCCGTGGCCGGCACCGGGTTTCCGAAGGGATCCAGTATGCCCTCCTGCAGGTTATCGAAGGAATTTGGCGTCTGGAACCACGAGCGCGAGTACCCCAGGTTCAGATGCAAGGTGTCCTGGGAATTGAACTGATAGTCTACGCGGTCAAATAGATTCTCTTCATTCCCCTTGGAGTGGATTACGCTGAATTGCGGCGGATCCAGGAACCGGCCGGAATTGAGCCCGCTCACCGAAACGAAGTTGCCCCAGTTTTTCCCCCCATACGACACGTCGAAGCCCGCATTCGCCGTGCCGAAGCTGCCGTAGGAGGAGTAAACGCTCCCCGTCGGCTCGGTGGCCCCCATGCCGGAGCGCGTGGTCACCTTGATCACCAGGCTGGTCTTGTCCCCGAACTCCGCCGGTGGTGCCCCGGAGATCACTTCCAGCGACTGGATGGAATCGCTGGGAATCTGGTTGGAGAACACTTTGCTCTGCTGGTCGGTGATGGGCTGCCCGTCCACAGAAAAGGAGTTCTCCGCGTGGTCGCCCAGCCCGTGAAACAGTCCATTGGAGTCGGCCGCCACTCCGGGGGTCGCCAGCGTGACCAGCGAGCTCACCGAAGACGACTGGCTCTCCAGCGGCAGCCGGTTAAACAGCGTTCGGTCCACGTCGGTGTGAAACGTGGAGTCATTTTCAATCAGGTCGCCGCCGGTCTCCTCCACCACCACGGTGGTGCTGGCCGCCCCCACCTTCAGCGCAATCGCCACGGTCACCGGCACGCCTGAGCGCACCTCCACGTCTTCCGTGAACACGGCGAACCCCTTCGCCTTCACGATCAGGTGGTACGGATTGAAGGGCACGTTGGTGAAGTGGAACGAGCCGTCCTGCCCGGTGGTCGCCGTGCGGCGGTACTGGCTCACCGGATTGGCGATCTCCACCTCCGCCGCCGGCACGGCCGCCCCGCTGGGATCTTTCACACTGCCTTCGATGGTCCCGGAATTTCCCGTTTGCGCCCGGGCGGGCGCCACAAACCATCCGGTCAACAGCACCAGCACGAACAATCCTGCATGTCCAAGACCTCTGCGCATCTCTCCCCCTATCCGCGTCGCGGAATCGGCCAGGACTGTCTTGGGAAATTGCCCTCAAACGGGCAAAGCCTCCGGCGAGGCGTTTCGCCGGTCGCGGTTTCCCCTTCAGTTTGGGATCTGGCTGCTACGCGGAAGGAGGAGCACGAGAGGGAGAATTGTGCAGGAAGAATTCCAGCCCGGCGCAAGTCTCCAACCGGGGCAACTCAGGGCGTTGGATGAGCGGGGCTGGAAGCGCTTCCGCGGCCGTGGCAACGGCCCATCCGGTGTGTGCGGCCTGGCAGAGCCGGCAGGCGGCGTCGTCCTGGCCGCCGGAGTGAATATGGCTGGTCGAGAGTGCGACAAAGATCAGGGTGCAAACGGCCAGGCCGAGCGCCAGAAGAATTCTGGCGTTCCGCCCCGCGCCCCTGTTGCCCTGTAGTGCCTTCAATCCCCACCACCCCGAATTCGGTTAGATGCGGGTTACTGCCGCGCCGTTTCCG
>DATIYQ010000266.1:0-28012 GCA_035517515.1 Binatia bacterium
TCGCTGCGCTGGCTTGCTCAGCGGTCGCCGGACAGAAGCCTGGCGCCGGCGGCAAAGCGCTCACGCCTTCGGAGTTTCTGGGATTCGAAGTGGGCGCGGACCGCAAACTTGCCGACTACCGGCAGATTTCTTCCTACTTCAAGGCGCTGGCCGCGGCATCCGACCGCGTGCAGATCGAAATCCTGGGAAAGACCACCTTGGGCGAGGAAATGATGATGGCCATCCTCTCCACGCCGGAAAACTTGCGCAACAAGGCGAAGTACCAGGACATCGCGCACAAGCTGGCCGATCCGCGCGGCCTCAGCCCGCAGCAGGTGGACGCGCTGGCGCGCGACGGCAAGACCATCCTGCTGATCACCTGTAACATCCACTCCACGGAAATCGGCTCCAGCCAGATGGCCATGGAATGGGCCTACCACCTGGCCACGGCGCAGGACGCGGAAACGCTAAAGCGGCTGAACGACTCCATCGTGCTGCTGGTGCCGTCTCTCAATCCCGACGGGGAAACCATGGTCACGGAGTGGTACCGCAAATACCTGGGGACGAAATACGAGGGCGGGCCCATGCCGTATCTCTACCACCACTACGTGGGCCACGACGACAACCGCGATTGGTTCATGCTCACGCAGATTGAAACGAAAAACGTGAACCACATGGTCTATCACGAGTGGTACCCGCAATTCTGGCTAGACGAGCACCAGATGGGCTACACCGGGCCGCGCATTTACATTCCGCCGAACGCAGACCCGGTGGCCAAACTGGTGAACCCGCTGGTGCATCGCGGCAACAATCTGATGGGCGCGGACATGGGCTGGCGGCTCGAAGAGGCCGGCAAATCCGGGGTCATCTTTGGCTACTCCTTTGACGCCTACTGGCCCGGAGGCACGCGCAACACCGGCTGGTGGAAAAACATGTTCGGCGTGCTGACCGAAGTGGCTTCCGCGCGCATCGCCACTCCCATGGAGATCTCTGCGACCGAGTTGCAAGGCGGGACCAAGGGGCTAATTACCTACGAGCAGCAGATCAACTTTCCCAATCCCTGGCCTGGAGGCACCTGGCGGCTGCGGGACATCATGGATTACGAGCTGATCATTTCCGATGCCGCGCTGGAAACGGTGAGCAAATTCCGGCAGGAGCTGTTGCACGGCGTGGCCAGCATGGCCGCGTACGCGGTGAAATCCGCCGATGCCGCGGAGTACTGGCGCATTCCGCTCGAGGGCCAGAGGGATCCCATCGAGGCATCGCGCCTGGCCGCACTGTTGCTCGAGCACGGAGTGGAAGTGAGGCTCGCCCCAGACAAGAAATCCGTTCTGGTGGCCACGGCGCAGCCCTACGGGCGCTTTGTGGATGAAATGCTCGGTATCCAGCGGTATCCGGAGGTACGGCCGGCAGCGGGCAGCGGAATCCTCGAGCCCTATGACGTGGCCGCATGGTCGCTTCCTCTGCTCATGGGAGTGAAGGCGGAACCCGTAAAGATTTCTCCCGCGGAGCAGCAAGGGAGCACCCTGCTGCACAGTGCCCCGTGGCCGGCCGGCGGGCTGGCGGGAACCGGAAAATATTTTGCCGTCGCCGCGCGGCAGAACAATATCTTTGCCCTGGCCAATGCCATGCAGAAGGCCGGGGGAGAAGTCTATGTCGCGCATGCCGCGAACGATCCTCCGGCGGTGGTTTTCGCGGCCCACCCGCAGCTCCAGGAAAACGCGGCGAAATTGCACGTCCTGTTGAACGCGCAGGCGGACCTGCCGGCAGGAGCCGAGCGGCTCAAGGCCGTGCGCATCGGGTTGTATAAGCCCTACATCCCCTCGATGGATGAAGGCTGGACCCGGTTCATCCTCGAACAATACGGCTTTCCGATGAAGAACATCGAGAACAAGGAAGTGAAGGCGGGCAATCTGAACGCCTCCTACGACGTAATCATTCTTCCGGACACGTCGCGCGGTGTGATTGTCGACGGGAAACAGCGCGCCGAGGGCTACGCCGAGGAGATGCCTCCGGAATACACGGGAGGCATCGGCAAAGAGGGTGTCAAGGCGCTGCGCGATTTCGTGGAAAATGGAGGGACCCTGATCACCCTGGCCAATTCCTCGGCCGTGGCTCTGGGTGAGGATTTCAACCTGCCGGTGCGCAACGTGTTCGGCAGCGGCGAGTCCGCGCGCGGCACCCAGGCGACCAGCATCAATATTCCCGGCTCGCTGCTGCGTGTCTATGTGGACACGAACCATCCGGTGGGCTACGGGATGCCGCAGGAGATAGCCGCCTTCTTCGACGCCCCCATCGCCTTCGAAACTTCCCCGCCCGCCCCAGACGTGACGCGGACGGTAATCGCCTGGTATCCGGAGGACTCCAAGGACATCCTGGTCTCCGGCTACGCGCGCGGCGCAGAACGGCTGGAGCGCAAGGCGGCGGTGGTCAGCTTTACCAAGGGCAAGGGGAAAGTGGTGATGTTTGGCTTCCGGGTGCAGTTCCGCGCGCAGACCGAGGGCACGTTTCTGATGCTGTTCAACGCCATCCGCTGGGCGGGGATGTAAGAGGCAGTGGCGAATCAGAGAAGAGCAAATCAAAGGCAGAGACACAGTCCCGAAGGATCGGGAACGCACAGCGGAGTTGAATACGCCGCTTGCCCGGAGCACGATTCTCGGGTGCGTTGGCTCCCTCTGAAACATGTGCCCTGACCCTGATGAGAGCCTCAACGGGGAAGCAAAGGCTGAACTTCAGCTCCCACAGACTGGCGGAATTTCACTTGGATTCCAGCGCGCTTACACTCTTACGGACTTCGCAGGGCTGAGGTCTGACCACTTCTCCAAACGGTTTCGCGATCGATCTCCCGCGGATTCCGGCAAGCCTCCGCACGAACCATCTGCTGGGGTGCGCAGTTATTGAGTAACGGTTTTCACCGCGTCGCCGACTTTGAAGCCGGTGCCGGAGAGGGCCACGCCGATTGCCGAAATGGCGTCCACGTCTGTAATCTTGATGACGCCGACGGGTGTGGCCAGCCGGCGGATCACCTGTCCGGTGGTGGGGTCCTTGATTTCCCTGGTGACGCGCTCGACGCTCATCTGATCGCCCACTTTCAGTCCGGTCTTGGAGCCGACATTCAGCACGATCTGGCCGCCGTCCACGGCGGCAATCACGCCTTCCACCACGATGGTGCGCGCCTGAAACTTCGCATTGTTCGCCACCAGATCCGCGGCCAGCGCTTCCACCGCAGAGTTCACCGCCTCGCCGATAATGGTGCTGCGGAAATCGCTGGAGCCGAAGTCCGCGTGGCCGGCGCCGAAGCCGTGCCAGTTGCCGCCGCCGCCGGTCAGCGAGGTGCTCTCGCGCGAGGATTCGCCGTGGCCCTTGGCCACGCCAAGAATTTCCGCGGTGTCGATATCCACGATGCGGGCGTCAATGGTGACGATGGCCTTGCTCTTCTTGTGCGAAAAGCCGCCCAGCCCGTAGCCGGCCCAGCCGCCTCCCGCTCCGCCGATGTTCTTGTTCTGGGTCTCGTTGCCGAACTGGGTGATGCTGCCGGTGATGATCGCGTCCGCCCCCAGCAGCTTGCCGAGCTTGGCCGCGGATTTGGAATCGAAGCGATCGCTGTTGGACATGTTCTGCTCGGCAATAATCTTGTCGAGGATCCTGCGGTCCACCAGGCGGTAGGTCCCGTCCTTCACCAAGTCCGTGGTCAGAAGGTCGGTGATGCCTTTCCCCACGTCGATGTCGCTCCCGAAGATGGCGGTGGAGTAGGTCCGCACCGTCCCATAATCAAAATCGTAGATGGCCAGGAGTTTCCGGCGGCCCTGGGGCTGGGCCGCGGCCGCGCCCTGAGCCTCCGGGGCTTGGCGGGCGGCCATTCGGCCGCGCGCTTCCAGTCCCGCCGTCAATAGACACACGATTGCGACTGCGGCCGAAAGTCTCTTCTTCATCATTCCTCTCCCACGCGACCTGCCGCGGTACCGGCTGGTGGCCCGCTCACTCCGACAAAGTTTAATGAGCCGTTCTTGCAGGTGTCAACAGCAACGGAAACAAAATTGTGAAGCTGGTCTGACCAATCGGTGGGCCGCAGGCTTCTCGCCGGGCGGCAACCGCGCCGCAGATCCGCGTGGAACCCGGCGGTAAGGAAATCAAGGCGAAATCGGATTGACCGATAAAATAAGGAACGTGTATGCTTCGCACAACCGGCTAGTGGTGGGGTCTGATTCGCCGCAATCGCGGGACAAACCTTTCCGGGGGCTGCCGGCAATACGAAATCCAAGGGTCGAAAGAAGCGCCCCCTGGCGCGGGAAAGCCTTAGGAGGTCCGCATGTCATTTTCAGCGATCGTACGCCCACTTAGCGTCAAGTGGCTGGCCGTGGGCCTGCTGCTCTTCGCGCCTGCGCTGGTGTGGACGCAAACCAAGGGCGAGAAGAGCGCGCCGGCTCCCAAGGCGCCTCCTCCCAAGGCGCCTGCTCCCGCTGCGAAGGCGCCTGCCGCCGCCGCGCACCCGGCCGCCGGGAACGCGCAGACCCGAACCGGGACCCCGGGCACGAATGCCGGCGCACGAACCGGCGCACCGGGCGCAAAAACCGGCACGCCTGCCGCAAAGACCGGTGCGCCCGGTGCGCGTCCGGGAACCGCTGGCGCGGCCAAGACGGGCGCGCCCACCGGCAAACCCGGTGGAGCCACGCCGGGAGGCGCGGCCAAATCGAGCGCAGCCGGTCCGTCCAAGCCAGGGGTCACGCGCACGACGAACGGTGGCCGGGTCGAAACGCGCGCCAATGGCTCGAAGGTCGCGTATAACTCCGCGGGCGCGCGCACCAGCGTGACCACGGCCCACGGGGCGGTCGCCCGGTACGACGGAAACGGCCGCGTGACCACGATTCACACCGCCAATGGCATGACCATCCATCACGGCGCGGCGGGCCAGCGCACGGTCATGGCGGAGCGCCGGGATGCGCGCGGCGGGTCCTACCGCGTAGTGACTGCGGGAGGGAGTCGCGGGTACGTGGAGCGCGGCTACGTGCGCGGCGGCCACCCGTATATGCGGCGCACCTACGTAGTCAACGGCCGGGCCTACACGCGGGTGTACGGCGGCTACTACTATCATGGCCGGGTCTATTACCACTACGTTCCGGCGTATTACTACGCTCCGGGGTTCTATGGCTGGGCTTACGCGCCTTGGGCCGCGCCGGTGCCCTACGCGTGGGGATGGGGGCCCTGGTATCCCTACTATGGCTATTACTTCGCGCCCTACCCGGTCTATGCCTCTCCAGCGTTCTGGCTGACGGATTACATGCTGGCGGCAAGCCTGCAGGCGGCCTATGAGGCGCAGGCACAGCAGCAGGCGGCACAAGCGGCGCAAGCCAACGCCGAAGCGAACGCGGTGGCGGCCAACAATTCCGGGCCCATCCTGACGCCAGAGGTGAAGCAAGCGATCGCAGATGAAGTAAGGGCGCAGATCGAAGAGGAGCGCGCCGCCGCGCAGCAACCCCAGGCGCCGGCGCCCGCCCCGACCGCGGGCGCTCCGGGCGCGGCAGCGCCTACGGCGCAAGAGCGCGTTCCGGGTGCGTTGGACCCGAACCACCGCACATTTATCGTCTCCAGCGCCATTAGCGGCGAAGTGCCGGACGGCACGGAGTGCTCCCTGACGCCGGGAGACGTGCTCACCCGGATCGAAGACACCCCGGACGCGAATCAGAACGTGAAAGTGCTGGTCAGCAGCAGCCAGAAAAATGATTGCCGCTCCGGCACACAACTGGCGGTGTCTGTGGATGACCTGCAGGACATGCAGAATCACTTCCGCGCGCAATTGAGCGAAGGATTGAACCAACTGGCCCAGAACCAGGGCAAGGGCCAGATCCCCGCCGGGCCGGCCGCTGACCCGCGGGAAGTCGCGGAAGCAAAGACTGCGCCGGACCTGACCGCGGTGGCCGAGCTCCAGCGCCAGGAGCAGGAAGCCGACCAGAATGACAAGGAAGTAGCGGAAGCCGCTTCCGGCAACGGCCCCGGGCAGCAGTAGACGGGCGGTTACCCCGGAGTTTCGATCAAGCGGCAGGATGTGGCGGGCCGCTCCATCCTGCTGAAATCAGTTCGTTCCGTGCAGCCACCGTGTTCCGGCGGACTGCGCGCGGCAAGGATGGGACGCGATGAAGCCCAGTTCTCACGTCTTCTTCCCGTTGGCGTTTCTTGCTCTGCTCTGCGGCGCGGCTGCGCCGGCCGCAGCCCAGGACGCGGCTTCGGCTTCGCTCCGCACGCAACTCCTGGCGCAATACAAACTCGCCCGGTTGGCCACCAGCGGCGCCGGTATCTCCGTGCTGGACCAGGGTGCGTTGCTGGTGGTCCAGAAGACGGGGATTTTCGTAGTGCCCCCGGCAAGTGTCAGCCAGTGTGGGGAAACGTACAAAGACAATGAGTTGAAGGCGGGAGCTTCCATCTGCCGTGGAATGTTCAAAAACACCTCGCGGTTTCTCGAGGTGGGCGAGCGCGTGCTGCTGTACAAGCTGGATGTGAGTGTCAAAGACGAAAAAGTCTCCCTGGTGGTGATGGCCTGCGAGGCGTGCTCCGGCCAGGAGCAGTCCACGTATTACAAGGGCGTGGTCAATTTCGTTTACCCCAAGGGGTATCTGGAAAGCGCGGACCCCGGCCAGGTGGAAGATGTGATTTCGGAAGTGCTGCCGCTGGCCTCGGTGGTGGATGCCGCGCAGCAGCAGCAACCGCAGCAGGAGCCTGCCGCGCAGCAGGCGGCCGCGGCTCCGGCCGCGCCGGGTGGCGGACCCGGCACCGTTCAACTCGGCCAGACTCCGGAAGAAGTTCTGCGCATCATGGGCACGCCGGATAAGATCATCAATCTCGGCCCGACCCTGATTTATCTCTACAAAAACATCAAGATCACGTTCAAGGATGGAAGGGTCAGCGACGCCCAATAGCTTCCCGGGTTCGCCCGGCGCGCGGAGGCGTGTGCTACCATCCGCAGGTCTTCCGTCGAGCGAGGCGCCGCGGTGAAGAGTTGTCCCCACTGCAAGTCCACCTACCCGACGCACTTCAGCGTGTGCCCGCAGGACGCCACCCGGCTGGAGGACATCCAAGAACTGCCTGCAGGAGCGGTGCTGCGCGGCAAGTACAAAATCCTGGCCAAGCTGGGCGAGGGCGGGATGGGCGCGGTGTACAAAGCGCTGCACCTGCGGTTCGACGAGGTGTGCGCGCTGAAGATGGTGCTGGCCACGCACCTGGCGGATCCCACCTTCCTCCAGCGGTTCCAGGCCGAGGCGCTGCTGATGCGCAAGCTGGACCACCCGCACGCGTTGCGAGTGAACGACGTGGACGAAACCGACGACGGGTTGCCGTTCATCGTCATGGAATTCATCGAGGGCGAATCGCTGGACGCAGTGCTGGCACGCGGCGCGCTGCCCGCGGACCGGGCGATCCGCATCGCCATGCAGGCGTGCGAAGCCCTGGGCGCGGCGCACCGCCTGGGCATCATCCACCGCGACATCAAGCCCGCAAACCTGTTGTTGGCGCGGACCCCGGATGGCGCGGACTTTGTGAAGGTGCTGGACTTCGGCATCGCCAAGGTGCAGGCGGGAAGCCCGTTGCGCGACGGAGCTTCGCTCACCCAGACCGGCGCGCTGGTGGGCACCCCTGCTTACATGTCTCCGGAGCAGTGCCAGGGGGTGCGCGGGGTGGAATTGACCGGAGCCTCGGACCTGTATTCGCTGGGTGTAGTGCTGTACCAGATGCTGACCGGCGGCGTGCCGTTCAAAGCGGAAAGCACGGTGGCCATTCTCATGGCTCACATGCAACAACCGCCGCCGGACTTGCACGCGTTGCGTCCGGATTTTTCTCCGCGGCTGGTGGCCGTGGTGCAGCGCGCGCTGGAAAAGGATCCGGCGCGGCGCTATGCGACTGCGGAAGAGATGCGCCAGGCGCTCCAGGAAGCGGGCACCGCGCTGGACAAGACCACTCTCGGACCGCGCCCTCCGCTTCCGCACTCGGATTTCGATTTGCCGGCCACCACCCGCTGGGAGACGCCGCGTCCCGGGGCCGCGCGCGTGCCCTTGCCTGTGCCCCCACCCGCGCCTCCGGCGGCTCCGCCGCCCGCACCGGCGCCTGGTCCCGCCGCAGTCGCTCCTTCGCGTGTGGCTCCGCCGGCGCCAACGCCCGCACCGGCCCCGCCAGTTCCTTCGCCGGCGCCTGCGGTCCAGATTCCGCCTGCGCCCCTTCCTTCACCCACCCCGACGGCACCCAAGATGCCGGGTGTCTCCACTCCCCCGGCGCAGGCTGCGCCGCGTAGCAAATTGAATCCGGCGGTGGCGTTTGTGGGTGGAGTGGGAATCGCCGCTGTGCTGCTCGCCGGAGTTTGGTTCGCGCTCCGAAGCCAACTGGGTGGCAATGCCCCTCCCGGCGGCGAAGCAAACTCGGGGAACGGGAAAAAATCCGAACCCCGTCCAGGGACACATCCGCCCGCGAAGCCCCCCGGCCGACCCGGAACCGAGGAGCATGCCGATTCCTCTCCCGCGGGAGAGGTCGCCAGTATGCCGGCTTTCGCGCTGCGCCACACGCTGGCAGGCCACAGCGATTCGGTGCTGGCTGTAGCATTCACGCGCGGAGGCCGGATTATGGCTTCCGGGAGTCTGGACCGTGCGGTCGGACTTTGGGATCCGGTGGCTGGAAAATCCCTGGGGCAGCTCCGCGGGCACACCGGACCGGTCTATGGAGTAGCCTTCAGTCCTGACGGGCGTCTGCTCGCTTCGGCCAGCGGCGATACCACGGTGCGCCTGTGGGAAATTGCCAAGGGGCTGACCATCCAGACGCTCACCGGGCATGCGGACCGGGTGTATTCCGTGGCCTTCAGCCCCGATGGCGCCACCGTGGCCACGGCCAGCAAAGACCGCACCGTCAAATTGTGGAATGTGGCGAGCGGGCAGGTGCTGCGCACATTTACCGGGCATACGGCGCCGGTGACCGCAGTCGTGTTTAGCCCGGACGGAACCATGCTGGCCTCAGCGGGGGAGGACAATAACGCAATCCTCTGGGACGTAAACTCCGCTGGCCAGTTGCACGTTCTACACGGGCACAGCGACCGTGTGCACGCCGTGGCCTTCAGCCCGGATGGGCGCCTGGTGGCATCGGCCAGCCGCGACCACACCGTCCGAATCTGGGAGGTGAGTTCCGGCAAAGAATTGCGAGCGCTGCGGGGCCACACCGGTTACGTGGATTCTGTGGCGTTCAGTCCCGATGGGAAGACGATTGCCTCGGGCGGCGAAGACCAGGCGGTGCGGATCTGGGACGCGGCGAGCGGGCGCGAACTGGGGGAGCTCACCGGGCAGAACGGCTGGGTGATCGCACTCGCCTACACGCGGGACGGCGGCATGCTTGCCGCGGCGAGTTCCGACAAAAAGATTCGCGTCTGGCACACCGAGTAATTCCATACCGCGGAAAGGGTCAAGTTTCGGCTGTCAGCCAACACTTCTTCCGGTATTCTTGCCTGATGCGCCGCGTCCCCCGCCAGCTCGATTCGCCGGAGGCCCTCCACGCCGCTGCCTTGCGCGCGCTGATGCGGCGCGCCCACTCTGTGCATGAGATGAGACAGGCGCTGGAGCGCCGCTCATCCGATGAAGCCCAGGTCCGCGCGGAGCTGGACAACTTGAAGCGGCAGAACCTGCTGGACGATGCGCGCTACGCGCGCGACTTCGCGCGCTCTCATGCCGCGGTCCGCCGCCAGGGACGATTTCGCATCTCCCAGGAACTGCGCCGCCGCGGGGTGCCCGATCGTCATATCGAATCCGCGTTGGAGGAAGTGTTTGCCCTGCAGGACGAAGCCGCGCTGGTACGCCAGCGGCTGGATCGAAAGCTGCGCTCCCTTCGCGGCCCGCTGGATGAGCGCCGCCTGGCGTCGCTCTACCGCAGCCTGCTCCGCGCCGGTTTCTCCGCAGACCTGGTGCGCGCCGCCATCAATACCCACGCGCGCGGCGCTTCGTTCGAAACCGAAGAGCCCTCCGCGGAATCGTCGTAGCTCTTCCCTGCTCTGCTCTTCGCCGCGTGCCTCGGCGGAACTCCGTGCGCTTTGCGCTCACTCCCTGTCTCTTCCCGTCGAATCTCGTCTCCCTGTCTCTCTCACGGTCCGAAGACATCGAGTTCGGTTTGTGTGCCGATGTAAACCTTGCCGTTGGCAATTGTGGGCACCGCAAATTTGACGGCGAGGCCGGCCATATCGTTGGGATTTGTCGAAGAGCTGTAGAAAACGGTGCCCACGTCCGTGGCATCGAAGGCATAGAGCACCGCGGGCCCCGCCGAATTCTGCGCCGGCGGTCCATACTCGGAGGTGTCGATCGCCCACACAATTCCGTTCATCGTCCCATTCGAGGACACGGATGGCGTGGCGCCCGGAAATCCAATCCCAAAGGGTGAGGTCGTCGCCGGGCTCTGCGGCAGCATTCCATTGCTCAGCGGATAGGCTAGGAGCAGGTCCCCCACTCCCCAGAAGTACACGGTGCCGTTCCAATACGCCGGGGCGCTCCACAGGCCGCCAATGGCCCCCTTCAGTTCCTGGACGATTTGCGGATCCGAGTTGCAGCCCGAACAGTAGTGCTGGTTGCCGGTGGTCATCTGGTCGCGATTGACGAGGTAGACGGTCCCTTCTTTCCCCACTTCCACCAGCAGATGCGGATGAGCCCCGGGCTGGTCGGGCAGCAGCACCACGCCGCCGGAGCCCAGGTCCACGTCTCCGTTGTCGAGGTCGTGTTGGTCGAATGGTGTGAAGTAGTCGAGGAGCTGCAAGTTGCCGCTGGCCAGGCTCAACCGCACAATCGAATCGCCGAAATTTTTCACCGGGCCGGAGCTGTCGAACACCCCATTGCCGGTCACCGTGAAAATGTTGGCCTGGGAATCGGCCGCCAGGCCCGCCCCGGACATCCAGATGCCCCCGAGGCCTCCGTCGGGCGTGGCATTGAACACGCCTTTCTGCACAAGCGTGCCCGCATCATAAGCAAACACCCATCCATGATAGGGAGTGATATCGCAGTGGGACGCGTAACCCAGATACACATTCCCGTTCACCAGCAGCAGCCCGGGGCGGCCCAGGTGCTGCAGCGCATCAAACACCACCGATTGTCCTCCGTCGCCCGTTCCCGGCACCGTTGCCGTGATGGCCACGGGCCCGGGCGCCTTTTCACTGCCTGTGGTGATGTCCAGCACGTGCAACCGGTGGATGAATGTGCCGTTGGACAGCTTGGACTTCGCTTCCACATACATCAGGTTAGCGCTGGGATCGATCACCGGCGTCGCGGTGATGCCCACGATGGGTATCAGGTCGGTACAACCAATGTCGCCATCGCTGTCCACCGGCGCTTCACCCGCGGTGCCGCCGTGCGCGGCGTCAATCATGCTGGCCTGCCACAGCGGGCCGGCATTGGCTCCGGAATTGTTGTCGGCATCAAACGCGTAGACGCTCTCAGCCTCCGTGGCCACGTAAATCACATTGTGCAGTACGCCCCCGACGGTCACGTTGGGGACGTAAAGCGGCTGCGCGTAGATGAAGCCATCAACAGGCTGGGAGAACTTTTTCCCGAAAGTGGCCTGTTGCACCACCGTGGGCGTGAGAACGGTTTCATTCGTATTCTGTCCGGTCCGCCCGTTGTCGTTGTGCTGTGTAAAGACGCCGGCAAACCCATTCCCCATGTGGCTCACCACGCTTAGCGTGGCGACGCCTTTTACGCCGCTCATGGTGGCGGTGATGGTGGTAAATCCCGCGCTGCGGCCCCCGGCCAGCGCCTTGCTCGTGGCCGTGCCCGTTCCGCTGATGGTCGCCACAGTAGTGTTCGAGGAGGTCCAACTCACTGATCCCGTCAGCGACTGCGTGCTGCCGTCGCTGTAGTAGCCCGTGGCCGTGTAGGCCTGGGCCCCGGCCGCGTCTGGAATGACCGCATTCTGGGGCGCGACCACGATGGTGATCAGCGTTCCCGGGGGAGGAGGAGGGGGCATCACGGAGGAAGAACCGCCGCCACAGCCCACCAACCACAGAATGCCCCCCAGTACGGCCGCGGCCCGCGCCGCGCGCACCACTTCACGATTTCCGCTCATGGCGTTCGACCTCCCAGGGCGACTGGGCGCGCCTTGCTTGCCCTCCATCTTACCAAGACTTGGCGGTCCGCCGCCCGGTAGCAGGTGTGTGCCCAGGCGCTTGCTAACCGTATAATGGTGGCAGAGGTTCCATGACCGGAAACGAATGCCGGGAAATGTTTCTGCGCTTCTTCGAGAAGAAGGGGCATACGCGCGTGCGCAGTTCCTCGCTGGTTCCGCTGGGCGACCCCACCCTGCTGTTCACCAACGCGGGGATGAACCAGTTCAAAAACGTGTTTCTGGGGTTGGAAGCGCGTCCCTACAGCCGCGCGACCACCGCACAGAAATGCTTGCGCGCCGGCGGGAAGCACAACGACCTGGAAAACGTGGGCTTCACCAATCGTCACCACACGTTTTTTGAAATGCTGGGGAACTTCTCCTTCGGCGACTACTTTAAGAAGGACGCCATCGCCTACGCCTGGGAACTGGTCACCTCTCCGGAGTGGTATGCCGTCCCCAGAGACCGCCTTTACGCCACGATTTTCAAAGGCGAAGAGGGTGTGCCGCGCGACGCGGAAGCGCACGGCTACTGGCTGGCCACGGGCGTGCCTGCCGAACGCATCTACGAGTTTGGCCTGAAGGACAACTTCTGGGCCATGGGCGATACCGGCCCCTGCGGCCCGTGCAGCGAGATTCATTACGACATGGGCCCGGCGGCCTCCGAACTGGGCCACAAGGATTGCCAGTTTGGCTGCGATTGCGGCCGTTACCTGGAAATCTGGAACCTGGTGTTCATGCAGTTCAATCGCGATGCCTCGGGCAAGTTCACGCCTCTGCCGAAAACGTGCGTGGATACCGGCATGGGCCTGGAGCGCATCGCCGCCACCGTCCTGAATCTCGCCGACGCTGCGAAGTTCTCCAATTACGACACGGACCTCTTCCAGCCGCTCATCCGCCGCGCCGAAGAGCTGACCGGCGCGAAGTACGGCTCGGGAACGCGCTCCGACGCTTCTCTGCGCATCATCGCGGATCACTCGCGGGCCACGGCCTTCCTGATTGCCGATGGCGTTCTGCCCTCCAACGAGGGGCGAGGCTACGTGCTCCGCAAGATCATGCGTCGCGCACTCCGCCACGGCCACCTGCTCAAGCCCGATGCGCCCATCCTGACCGGGATGATTCCCCAGGTGCAACAGGAAATGAAGGCCGTGTATCCGGAGGTCGCCCAGAGCGGCCAGGTGATGCGCATTGCTGCCGAGGAGCAGGATCGCTTCCGCCGCGTGCTCGAATCTTCACTCGAAAAGCTCGAGGACGATCTTCGCCCGCTGGCAGCCGCGCCCGCGGGAAGCGATCCGGTCTATCCGGGCGAGCAGGCGTTCCGCCTCTACGACACTTACGGCCTGCCCCGCGACTTCATTGAAGACGCCTGCCGCGACCTGCGCGTGCGGTTTGACGCCGCCGGCTTCGAGCGAGCCATGGAAGAGCAGCGCACGCGGGCCAAAGCCTCCTGGAAGGGCGCGCACAAGGAAATGGCCAGCCCCGTGTACACGAAACTGGCGGCTACCTTCCGCACCGAGCCGGATTTTTACTTCGAGGCTGCGGCCCGGGATTGCCACATTGAGGCCATCGTCACCAAGTCCGGCGACGTAAAAGGGGTGAAAGCCGGCGAAGAGGCAGAAGTGGTGCTGGACCGCACGGCCATTTACGCCGAATCGGGCGGTCAGGTGGCGGATGTGGGCCGTTTCTACGACAACAGCGAATCCCTGGAGCTGGCTGAAGTCCGCGGCGCCTACTATCCCGTCGCCGGACTTATCGCCCACAAGATCGTGGCCAAGGAAACCCTGGCTGTGGGCGACCGCGTGGCGACGGTGGCGGACGCGGAGCGCCGCGCGCACATCAAGCGCAATCACACTGCCACGCATCTGATGCACGCCGCGCTGCGCAATACCCTGGGCACACACGTCAAACAAGCAGGCTCGTTGGTCGAGCCCGGACGCCTGCGCTTCGATTTCTCACACTTCCGCAATGTGGACGCCGCTGAACTGCGCGAGATCGAGCAGCAGGTGAACGAACAGATCCTGAACGACCAGGAAATCTCCACCGATATTCTGCCGCTCGATGAAGCCCTGGCCTCCGGCGCCCTGGCGTTTTTCGGCGACCGCTATCCGGAATCCAACGTGCGCGTGGTCACCATCGCGGATCCCCTCTCACCGCGCAGGTTTTACAGCAAGGAGCTGTGCGGCGGCACGCACGTGCGGCACACCGGCGAAATCGGCGTATTCAAATTCGTGGCCGAGCAATCCGTAGCTTCGGGAGTACGCCGCGTGGAGGCCATCACCGGCGCTGCCGCGCTGGAGCGCTTCCAGGCTGCGGCC
Source organism: Binatia bacterium (assembly GCA_035517515.1). Classification (GTDB taxonomy): domain Bacteria; phylum Acidobacteriota; class Terriglobia; order Acidiferrales; family UBA7541; genus JOPF136. Next base: position 14,394 of record DATIYQ010000266.1, read on the forward strand.
ACCGCCCTGCGCGGTCTTGCGGAGATGCTCAACGTTGCCGAAGAGCAGGTGCCCGCGCGCCTGGCGGAGCTATCTGAACAGGTGGCCGCGCTCGAAAAGAAGCTGCGCCAGGAGCAAAGCCGCGCGGCGCTTTCCAAAGTGGACGGCCTGGCGGAGGCGGCGCGCAGCATCCAATCTGAGAAGGGGGAGGTCCGCGTGCTTTCCGCGCGCGTGCCCGTGGCCGACCGCGATTCCCTGCGCCAACTGGTGGATGCCCTGAGGCAGAAACTGGGCTCCGGAGTGGTGGTGCTGGGCGCCGCCGACGACGGTAAAGTGGCTCTCATCAGCGGAGTGACCAAAGACCTGATCCCCCGGCTCCACGCCGGCAAAATCATTCAGGCGGTGGCCAAACAGGTGGGCGGTTCGGGTGGTGGCCGGCCGGACCTGGCCGAAGCTGGCGGTAAGGACACACAGGGGCTGGACAGGGCCATCTCCGGGGTGTACGACTTGATAGAGCAGATGTTATCATCTGCATAGCGCCGGAAGGTTTTTGACCGGAGATGCATTCTCCAGACACGCGGAAGACGTGTCTTTTCCCAGCCTCAGGATTCTTTTCCTCCAAACGACCTAAGAACCAGTCGAAAGCCACCATGGACCATATCGGCAGGACGCGGACTGAAATCGGCGGCGGTCTTTCCAAGCCCGCCAGAGCGGGCGAGGGGTGTGGTTTGACGGCTGATTCGGCGCAAGGAACAAGCCGGCTCGTGGTTCGCCGCAGCGAATGGGGAATGACCTGCCTGCGCGGCGCGGCAATGCTGCTGCTGGCAACCGCTGCGCTCAGCATCGCCGCGGCGCCTGCCCAGGGGCAAATCCGCAAGCTGGTGGAAGAAAACGGCCGCATCATCTTCGTCAACGCGGAAGACAACACTCCGGTCCGGCCGGCCAAGACCCGCGGCGGAAGCTCCGCGCTGGCCGCGGCCTCCCGCACCGGCGCCCCCGTCAGTTCCGAGGAGGCTGCCCCGGCGGGCTACCGCTTGCTTTCGCGCGTGGAAATCGACAAGTACGTGGACGAAATGTCTGCCAAGCACAAAGTGGATCCGGAACTGATTCGCGCGGTGATTGTCGCGGAGTCCGGCTACAACCCCGCGGCCACTTCCCGCAAGGGAGCCCAGGGCCTGATGCAATTGATGCCCGGCACGGCACAGCAACTGGGCGTGCGCGACGCCTACAACCCGAAGCAGAACATCGAAGCCGGCGTGCGCTACCTGCGCGCGCTGCTGGACAAATACGACGGCGACCTGGACAAGGCTCTGGCCGCTTACAACGCGGGAGAAGGGGCGGTGGCGCGCGCCGGGGGCGTTCCCGGAATCCGCGAGACGCAGAATTACGTGCAGAAGATCACCGATCGCTATTTCCACTCCGACGCGCGCGACAGGAACTGGGTGCCGCAGCCGCGCACCATCCGGCGCGAAGTGGACGAGCACGGGAAGGTGGTGTTCACCAACGAATGAGGCGTACCGGGCACATTCGCGCGGCATTCTTCACTGTGCTTCTGGCGGCGGCTGTTGCCACCCCCCGGCCCGCGGGTGCGCAGGCCGCCACGCCCTCGAAAAAGGCGCAGGCGCAAACCTACCTGACCCGCGCAGAAAAATTGCGGGCGGGCCTGGAGGGCGAAGCGCCCAAGGACCGCACGCAGCGCGAATACAACACGGTGGTGGAGGCCTACCGGCGCGCCATCCACGCCGCGCCCGCTTCCACAGAGGCGCAAACCGCCCTGGTGGCCGTGGCCGAGCTCTTTCATGAGATGGGCCGCGCCTACGGCGATGAGTTTTTCGAGAAGTCTATTGAGACGTACCAGTTCCTGCTGAAGGCATTTCCTGCCGCGCGCGCGCGCTCCGAAGCCCTGTTCACCATTGGGCAGATCCAGCTCGAAGACCTGGATCATCCTGCCGATGCGGAAAAAACATTTACCGAGTTCCTCGCGAAATATCCGCGGTCTCCCAAGGCCGCCGATGCTCAGGAGGAGTTGAAACAGATCGCCGCGGAGCAGGACCGCGCGGCCGCCGCCTCCCGCGCGGGCGGCGCCGCCTCGCCGTCCCAAAAGGCCGCCGCGGAAGACCGGGCCCGCGCCCGCGGCATCCCACAAGTCACCGGAATACGGGAATGGAACGCTGAGAATTACACCCGCGTGGTCATTTCGCTTGAAGACGAAGTGAAATACCAGGCGGCGCGCATCGCCAACCCCGACCGCATCTACTTCGACCTGTACACTGCCAAGCTGGGTTCCGCGCTGGCGGCAAAAACTCTGGACGTGCAAAACGGATTCCTGAAGGCCGTGCGCGTGGCCCAGAATCAGGCAGGAGTGGTCCGGGTGGTTCTGGAAGTAGAGAAGGTAAAGGATTACTCCGTCTTCTTGCTGCGTGATCCCTACCGCCTGGTGGTAGACGTTTACGGCGATACCACCACCGCCAAGGCCGCGGCGCCGGCGCCGGCGGAAAAACCTTCCTCCCCGGGAGCGAATTCGGCAAAGGCCCAGCCCGGTCCCGCGAGCAGGAAGAACGCAGGAACCGCCGAGCAGGCCAAGGAACAGTCCGGCGGGCAGGATGCTGTAGCTTCCACGGCCGCGCCACAGCCGGCCAGGAAGTCCACCGGCAAGGCTCCCACGTTCGTCGGCCCACCCGCGCCGAGCGGCACATTGAGTGCCGGGAACAAATCCGCGGGGAAATCCGCGGAGCCGGCCAGCCAGCCGCCGGTCGAAGCCGCGGAGATTCAGTCTGGCCCGGACGAAGAGGAGTCCGGCGCCGCCGCAAGCGGCAAAGCCGGCGCGGCGAAATCTCCCGGGCGCGGCGCCGAAGCAGACGGACCGGGCAGCGTGCCTCAGCCCACCCGCCGCGGCGAGCATTCGCTCACCCGCACGCTGGGACTGAAGATCGGCAAAATCGTGATTGACGCCGGCCACGGTGGGCACGACACCGGCACGGTCGGCCCCAACGGACTGGAAGAAAAGACACTGACGCTGGACGTGGCCTTGCGCCTGGGCAAACTGATCGAGCAGAAACTTGGCGCGCAGGTGATCTATACCCGCACGGACGACACGTTTGTGCCGCTCGAGGAGCGCACGGCCCTGGCCAACCAGGCCAAGGGCGACCTGTTCATTTCCATCCACGCGAATTCCTCCGGCGATAGCTCCGCGCGTGGAATCGAAACCTATTACTTGAACCTGACGGATTCCGAAGAGGCGCGGGAAGTGGCCGCCCGGGAAAACGCGCTGGCGCAGGCCTCCTACCACGACCTGCAGGACCTGGTGCAGAAGATTGCGCGCAACGAAAAGATCGACGAGTCCCGCGAGCTCGCCGGCGATATCCAGTCCGCGCTGGCCAAGCGCATGCAACGCGCCAGCCACGCGCAAAAGAATCGCGGCGTCAAGCGCGCCCCGTTTATTGTGCTGCTCGGCGCCAACATGCCCTCGGTGCTCACGGAGATCAGCTTCATCAGCAACCCGACCGACGAAGCCCTGCTCAAGAAAGGCGAGCAGCGCCAGAAAGTGGCGGAGGGCATCCTGGCCGGCATCACCAATTACCTCGAGAGCCTGGGCGGCGTGCCGCACACCACCGCGGCGCTGGTCGCCGGGCCGCAAGTGGCCACACAGCGCTAGCCGCCTCTCCGCCCCGAAGTGGCAAACCTTTTGGGCTCCGTAGGGCACCAGCGATACACTCTTGGTGTCCAAAGGATGGTGCACATTCGCCGATTGCACAGGCCTGTCTCGGCTCGTTTGTCCATCGCGGGGGGACCACGCAGGCCGCCGATAACTTCAGCCCCGCGCCGGCATGCATTCCTGCTGGTGGCCTGGATGCTGCTCACCGCTGCCGTGGCGCTTCCCTGCCGCGCCGACGATTCCCACCTGCCCATCTTGCCGCTGCGATTCGGCTCCTGGGTACTCCAGACTCCCCAGGAACTCGCCAGCGGCGATCTGGCCGGGCCGCTGGGCCAGAACTTTGCCGTGCTGGTGGAATCAGGACTGACCGGTGCGGAGCGCGCCACCTATCATCATGCAAGCGGCGATCCTGCGGTCGCGATGCAGGCCACGCTATTGCGTATGCGCGATGCCAGCGGCGCTTATGGCGCCTATACCTTCCTGCGTACGCCGGACATGGATTCCTCCGACCTTACCGAGAAGTCGGCCATTGGCCGCAACCGCATTCTGGCCGTGGTTGGCAATCTGCTGCTGGACCTTTCCGGTCCTGGCGCGGCCTCGCTCGCGGAATTGAAATCGCTTGTCCTGCTGCTTGGGCAGCAAACTTCGGGGGGTGTCTATCCCACTCTCTGGCAATTCCTGCCCGGAGCGGGCTTCGAGCGCACTTCGGACCGTTATTTGCTGGGGCCTGCGGGCCTCGCTCAGGCCATTTCCATCCCGCCGGGGTCTGGCGACTGGCTGGGCTTCGCCCAGGGCGCGGAGGCCGAAGCGGCGCGCTATCACCGCGGCGGCGAAGAGCTCACCCTGCTCTTGGCCATCTATCCCACTCCTCAGCTTGCACGGGAGCGCATGAAGGAATTGCAGAAGCAACTCTCCGTGAAGTCGCTGGATCCCGACGCGGCTGTCGCTTCCGAGACCGCGCGCGAGCCATCCGCAGGGGCCACGCTGTACGCCGAGCGCCGAGGTCTGATGATCCTGCTCGTCTCCGGCGCGCACCAGGCTCAGACCGCCCGCGCGCTTTTCGATCACGTTGATTACGGGACCGATGTCACCTGGAACCAGCCCAGTTGGACGGCGAAGGAACCTCCCTTCCTGTCGATGATCGCGGATATTCTTGTGGCCACTTGCTTGCTGGTGCTCTACGCGTTTGTGGCTGGCCTGGTGTTTGCGGGGATCCGTTTGCTCGTGAAAATCTGGAAGCCGGGGCAAGTTTTTGACCGCGACCAGGATGTGGAAGTGCTGCAACTGGGACTGGGGAGTAAGCCTATAGAAGCAAAGGACTTCCTGACGATCGGCACGCGGAAGTAGGGCGCCGGGCTCAATACCGCGCCAGCATACAGCCTCCTCGGTTTGCAACTTATTGATTCACAAAGACCTTAAAGTTGTGTGTTTTCCGCAGATTCTCCTCTTGACTTACGCCGCGGCCCTCTCCTAGACTTGCCTCGAGGAAAAAGAGTTCTGGGCCTCCGCGCATTGGCTCCAGGACCGGTTTCCCCTCTCAAGGCCCGTTCCGCGAACCGGTACGGGCCTTATTTTTTGTTCCTGTGAATCTTCTTCAAGTTCCGCTTCAGATTGCAGAGACTGCCCGAGTGCGGACGCGGACCGCGCGAGTCGTAGTCCATCCGGGCGCGCAGAACGATTCAATTTGAGAAGACGGAAAATCCTCTCGAAGCAACAGCCTGACCCACCGCAGTGGACTGGAGCCGAGGGAGAGATTTGAACTCTCGACCTGCCGATTACGAATCGGCTGCTCTACCACTGAGCTACCTCGGCTCGAATCCAGAAATCTTAGCATCCGGCGCGAAACGGTGTCCAATGGCACCGGGCGCGAAACTAAAACGAACGAGAGGAAGAGAACGGGAAGAGGAACGCACCGGCCCGGAGAGAGAATGAGGACTCCGACGGCATCAGCGGGAAATGGGGTAGAGCAGCCAGGCCAGCGCTATCGCGCCGCCCACGAACATCGCAAACGTCTTCACCGCATACACCATCCGCTCGCGGTTATTGGGCCGCGACTGGAAGGCCAGCGTAACGGAGGCCGCGGCGGCAAAGACGGTCATGGCTCCGAAATGGCCGAGCGGAGTGATCACGGCTTGTGCCCCGTGGCGATGGCGTAGGCATCAAAGGCGCAGAGCAGGTTCAGTGCGCCCGCGGCCGCAAAAAACCGCGTACCATAATCTCCCGCGGCCCGGGAGACGTCCGCGGCAACGCCCAGCGAGCGGGACAGCGGATACAGCGAACCCGAACCCAAATCCGCCAGAAACCCGAGCAGTTCAAAGGCGTCGGTGGACTGCTTGCCAAAGATCATTCCGCGCAGCCACACGCCCGTGGCCGCCAGCAAGATCACCGAGAGGCAAAAGACCACGGCCCGGCTCCAGCGGCGCAGCAGGGCGTGACCCAATCCGGGCACCAGCCATCCGGCGAGAAACACCGCCAGGCCCCAGGCGAAGGAACCGGGACTGCCCTCTGGCGCGAGATCGGAAGTCATGAACGTGTGTTCTCCCCGCGCTCATGCCAGCAGCGGAAGAATCTCCTGCTGCACCGCGCCGGTCACATCGGCATCCCGCTCGTCCACATATACATTCACTTCGGAGCGCACGCCAAATTCCGGGAAGTAGATGCCCGGCTCGATGGAGCAGCAAGTGTGCGGCATCAGCCGGCGCACATCGTGGATTTCCAGGTCGTCCATGTTGGCGCCGGCGCCGTGCACATCGCGGCCGATGCTGTGGCCGGTGCGATGGATGAAGTGCTTTCCGTAACCGGCTTTGCGGATGACGCCGCGGGCCACGCGGTCCACCTCAAAACCTGCCGTGGGCCGGCCCGCGCGCACGCTTTTCTGGATGAACGCCACCGCGGCATCCCGCGCTTCGCGCACAATGGAAAATATACGCGCGTATTTCTCCGGCACTTCCGGACCCAAAAATCCCATCCAGGTAATGTCGTAATAAACGCTGTCGGGACGCGCCAGTTTGGCCCACACGTCCAGCAGCAGAAGTTCGCCGGTGCGAATCGGGCGACTGGAGCCCGCGGCCGGCTCGTAGTGAGGGTCGCCGCTGGAAGGGCCGATGGCCACGTGGGGCCCGTCCTCGGCCTCCAGTCCCTGCTCGCGAAACTGGCCGCGCATCCACTCAATCAGGTCGTATTCGGAGAGCGGGCGGTGCGCGCGGACAAAATCCGCAGCCCGCCGGAAGGCGGCCTGGGTGATTCCGTCCACCAGGCGGCCGGCGGCGCGATGCGATTCCAGTTGCTCAGGAGTCCAGGCGGCCTCAAAGCGCTGCACTAGGTCTGCGGAAGTCACCACGCGGCGTTTCAGGCTGCGCACCAGTTCTACGGTGCCGGCATCCACCATGGAGACGTAGAAAATATCGTTGCGCGGTGAATACTGCATAGCCACGGTGCGCGCGGACCCCAGCACGCGCGCCAGCCCACCCACCAGTTCGTCGTGGCTGGAATACACCACCTTTTTCCCCGGCAGGTGATCCAGTGCCGCGGATTCGATGCGGTGCACCAGCTTGCGCGGCTCCCCGCGCGCCGGGATCAGGTAAAACCACCGGCGGGTGTTCATGCCGTTGCCGCAGCCCAGAATGCGAGCGGCAATCGGGTCGCGGCGGTGATGATCGTAGAAGAGCCAGCCGTCCAACTCTTCCGCTCTGAGTTCTTTTTGAATCGCGGTCAGATTCACAATAGCCTTCCTTGCACGCCGTGCCGTAACGGGCGGAGGGTGATGCGTGACTGCGCCTGGTTCCTGCTTCGCCGGCTAACCGGCCCCGCCAGCGGCCAGCGATTCCACCGCAGCAGCCGTGGTGCCGCGGGCCGCCACGCGCTTCAATCGCCCTCGCTCACCGGAGAGGATTCTAACAGCCGATTTCGGCAGGTGTAAACGAGCGGCAAGAAACCGCACCAGGGCCTCGTTGGCCTGCCCTTCCACCGGCGGCGCGGTCAGGCGCACGCGCAGCACGCCCTCGCGAATTCCATCGATCGCCTCATGGCTGGAGCGCGGCTGCACGCGCACGCTGAAGATCAGCTCACCGTCGCGGGCTTGAAGGTGCAGGTCTCCCATGCGAATCATTCTCTCAAGCACAGTGGCGACGGCAAGAAATTCACGGACCGTGGCTGCCCGTGCGAAGGCCGAAGAGGGCGGTGCCGATGCGAACTTCGGTGGCGCCTTCTTCGATGGCCACCTCAAAATCGTGGCTCATGCCCATGGAAAGCACCGGCAACAAGATGCCGCGGTGCCCGGCCAACTCCCGCGCTTCCGCGGATTCCGCCAGGGCGGACCGCAAGCGATCGCGCAGCTCGCGCAGCCGGCGGAAATAGGGGCGTGCAAGCTCCGGATCTTCGCTGAACGGCGGGATGCACATCAGTCCGGCCAGCTCCAGGTTGGGGAGCGACAGGACCGCGCGGGCCAGCGATTCCAGCACATCGGGGTCCGCCCCGGTTTTCGATTCCTCGGGCGCCAGACGCGCCTCCAGCAGAACGCGCAACTTATTACCCGCGGTGGCACCGCCCTGCTCCGCCAGGGCCGCGTCCAGGCGGCGGGCGAGGTCCATGCTGTCGAGCGAATCCACGCAGTTGAAGAGAGTGGCTGCACGCCGGGCTTTGTTGCTCTGCAGATGGCCCACCAGGTGCCAGGTGGCATGGAGGTCAGCGACCTCGGGGCGTTTCGACTCCCACTCCTGAACCCGGTTCTCACCGAAATCGCGCACGCCAACTCCCCAGGCGGCGCGGATGGCCGTAGCTGGAAATGTCTTGGAGATGGCGACCAGGGTTACCTCTTCCGGCCGGCGGCCGGCCCGGAGCGCGGCCCGAGCGATGCGTTCGCGCACCGCAGCAAGATTCGTCGCAAAAGTTGGGGCCGGCGGCTGCATCCGTGGAATGGTAACAGAGGGCGACAAGCGAACGCCCGGGCTGAGCTCGCTGCCCACATAAGCCACTGCACAAAAGCCTCTCAACTCTCGACTCCCGGCCGTCGAGTTCAGATTCCCTGCTCCCGCTTTCCCTCCGCACCCGGCTGGGCTACACTCCACAGCCATGTGGCGGGGAATGCTGATCGTCTTCGAGGGGATCGACGGCGCGGGAAAGAACACGCAAATTACGCGGCTGGCGGCCGCGCTTGCCGCGCGCAACCTGCCTTGCGAGTCCATCAGCTTTCCGGTTTACGCCACGTTTTTCGGGCGCCTGGTGGAGCGCTACCTGAGCGGCGAGTTTGGCCCGCTGGATCACGTGGACCCTCACTTCTCAGCGATGCTCTTTGCGGGCGACCGGCTGAAGCAGCGGGAAAGAATTCTCGGCGCGCTGAACGCCGGGAAAACGCTGCTGCTCGACCGCTACGTGGCTTCGAACCTGGCGCACCAGGGAGCGCGCGTGGCCCGCGAGCGGCGCGAGGCATTTCTGGACTGGCTGCGCAAACTGGAATACGGCGCCTACGAATTGCCGGCCGAAGACCTGGTGCTCTATCTCCGCATCGAGCCGGATGAGGCCCAGCACCGCGCGCGGGAACGCACAGGCAACGGGCACGCCGACCTGCACGAGAGCAATCTGCAGCACCTGGCTGCGGCCGCGGCGATTTACGATCAGCTCGCCAGGGGCGAAAACTGGATTACCATTGATTGCATCGAGCCGGCCACCGGCAAACCGCGCTCGGCGGACGAGATTCACGCGCTGGTGCTGGCGGCCACCGATGTGCGCCTGGCGCGATTCCGCGCCATGCAGGCGCTGGAAGCAGCGGGGCCCGAAACGCACTGAAGCGCGAGCAGAACCGGGACCACCACAGAGACGCAGAGAGAGCCGGGGGCCGAAAAAGGCCGGCCACGCCTGAAATGCCATTCAGCGAATACTACGGAAACCGGAGGATCACCGGCGCGCTCGAAGGGATGCTGGCGCGCGATCGCGTGCCGCATGCGCTGCTCTTTGCCGGCCCGCGAGGCATCGGCAAATTCACGCTGGCGCTGCTCTTCGCGCAGGCGGCGAATTGCGAACGGCGCGCGCCGGATGGGAAGGATTCGTGCGGCAAATGCGCCACCTGCCTCAAAATCGGCGAGTTGGCCGATCCCGCGCCTCTAATGGAGCGCGGCCTGGAGGCCCGCGGGGCCAGTCCGGACACGGCCACGGTGGAACGCGTGCCGTTGATCGTGCAGACCCATCCGGACGTGTGGCTTCTGGCCCCGGACCCGGTGCGGCTGCGTAATCCCGTGGCTCGTCCCCTGCTGCGGCTGGGACAACTGCGCGCGGTGCAGCGCGCGGCGCAGTTTGCACCCGCGGCGCGGCGCAGACTGTTCCTGCTGGAGGGCGCGGAGACTATGGCCGAGGCCCATTCCAACGCCTTCCTGAAAATTCTCGAAGAGCCGCCGGAAACTTCCACGTTGATTCTGCTGACCACTCAGCCGGACGCCCTGCTGCCCACTATCCGCTCGCGCTGTCTGCAGTTCTTTTTCGCGCCCCTCGCGGGGCATGAAGTCGAGGCGGTACTGCGCCGGCACGGCAAGATGCCCGAGGCACAGCGGCGTCTGGCCGCGCAGCTCTCCGCGGGCTGCCCCGGGGCCGCGCTGCGCCTGGACCTGCAGGAATCCACCCGCATGCGCCGCGAGGTGCTGCGTCTGGTGCAACGCATGGCCGCGGGCCGGGATTTCACCGAACTCTTCCAGCAGACTGCTCAGCTCACCAAGGGCAGCGACCTGCCGTTTGAAAATCTTCTGGAGCTGCTTTACAATCTGCTTCACGATCTGCTCGACGCGACTTCGGGCATTTCAGCCGAGGCATTTCGGAACCCTGACCTGCGAGGGGAAATCGAGGCACTGGCGGCTCGCCTGCCCGTCAACTGGGCGGCGGGAGCTGTGAGGCGCCTGGACGCACTATCCAGCGGTGCTCGCCGCAATACGAACCGGCAGCTGGGCCTGGACAGCATGGCCGCGGCCCTGGCCGGGCACTAGGCCTGCCCGCTCCGGTTCCGCAGCGCCGCAGCCCGATTTTTTTCGGACACCGGAAGCACGCGGCAGGCATCGAAGCTATAGGAGGGGGACCCGCCCGGGGGAACACCCTGCGCCCTGCAGGAGTTTCAGCCGCTTTGCGAGGAGAATCATCATGGTGAATCGAAAGCTCTTCCGCCCGCAACTGAACGAAATGAAGGAACAGCCCTATGCGCCCCGCGCGGTCATGCCGCAGCCCGCTCCGGTGCGAAAGAAGCCGGCTCCGCCGGACCAGACCAGCGCCGAAAACTTTTACTACGTGAAGCAGATGCAGGCGCGCACGCCGGTGGCCGTGGTGCTGAACGATGGGGAGATGCTGCGGGGCGTGGTGGAATGGTACGACCGCGATTGCATCAAGCTGACGCGCTCCGGCAGCCCCAACCTGCTGATCTACAAACACGCCATCAAGTACCTTTACAAAGAAGGCGAAGAGTTCTCCACCGGCGGCACCAACGGGCAGTAGGCCCCTCCCGGGCCGCCATCCCTGCTCCCGGAAAGCTGCGGTCACAGGATCGGCGGCATCCGTGGAACGAGCGGGATTGCATACTCGCTAGCCGCGAGACTTGCGATGGTTTGTAGCAAGTTGCGCTTGTGGCGTGGCTGCGGGGCCGATCGCAAAAGTCATCAGGGCTTTCGCCACCAGCCGCCTCATCTCGTCACGCACGTCGCAGTCCACGACGCAGAAATTCCGTCCGGGGCGGATCACCCGTGCCTCCGCGGTTACCGTTCCCTTCTCCACGGCCTCGAGAAAATTGATCTTCATTTCCACCGTGGCCACGCGCGTCCCCGGCGCCACCGACATATATGTGGCCAGGCCCCCCGCGGTGTCCGCCAGTGTGGCCATCACCCCGCCGTGAACCACGCGATGAACCTGCAGGTGGTGCTCGCGGGCGCGGAATGAAATCACCACGCGGCCCGGCTCCGCGGCCATCAGCCGGAAGCCAAGGAAGCGGAGCACATTGGTTTTGCGCAGCCGCCGCGCCAGTTCTTGTTCCGCCTGGCGGACCTGCTCGGCGAGGTGCGTTGGAATCGGGCGGCGCATTTCAGGTGGCCGTAAGGCCTCCATCGAGCGGCAGGACCACCCCGGTCATCCACGAAGATTCATCCGCGGCCAGATACACCGCCAGATAGGCCACGTCTTCCACTCGCCCAAAGCGCCCCATGGGAATGGTGGCGCGGCGCGCGCGCAGGGCGGCCTCCGGGTTCGGGTGCGAGGCGTAAATGTCCCGCACCATTTCCGTCTCCACCATGGCCGGGCAAATCACGTTGACCCGAATCCCCTCTTCCGCGTGGTCCATGGCCATGGCATGGGTCAGGCCGATGACCCCGGCCTTCGAGGAGGAATAGGCCACGCGCTGCTTCATGGAGACGATTCCGGACGACGAAGAGGACATGTTGATGATCGAGCCGCCCCCGGCGCGGCGCAGGACCGGGAGCGCCGCGCGCGAGACTAGAAAGGCGCTCTTCAGATTAGCGTCGATGATGCGTTCCCAATCTTCCTCGGAGGTGCCCTCGGCGTTGGCGACCAGCAGGGCTCCGGCATTATTCACAATCGTGGTGAGCCGGCCGAAATGCTTCTCGGTGGAAGCGAGCGCCGCTTCCACCTGCGCGCTCGCGGTGACGTCGCAAGCCGTAACGTGCGCCCGCCCTCCCGCGGCGCGAACTTCCCGGGCCACGGACTCGAGCGGCTCGATGCGGCGGCCCGCCAGCGCCACACCCGCGCCCTCCTGAGCAAACGCAATGGCGCAGGCCCGGCCGATGCCCGTGCCTCCGCCGGTGATGAAAGCGATTTTGCCTGCCAGCCGTGTCACCTCAAAGCCTCCATGGGCGTCTAACGCCATGCGGTAAGATGCTCGTGCGCGTTGTCCGGGGCCGGGTTCCGCCGCTCCCGGCCGCTCTTGGCCTCACGCGGCTCGTTCCGCAGAGGCGTTGGGAATCTAGCATCGCGCTCGCCGGCGGCGCAACCGCCGGGCACGAACCCGGAAAGCAGCCACGACCCCATGCGCATTGGCATCACCTGTTATCCCACCTACGGCGGCTCCGGAATCGTGGCCACGGAACTGGGCATGGAACTGGCCGCGCGTGGCCACGACGTGCACTTCATCAGCTACGCGCCGCCCATCCGCCTGAAGACGGATACCGAGCATGTCCATTTTCACGAGGTGGAGATTTCCACCTACCCGCTCTTCGACCATCAGCCCTATACGCTCTCCCTGGCGGTCAAAATGGCGGAAGTGGCTTCGAGCGCGCAACTGGACCTGCTGCACGTGCACTACGCGATTCCCCATTCGGTGAGCGCGCTGCTGGCGCGGCAGATGGCCGCGCCCCGCCGCCTGCCGTTCATCACTACGCTGCACGGCACGGACATCACGCTGGTGGGAAGTGACCGAAGCTATCTGCCGATCACCCGCTTCTCCATCGAACAGAGCGACGGCATTACCAGCGTTTCTGAGTACCTGCGGCGCGCCACTGTGGACACGTTTGGCATTACTCAACCCATTGAGGTGATCACCAATTTCGTCAACTGCGATCAATACTGCCGCGCGGCCAATCCGGAGCAGCGCGCCGCCTGGGCGCCCCAGGGCCAGCCCATTCTGATGCACCTCTCGAACTTCCGGCCGGTCAAACGTGTGACCGACGTGGTGGAGATTTTCGCGCTGGTGCGCGAGAAGATGCCGGCCAAACTGGTGATGCTGGGCGATGGCCCGGATCGCGGCGCCGCGGAATGGCTGGCCGTGAAGCGGGGCGTCGCGAAGGACGTGCTGTTTCTCGGGAAGCAGGACCGCATCTACGACGCTTTGCCGATGGCAGATGTCTTCCTGCTGCCCAGCGCGCTGGAATCCTTCGGCCTGGCGGCGCTCGAAGCCATGGCCTGCGAAGTGCCGGTGATTGCCACCAACGTGGGCGGTGTGCCGGAAGTGGTGACGCACGGCGTGGACGGCTTTCTGGTGCCCGTGGGAGACGTGGCCGCCGCCGCGCGC